>NZ_CP155619.1:1560124-1872149 GCF_039697315.1 Pseudomonas abietaniphila | reverse complement strand
ACCGCAATATCGACAGAGGGAGCCGGTGCTTGGACAGTAATCGACAGGCCGCGCTTGGTGAACTCGGATAGTATTAGATCTACACCTTCCTTACCTCTTTCGGAAATCTGTTGCCAAATCTCATCGGTCTCCACTAATAATGATAAGAGTAGTGAATTATCCGAAAATAGATCCTTCGCCCTTTCAATATTATACACTAGGGAAAGGGCAAGCAAATTCAATTGCCTTGCGTATGATGGCAATAACGTATGGCTTCTAGCGATTTCCTTTGCGAGAGGAGTAATAGCTTGATTAAGATAAAATGCGGCAGATTCCGAAGCGTCAGCGGAGGGCAGTGGGTTCGCTTGTTCTAAAGTATGTATACATGATTCTACTGCAGAAGCTAATCCTTTATCTGCGATGGATATAGACTGAATTTTGTTTAATACTTCGATGTGAGCCCGGCGGGGAAGATACTCTACCTCCAATGCGTGGAGAATATTAGTAAGCGCCTGCTCATCTAGATCATCGCGCTCTAAAACTCCGCCCAGCGATGTAATCTTTTTTATAATGATATTGCGGCGACTAGCTTGCTCTTTCTCATGTTCAAGCTCGAGAATGTACTGTTCGGCTTCGGAATACTCCTTGTCAAAATTATTCCACTCATGATTATCAAGGTACCCTTGTAGCTTGGCTATTATGCCAGTACTTTCCGTCTCGCCCATTCCGTCATACAATCTCGATAAGGCCAGCAATCTCACGCCTTGCCGACTTTCTAGATCTTCTACTTTTTTTTCAATCTTTCGATCCAATGCTGGAGGCAACTCTTCGTTGAGTTTATTTGCTAGCGAAGCATACGCCTCTAGCAAATCTTTGGACTCATAAAGTTCAGCAAGTTGTATAGGCTTGTTGAACCCGAAATCATACATCAGGGCGTCGGTGAACAGATCGTCGTAACTGGACTTCCCGTCCATACTATGGGTAAGTACACGGGGCAGAAAAGGATTGCTCTCAGTTAGATTTAATTCTTGTGTATTGCATGACTCCTGACTTCGTTGGTACATAACATAATTATTGTTTTGTTCACTTCGTGGCCTGGTCGCGGCTTCGAGCCAGGCTTGGATTGTTCTCGACTCAGAATCCTGGCATTTAAGCAATTCGCCTAGTGTTCTTTTAAGCTTTTTAGTAGCTCCACTGTCAGCGAATTCAGGAGGCTCGTCGCTACTTGCCTTGTAAAGTTTAATCCAAGCGTCGATTTCGTGCGTTTTTAAGCTAATTTGGTTTCGAATGAATTTGTTATATTCAGAGTTTTTCTTTAGGTGTTCCGGAATCTCTGATTTCCATTTGTCGAGGTATTCTTCGATGTCGAATTCGGACATCCATGAATTATAATCCTCAAGAAAAGTGACGACACCACCCTTTTCTAATGACTTGGCTAGATGACTAAATGTATCGTCATATGCTTCTCGCCATATGTGAGCATATGTGGTTTTTCCTCCCTTTCGTCTGAATGATAAAGTGTCTGCTAAATTAGCTACTAATGCTTCATTTGATGCGGTTCGATTTTGAATATGTGCACTTTGCACTCGCGCTGTAGCTGCGAGCAAAAGAATCTGATCGGTAGTCGAAGCATGGAAGCCAAAGCCGATGGAAGCTTCGTATGTTTGTCGAAAGAACATCTCGCATAGGTTGTTGCTTTGGCTAGAGATAACGTCCCTTAAAGGACTAGAGCTCCAACATACAAAGCCATCAACTCCCAGAGCTAAAGATTTGAAGTAAGCGTCTAGCTCGACTACTGCTAATATTACTTTCAGGTCAGGTTGCTTCTCGGAAATTTGTTCTATTTGGCCTAGTGACAGCCAGGACAGTATATCTAGCAGTTTTATAATTTCATCTTTGTCGTTACTTGCGACCTTTTTCTTGATGAGTTCGGAAAAGTCAAGATGAAGATCGTTGAAGCTGTTATGAACCATCAGTGCAAGTTTTACGCTGAGCTCTTCGCGCTGAATAAGAAGCCGGGCTACTGCAACCCAAGATCTATTGGTGATTGATTTGTCACCGAACGCGCTCCAGCTTAGATTAGACAGGTTTTCACGAACTCGCCTGTTAACCAGGAGGAGAGCTTCCTCCCCTTTGAGAACAATGTTCTGTAATTTTTCAAGCTCAACGCAAAAGCTATCAAGTTCGTTGAAGTTTGATATTTTTCGGGGTTCATATAGCCGTTGATGCGATTCGTTAGTTTGTTTGTTTAGTAGTATGCTGTCCAGGCGGGGAAGTAATATATCGACCTTCTGTCCCCAGTCGACGATTTCTTTGCTCCATCGATTGAATTCTAGAAGGCTCGCTTCAGCTTGGATATTGTATAGAGGTTTCGCGCCCAATACGGCTAACCGCTCCGATATTGCCGAATTCAAATATCTTTCGAGATTTTCTGCCTGGGTTATTGCATGATTAAAAGCGCTACGCGCATCATTCACAATATCCGAAATTCCTTCCAGACTCGTTATAGGGTCTTTTTCTTTCTGAAGCGACGTCACCTTGCTAACTAATAATTTATTGGAGACCTCGTATCGGCCAATCTCAATCTCGATCTTCTTCAGCAGGCTGCTAAATTCTGCAAAAAAAGGAGTTATTTGAGGGAGCCTTACTTCTAGCACTTTTTTCGCAGGCGAATTCAATTCAACTGACGTTTTGGTAATCAGATTGGCGGCCGGTTTAGTGTTTACATGCCAGATAGGCGTTTGAATAAGCTCAAGTAGCTCTATCTCACCGCTTCTCTCCAAGGATTCGTTAAGTCGTGGCCAGAAGTCGTACAGGCACTCTTCACTTGGATCTTCTGCATAACCACTTATACAACCGTCTCTGAGCGCCCAGAGGAACATTGCTGCCACTCGCCGGTCTGCTGATGATTCTCGTACTACTTTAACGAGAAGATCCATATTCTCTAGAATTGGGTATTTCTTTTTTCCATTACGAGTTTCGAAGAAGTCTTTAAGCTTCTCCGAGTCTAGCGCCAAATTGGGGTCTTTCAACTTCAAGAAGCTTTTAAGGCAATATGTAAATGTTGGAAATGAACCTTTTGGAAATTTTTCCCACTTCGTCAGAAAGCGTTTGTCCGCAATTAGTAAGGCCATACGCTCCATTGCATTAGCTTTGGAACTCAGAGGCGTTGAGCTTAGGGTGTTAATCACAGACCTAATGATTTTTCCACTTCTAGGCACGACACCAAGAATCTGGCTCAGCAGCACCTGATCAATATATCCTGAGTGGCTTTCAAGGGCGCGAGGAAGTTCGGCAACATATGTGGCACGTGGATTATCGATAGACATCTAAAGCCCCTGGGCGACAGGTAGTTTTGATCATTTTTATTGTATGCTGCATGGAGCTATCGTTACCAAGTTCGCTTCTCGTCACGGAGCGCGATTGTCGTGACGACCACCGGCTTCGGGGCGCACATGACCTGGAAACGGAAGGGAATGCCCGTACTTGGGAGAGAGAGGGTGCCGACATTTTTTCGTCCATGATAATTAGTCGGATAACATCTTAAAAAAAATCATCTGCGTCAAGCGTTTAATGGCTTTGTGATACTAGCCACCATTGCCCGCTTCTTGGACACGTCCCTAGTCTGCCGATGGGGCGCACTCTGGCAGATGGAGATCTTTCGCTGGGCATGGACTTGGTCGACTGCCGGCCCACCGATCATATCTCACAGTTCCTGGATACCTTCGCTGGACAAGGGATATGGGCGTTTCCCTTGGCACGGGGCTGCTCACAGCTTCCTCCAGCCTCGTCCGGGACGAAAACATACGCGACTGGAAAGGTAGCTAGTTCGTTACGACGCAAGCCTTTGCGCGCAGGGCCAACTGAATCATGGTGCGGTGGTGTGGATTATCTACCGCGGTCAAAAGCGACTTCGTCTCGGACATGCTCAGATATCCAGGCAGGGGGGGGGACGGCGCGGCATCACATCGTTCACCAAGGCTCTGCCACAACTCGCATCAACGTGTCTGAGGAAGCATGTTTCGCGCTTACCAGTCCGCTCCACATGACCGAACGGCAGGCGCTTAACCCAACCTTTTCCCAAGGCGAACTCGTGGAGCTTGCAGATGTACGTCAGCCGCTGGCGGGGGGTGTTGCGTGCCAATCCACACGTCACCAGACACTAGTCCCGATAGGCAGCAACAAGCCTCATCGCCTCACCACGATCTACGTCCCGCCAGTCAAGGTGATGGGCTTGTAGGAAGCTATAGAAGTCGTACAGCGCTCGTCTGGTATTCGGCCAGGATCTCTTCGAGCCGATCTCCCCACGGAGGAGGTAACGACGGAAGAATTGATTGGCCTGGGTACAGCTGTCCATCGAGTCCCACAGCAGAACAGGAAACCCTTGATAAGGTTGCCCTGCGATTACGAAATCCTCGCTGCCCCACACAAGCTACATCGTTCATCCCGTCGTTGGCCAATCACTATGTCACCCTGTCTGCTTGGGCTGTTTGATGGCTACGGCTACGCCTCTTCACTCCCCACGGACAGACCTAAGATTTTGATATCACTGTGATCTAACGACCGCAACGCTCCGCATCATAAGGCATTCCTGAGGGTTTGCAGGTAGGCAACCTGGCGGGTGAATTCGGTGCTGGACAGGCGCTCTTCAAGGCGCGGGCGCAGGGCCTGACCAATGTGCCGGGTCGGCTGGCGCGTCATGCGGGCCAGCAATTGCCACTGTTCGGTGACCGGTAACGTTTCGAAGCCGGGATGACGCTGTCGGGCGCGGCGCAGAATGTCCTGCTGCAGGGATCGTAGCAACGCGTGCTGACCTCGGCGGCGCAGCAGAAAGTCGGCGCTGGCGCGCAGGTGCTCGCTCAGCTGTCGACGGGCTCGCGAGGGTTCGGGCTGCAACGGTCCGTGGCGCATACCGGCGTGCCAGAGACCTGCACCGAGGCACAGCGCCAACGCCAGCAACGCCTGTGGGAAATACTTCCAGAGCAGCCCGAACAAATCGTCGTGATCGGTGCGCAGCAGGAAGGTCACGTCGCTGTCCTGGCTCAGGTACCACAGCAACCAGGCATTGTCGTATTTGCCGATGGCGCGGGTTTTCCACAAATCCGCGTCAGTGAGGATCGTGATCAGGCCGTTGCCGTACACCATCTGCAGCATGTGGGTGGCGTCGGCGCTGTTTGCCCAGGACTGTGCGTGGTCCTGTGGATCGTCCAGGTGAAAGGCCGGGTCGAAACTCATGTAGGCCGGGTCGTTTTCGTTTTGTACGTAGAGTCGGGTCAGTTCCGGCCAGGGCGTTTTTGGCGCCTCGATGTCCGGTGTGCTCAACGGGATGACGGGCTTGAGCTGCTCGCGTTCGCGCCGTCTGTCCTGTTCGCGCAAATCACGGGTGAGGAACTGATGGACCTGCAACTGATCGAGCAACAGGTCACCGCTGCGGCCTTTCTTTTCATCCCACAGCTGCTCGGCGACGAACAGCAGTCGCCCACCTGCACGGGTCCAGCTCAGCACCCGGGTGACATCGGCCGGGGTCATCTTCTCGCGTGTGTCCAGCAGCATCAGGGTCTGCGTTTGCTGGCGCGTATCAGGGAGGTTGTTGAGGGCTTGGGTGACGTTGACCGACACGCCTCGCTGACGCAAAAACGTTTCCGCGGCGAGGTACGGGTTGGCCCGCGCCTCAGGTGACGCGCCCTGGTCAACCACTTCCTCATAGTGCTCGATGCGTTTAAGCAGCGGTGCGCTGGCAATCGCGATGCACACCAGCACGATGGCGCCGATCAGCATCCCTGTGCGCCGGTTCATGCAGCGGCTCCCTTGGTGAACAGCCGCCGCCACTCGTCACACAGGGCTTGTTGCACATCCGCTTCGGGAAGCCGGTGACCGTAGGCCAGGTTTTGCCAGTGGCGCGTCAGTTCATGGCTGTAGGCGTGGAGCGGTGGCTGGTTCAGGGCGTCGACGCGCGCCAGCACCTGACCTTCGGTGTCGGCATTTTTCAGAGGCAGTTGATAGTCGGTCAGCAGGCGGTTGAGCAGGGCGCGGTAGAGCAGGCTGAGGGCTTCGCGCGGTGCGTGTGACCAGAGTTTTTCTGCGGCACTGGCGACGTCGTCCGGCAGGCTCTCGGCAGCCACCTGCAAGCCAAACAATTGTTGGGGTGTTGTGCGCGCAGCGGGTTTCTTGCGCTGCGCCCTGCTCACAAAGGTGCCGAACCAGGCGCGATAACGCCACACGACCCAGCCGGCCACCACGGCGATGACGGTCCACAGCAGCGCTTCGAAAACGCTCGACAGGGTTTTGCCTGCGTTCAGCAAACCCACGACCAGCTTCGCCAGCCATTGAGGGGAGTCGCCGGTCTTTGCGCTGTGCTTCTGGTCGGCGATTCGCCAGCCCGATACGGTTTTGGGGTTCTTGAAGGGCGGGCTGTCCAGCACGGCCTTGATGGCTTGTCGCGAGGCCTGGCTGGTCAGCGGCTGGTTGAGCAGACGCGCTGCGGCGGGGCCTGCCACCTGCTCGTCCGTCAAGGGGGAGTCCAGAGGCGGCAATGGGCAGCTGTAATTCGATTCGTCTGTGATCTCGGCTGCCATCGCGCTCGACGGCGACAGGCTGAACGCAAGCGAGAGGCCGATCAAGAGCGCGTAGGCACTGCCCATCACGCGCTGACGCAATTGGCGGAACGCCAGCTCGATGTCCCAGGCTTCCAGCGTCGTACGGCGATTGAGGTACAGGGCGAAACCGCACGAGACATACGTCGGGCCCCAGAACACCAGCACCAGCGCATAGAACGCATTGGTCAAATGTTCCAGCCAGTTCCATTGCCCTTCGATGTCCAGCAGGCTGCGCCACGACCAGTCCAGTTCGACCTGCTGGGGAATGAGCGCGTAGAACAGCAACATGGCGCCGACCCAGAGGCACATCTCCAGCGTGCTGCCCATGGACGTCAGACAGCGCGCGACGCGTCGGTCCTTCTGTCCCAACAGCGCGATGCGTTGTGCCCGTGGCAATCCGTTCAGGCCTTCAAGCTGTTGTACGGGCAGATAGAAGCTGCGGCTCAGGCTGAACCGGCGCCACGTCAGGCTGGCGAGCAATTGCGGTTTGAGTGCACGCGGCCAGGCCTTGAGTGCGGCTTTCAAGGATGGCGTTGTG
This sequence comes from Pseudomonas abietaniphila, assembly GCF_039697315.1. NCBI lineage: Bacteria > Pseudomonadati > Pseudomonadota > Gammaproteobacteria > Pseudomonadales > Pseudomonadaceae > Pseudomonas > Pseudomonas abietaniphila. The sequence goes on along the minus strand of NZ_CP155619.1, from coordinate 1,865,036 downwards.
CCGAACAGCGCCTGGGAGAGGATCAGCAACGGCAGCCGTTCATACGCGGGCTTGAGCCACCAGAACAGCAGCACCGCCACGCTGGGATAGTCCCAAAGCAACCCGCTGATCAGCGCGAAAATCGGCAACGTGATGATCGCCCAACTCGTCATCAACAGACGCCGATGCTGGCGCGCGAGCAGTACGCCGAGGTCGATGGCTTCCCATGGATTGCGCGGGCGAATTGCCACGCAGGCTTCAGTCAGGCGCATGAGAGGTGCGCCCGGCAAACAGCAGATAGGACGCGACCAACGCCCAGAGTGCGGCGCCCACCAGGTATTTGGTGGTGGGTTGCGGCCAGGTCATCGACGACCAGTAGGCTTCGATAAACGCGGCAATCAGCAGAAACAGCATCACGCCGCCGATCAGCCGGACGCTGGTTTTGGCGGCGATGCGCAGGGCTTCCCCACGCCGCATCGGACCGGGTGCGAGCAGTGCCCAGCCCAGTTTCAGGCCAGCGGCACCAGCCAGAGCAATGGCGGTCAATTCGAACGCGCCATGCCCCACCACGAACGGCCAGAACGTCTGGCCGAAGCCGACATCGGTGAGGTGACCTGCGACGGCGCCGATCATCAGCCCATTGAAGAACAGGAAAAACAGGCTGCCCAAGCCAAACAGCAACCCGCTGGCGAAGGTCTGAAAGGCAATGCCGATGTTGTGCATGATGTAGTAACCGAACATCAGCCAGTCGGTGCTCGAGGCGCGTTCTGCGGCCTGGCCGATACGACGTGCCGCGGGGTCGTACATCGACTCCATTTCGCTGACCTGAGCAGGACTGACCACGCTGTAGATCAGGTCCGGATACCCGTACACCAGCAGTCCCATGACGATCAGGCTGCCGAAGAACAGGACAAGGGCCAGCGTGACCAGCCGCCATTCGGCACGCACCAGGCGCGGGAAATCTGCCAGTACGAACGCCAGCAACTGGGCAGCGAACTGGCTGCGGTGGCGATACAGCTGTTGGTGGCCACGCATGGCGAGTTGTTGCAGCGGCTCGACCAGATGGCTGCTGTACCCGCGCTCTTGAGCCAGCGCCAGGTGCTGGCAGATTTGCCGGTACGCCTGCGTAAAACCGTCGCCTGCCTCGTGACGGCGCCGGCTGCGTTCCAGCGCGTCAAGCCGCTGGCTGAACTGCTGCCAGGCGTCTTGATGGTGTTGTTCGAACTGGCTTTGCTTCATGTCGAGCTTCGCTTCATGCCGACCCCGCCAGTGTGCGCGCGATACCGTTCAACTGACTCACCGCCTGTTGCGGTGGCGCATGGGAGGGCATCTGTAACGGTTCGACGAGTATCGACGCAAGCTCCTCGGCCCGCGCCGGCGCAAGCCCCGCCTGCCGCTCGGCGAAGGCCATTACGGCGCGTTGCTCCGGCAAGGTCAGCACCAACGGCGGCATCACGGGTGGCGCATCGGGCAGCGTCGGACGGGGTGTCGGTGCGTCGCGGTAAATCACCAGCGTTCCCGCCGCCAGATCGCCAAGGCGTTTGAACAGAGGATGTTGCAAGCAGGCAAACGCGCCGACGCTGTAACCGAACGGCAGCATGTCTACGAAGCGCAGCAGATTACGCAGCAGCGAGGCTGACCAGCCGACCGGCGTGCCGTCATCGTGGACCACGCGCAATCCCATGATCTGCTTGCCGGGTGTGCGTCCCTGATGCAGGACCTCGAACAGCACCATGTACCACCAGTTGATCAGGAACAGCACCAGCACGAACACGCCGGTGCCGAACTCGCCGAGTGCTCCCAGCAGAAAGAACAGTCCGGTCAGCAGCGCACCGCGAATCAACAGATCGATGCTGAAGGCCAGCGAGCGCGACAACAGTCCGGCAGGACGCAGCATCAGGTCGATGCCTTCCGGGGTTTCCATGCGGATACGGGTGTCCAGCGGGGCAGGCTGCGCAGCGATCCTTGGCCAAGCGTGCGAGGTGGACATTGTGGGGAGGGATACGCCTTGAAATAAAGTCTGATGCTAGCCACGCAGGGAGAGGTAAGCAACCTGCGCATAACCTCGTTACATCTGCCGCATCGATAGTGCGTCAGGTCCATCTGTTAGACTGGCCCGGTCTTTTGTTCAGGATCAGCCCCGTGACCTCCAGCATCTTCTGGTACGACTACGAAACCACCGGGATCAATCCGCGTAACGACCGTCCCCTTCAGATGGCGGGGATACGCACCGATGAGCAGCTCAACGAAATCGCCGACCCCGTCAATCTCTATTGCCAGCCGAGCGACGATATCCTGCCGCACCCGGCAGCCTGCCTGGTCACGGGCATCACCCCGGCCCGACTGGCGGAAAAGGGATTGTGTGAAGCGGATTTCATGACCCGCGTGCATGCCGAACTTTCAAAACCCGGTACGTGCGGGGCCGGTTACAACACGCTGCGTTTCGATGACGAGATGACGCGTTACAGCCTCTATCGCAACTTCTTCGACCCGTACGGGCGGGAGTGGCAGGGCGGTAACAGTCGCTGGGACCTGATCGATGTCGTGCGTACCGCGTATGCGCTTCGCCCCGAAGGTATTGTCTGGCCGGAAGAGGAGGGGCGCGTCACGCTGAAACTTGAACGTCTGACGGCAGCCAACGGCATTGACCATGGTCAGGCGCACGACGCGCTCTCCGATGTGCGTGCAACTATTGCACTCGCACGTTTGATTCGCGACAAACAACCCAAGCTGTACGACTATCTTTTCCAGTTGCGCAGCAAGCACAAGGTGCAGGAGCAGATTCGGTTGTTGCAGCCGCTGGTGCATATATCCGGTCGGTTTTCTGCAGCGCGAAGTTACGTGAGCGTCGTATTACCCTTGGCCTGGCATCCGACCAATCGCAATGCTCTGATTGTCTGCGACCTTTTTCATGACCACCGTCCGTTGCTGGACGAAGACGGCGAGACCTTGCGCCAGCGCTTATATACCCGTCGCGAAGATCTGGCGCAGGGGCAGTTGCCGGTGCCGCTCAAACTACTGCATATAAATAAATGCCCGGTCGTCGCGCCCTTGAGCGTCTTGCGTGAGGAAGATCGCCAGCGGTTGCAGTTGGACATGAGCGTCTTTAAAGAGCGTGTCTTGCGTCTGAACGAAGGGCAGGCGATCTGGCAGGAAAAGTTGAAAACGGTTTACGCCAGTGATGAATTCGCGGCGAGTGAAGACCCCGAGCAGCAGTTATATGACGGTTTTATCAACGACCGAGATCGTCGTCTTTGTGAGCAGGTCCGTATTGCGGAGCCGCAGCAACTGGGCAGCGAGTCCTGGCCTTTCGATGATCCTCGTCTCCCGGAGTTATTGTTCCGTTACCGTGCCCGAAACTTTGCCGAAACCCTGAACACTGAAGAGCAACAACGCTGGTTAAGCTTTTGCCGGTTGCGCCTCAGCGACCCGCAGGCCGGGGCGCCCAACACGTTGAAAGGCTTTACCAAGGCCTTGATCGCGCAGTCGCTCACCGCGACGCCCGAGCAACTCAAGGTGCTGAGCCAGTGGCAGGATTATTCGCTGCAACTTCAGCAACGAGTGGGCTTATAAATCACGGGCAGCCTTTTCGCGGCCAATAAAAAACGCCAGCATTTGCTGGCGTTTTTTTGAGTCGCACATCACTGCACAACAGCTATTGCACTACGCGGGTAATTAGCCCAGCAGAGTTGCCCAGCTTTCAACCTCGTCGCCGCCCCACTTGGCTTTCCACTCTTTCAGGGTTTTGTGGTTGCCGCCTTTGGTTTCGATGATTTCACCGTTGTGCGGATTCTTGTATTGCTTGACCTTGCGCGCGCGCTTGGTGCCGGCAGGTTTTACCGCGGCGCCGCGAGGAGCCTTCATTTTGGAATCCGGATCCAGCAGCGCGATGATGTCGCGCAGGGATTTCTGATATTCGCCCATCAGGGTGCGCAGTTTGCCTTCGAACTCAAGTTCCTTTTGCAGTTTGTCGTCTTGTTGCAGGTTTTGCAGACGCGCTTGCAGTTCTTTGATGGCTTCTTCTGTTGCGCGGTATTCGTTGATCAGGGACATGAGGGCTACCTGTGTTGTGATGAGCAGGGTGTAATGACGCAATAATAGTCACAGTGTTTGCGCAAGTAAACATTTAAGAAAAGTTTTATCTGTAGCATTTTGAAATAGCTGAGTGACATGCGTGTTCATGAAACAAATGTTATGTGGCCGGCTTTCAAAAGAATGCTGCTATTGACGGCCTTATCTGCGCGTTGTTAGGTCTGGAGGAGGGACGGCTCGGGAGCGGTGCCCCGTTACCGTTGATCGGCGGTGCTTTTTCACCCGATGAAATCAGTGTCATCGGAATACTGCAGAGTCGTCGGGTAGTCGCTAGAATAGCCGCCTTTGCGAAGTTCTGGAGTTTCCCCCTCATGCGCACTTTTCGTCTGGTCATCGCGTGCCCGGACCGTGTTGGCATCGTTGCCAAAGTCAGTAACTTTCTGGCGTCGTACAACGGCTGGATTACCGAAGCGAGCCATCACTCTGACAACCTCAGCGGCTGGTTTTTCATGCGTCACGAAATCCGTGCCGACACCCTGCCGTTCGACCTCGAGGGCTTCCGAGAGGCATTCACCCCCATCGCTGAAGAGTTCTCGATGGATTGGCGTATCACGGACTCCGATCAGAAAAAACGCGTCGTGCTGATGGCCAGCCGTGAATCGCACTGTCTGGCGGACTTGTTGCACCGCTGGCACAGCGATGAACTGGATTGCGAAATCGCCTGTGTGATTTCCAATCACCAGGACCTGCGCAGCATGGTCGAGTGGCACGACATTCCTTACTACCACGTGCCGGTCGATCCAAAAGACAAAGAGCCGGCCTTCGCTGAAGTTTCACGCCTGGTGAAACAGCACGAAGCCGATGTGGTGGTACTCGCCCGTTACATGCAGATCCTGCCGCCTGATCTGTGCCGCGAATATGCGCATCAGGTCATCAACATTCATCACAGCTTCCTGCCATCGTTCGTGGGCGCCAAGCCGTACCATCAAGCATCGCTGCGTGGCGTGAAGCTGATCGGTGCGACGTGCCATTACGTCACCGAAGAACTGGACGCTGGCCCGATCATCGAGCAGGACGTGGTGCGGGTCAGCCATCGCGACAGCATCGAGAACATGGTGCGTTTCGGTCGTGATGTCGAGAAGATGGTGTTGGCCCGTGGTCTGCGCGCGCACCTGGAAGACCGGGTTCTGGTGCATGACAACAAGACCGTGGTGTTCGACTGAGCCGGACGGTAGAGTCCAGCGATAGAGTTAGGGTTTAAACGCCAGATCTGTGGGGGCCAATTCATTCGCCATGCAAAGTGTCAGGCGACACAGCGCACTGGATGTATTGGCGTTTCGCGAATGAATTCGCCCCCACGGTCCATCCGTAGATCAGCGGAGCACAGCCATGACCGACCCACTCGACAAAGCCACCTCCAAAGCGCCGCCCACTCTGGGTGAGGGCTGCCTGAGCCGTTATGACCCCGATGCGCTGTCGCCCGAGGACGGCACCGAATTCGAGGGGGCCGCTCAGTTGTGGGACCAGATCAAGCCTGAAGAGCCGGATGACGAAGCTTCACGCAGCCTTGATCCGCAGTAGCTTCATCAACAAGGGGCGGCCCACCATCAGCAGAAACACCGGACCGCCCGCCACCAGATAGAAGTAGTACGTCACGATCCGCCAGATCAGAATCGCCGCGGCAGCGGTCGATTTGCCCACCATCGGCGCCAGCAGGGCCGCCGAGGTCAGTTCCGCAGCACCGGCGCCGCCGGGCGACAGGCTGAACTGGCCCGCGCTCAGCGACAACATTTGCACCAGAAATGTCCAGGCCCAGTCGATGTCCACGCCAAGCCCACGTAAAGCCAGGTACATCACGCTGTAGCGCAGGCTCCAGTGAACGCAGGTCAGCGCGAAGACCTTGAGCAGGATGCGGTGGGGCATTTTCCAGGTTTCAGCCAGCGCATCGCGAAAGTGCAACAGCTTGCGCGCCCAGCGAATGCGAGTGGTGTTCTTGCGCTTCAGACGTTTGAGCAGCTTGCCGTTCAGCAGAATGATGCGACGGTGATACCGTGCAAAACCCGCGCAGACACACAGGCCCGCGCCAATCAGCAGTGCGCTGGCTATGAGCATCCATTCAAGGTTCTCGCTGAGCTTGTGAAAGACGGCGTAAATCAGGATGCCGATCAGCGCGAACAGAAAGAACACCAGGTCGTTGAGTTGGTCCGTGGCGAACGCCGCCGTGCTCTTCGCCGGACCGATACCGCTGCGTGACAGCAGCGCCACCAGCGTCAGCGGCGCACCGCTGCCACCTGGCGTCGCGCAGTACGCGAATTCGGTGGCCATGACCACTGCCAGACTCTTGCGCATTCCCAGCCCGCCAGCGCTGTCGCCTAATAACAAGCGCAAACGCAGAGTGTTCATGCACCAGCCGACCAAGACCATGCCGAACATGCCGATCAGCAACGGGAGCGGAAAGTTGCGCAGGCGGTGAAACATGTCCGCGCCGCCCATGAAAAAAGGAATCAGAAGGGCAAGTACCAGGACCACCGCCAGCCAGACAAGTCGCTTCACGCGGCGGACCTGACAACGCTCTGACGTTGCAGCCAGGCAAACTTGGTCATGGGCGCGCGGCCATCTTCCAGCAGGCGCTCAAGCGTGTGCAGCCAGTACTGGCGAGAAAATTCATGGCGCATGTCCACGGGGTGCAGCCCCAGGCGAATGGTGATGGCGTTATGCAAATGAGCCTCGCGATGATCACTTATTATCTTCGACAGTCCGCGTCGCCAGGAACTGCGCGCGCTCCAGACAATACCCGGTGCGTCGATGGGGGAAAAGTCCGGCAGACGATACAGGTGTTGCGCATCACTGGTGTAGTCCAGTGGCAATTGGCGCAAGGCTGTTCGCGTGCCCTCGCTCATGAGCCATGCGGGCGAGACGAATCCGTGTAGCGGCCAGTCGTTGCGCTTGAACACCTCAATGCCCGCTTCCAGCCGTTGCAGCGCCTGAGGGTAATCGAGGGTGTAGAACTCGCCTTCCCACGTATAAATACGCCGCATGAAAAAATCGCGAGGAGTGCGAGGTGTGGGGCCGTCGTCGCAGTGGTAATAGCCGTGAAGCGCCAGTTCGTCACCCCGCGCCAGACGCGAGTGCATCAGGTGCTGAAAAGCCGGCGCTTTGTCGACCGGGTCCCCTCTGTGAAAGTCCGGCACGACCAGCCAGGTCATCGGAATATGACCCATCGCATCGACAGCGTCGACAAAGGGGCGATAGTCCGCCCAGGTCTGTGGAGCGACGTCATGCAGCACCAACACGACGCTGCGCTCTCGGGGCTTCAGGATCTCAACCATGGGCATAGGCCGTGGCGTGGTCGCTGACGGTGACGCCCAGTACCGAGGCGTAATGGCCCAGTAGGCCGGTTACGACGGTGGTCCAATCGTAATGTGCTTCGACGTGGCGGCGTGCCGCGAGCCTCATACCGGGCATGTCTTGCGTGAAGAGCTGCCGTACGGTTGCGGCCATGGAGGCTGCATGATTGGGCTCGCACAACAGGCCGCAGGTTTCGGGAATGATCTCGCGGAAAGCGCCCGCATCGACCGCTATCACGGGCGTCCCGCTGGCCATGGCTTCCAGAATCACCAGCCCGAACGTTTCTTGATCGCCAGCGTGCACCAACGCATCGGCGCTGGCCAACAGGCGGGCGACCTCTTCGGACGGCAGGAAATGATTCATCGTGCTCACGTTCTCGGGCACGTGGGTCGGCATGTGCGAGCCCACCAGCAACAGGTGATAACCCTCGCCGAGCAGCCTCATGCAGTCGAGCAGGACGGGGATGTTTTTCTCGCGCGAACCCCGTCCGGCAAACACCAGCAGGCGCGTTTCGTCGCGAAGGCCCAATGCCGACTTGAGTCGCGAATCACGACAGGCAGGATTGAACCGCTCCAGGTCAACGCCCAAAGGCTGCACATACACATTTCTGACCCCGAGCCGGGTGAGCTTTTCGGCCATGACTGCACTGGGCGCGAGGACGCGGTCGAAGTTGCCGTAGAGTTTGCTGACATAGGCCTCGACGTTAGTGCCCAGCCAAGTGCCGATGCGGTTGCTGACCAACAGCGGGAGATCGGAGTGGTAGAAACCGATGACCGGGACATCCAGTTGACGGCGGGCATCCAGCGCCGCCCATGCGGTGAGATACGGATCTCCGGCCTCGATAAGGTCGGGCTGAAGATCGCGCAGGGCATTTCGCCAGGGCGCTGCCCGCAATGGAAAGCGATAACCGTTGCCAAACGGAACGGGCGGAGCCGGCACGCTGTACACGCCGTCCTTGGAGCCGATGCCGGCGCCGGGAATTAAAAGGCTGTGTCGAACGTCGGGATAACCCGCCAACCGTCGGTGCTTGGCATCCAGATAAGTGCGCACGCCGCCGCTGGCAGGGGCGTAAAACATGGTCATGTCAGCGATGTGCACGGTTGCCTCCTTCCAGCGGTTTCGCGTCCTTGGTTGACCACTCTCAAGAATAGTTGTTCGTTCGGAAAACCGTTCCGCAAGGTCCGGCGCTGTGGGCATCTCGTGGCGTGAACTAGAGTGAAGAAGCCGACGCTGGTTGGCGATGTTCAATGCGGGCGAAGCTCGGTGAATCGCTTTGGCCTTATGCGAAAACAACCGACCTGAGGGGGATGACATGGCGGATTCTCAACACATTCTGATCGGCGCGGGCCTCGACGGTCAGCCGGTCGGCCAGGCGATGCGTCTGGCCAATCGTCACGGTCTGGTGGCTGGAGCGACAGGCACCGGGAAAACCGTGACCTTGCAGCGTCTGGCAGAAGTGTTCAGCGACGCCGGTGTCGCGGTGTTCGCTGCGGATATCAAGGGCGATCTTTGCGGGTTGGGCGCAGCGGGGAATCCGCAAGGCAAGGTGGCCGAGCGTATTGCCGGGATGCCCTGGCTGAATCACACGCCGCAGGCGTATCCAGTGACGTTGTGGGACGTACAGGGTCAGTCCGGTCATCCACTTCGTACGACGTTGTCTGAAATGGGACCGTTATTGCTTGGGAGCCTGCTGGAACTGACCGACAGTCAGCAGTCCGCCCTGTATGCAGCGTTCAAGGTCGCCGACCGCGAGGGGCTGTTGCTGCTGGATATCAAAGACCTCAAGGCGTTGCTCAACTATTTGCGTGATAACCCGCAGGCGTTGGGCGAAGACAGCGCGCTGATGACGACAGGTTCCAGTCAAGCGTTACTGCGTCGTCTGGCGGTGCTTGAGCAGCAGGGTGCCGAAGCGCTGTTCGGCGAACCGGCACTGCAACTCGAAGACATCCTGCAGCCCGCGAGCGATGGGCGAGGGCGTATTCATCTGCTGGATGCCAGCCGTCTGGTGCATGAAGCGCCGAAGGTCTACGCGACGTTTCTATTGTGGCTGCTGGCGGAGTTATTCGAGCAGCTTCCTGAGCGCGGCGACGCCGACAAACCGTTGCTGGCGCTGTTTTTCGACGAGGCCCATCTGCTGTTCGCCGATACGCCGAAGGCCTTGCAGGACCGGCTTGAACAGGTGGTCCGGCTGATTCGCTCCAAGGGCGTGGGCGTGTATTTCGTCACCCAGTCCCCCTCCGACCTGCCCGACACGATCCTTGCGCAACTCGGCTTGCGTATTCAGCACGGCTTGAGGGCCTTCACCAGCAAGGAGCAGAAATCCCTGAGAGCCGTGGCGGAAGGGTTTCGGCCCAACCCCGAATTCGACGCGCTGACAGTGTTGACCGAGTTGGGCATCGGTGAGGCGCTGGTGGGAACGCTGCAGGAGAAGGGCACGCCGGAAATGGTCAAGCGCGTGCTGGTTGCGCCGCCACAATCGAGGATAGGGCCGCTGAGCGATGCCGAGCGCGCGGCGTTGATTGCTCAATCACCGCTGGCCGGGCGTTACGACAAGGCGGTTGATCGCGAGTCGGCGTATGAAATGCTGCTGGCGAGGAAAGGGGCGGCACCCGAACCGGGGCAAGCGCCCGTTGCGGATGAGAAGGCAGAGGGCGGCTTTGCCGACATGGCCGGCGGTTTTCTGGGCGGGTTGGCAGGGCAGGCGGTCAAGAGTGCGATGCGTCAGGCTGCCAATCAGATTGGTCGCGAGCTGGTGCGAGGCTTGATGGGGTCGTTGCTGGGAGGGAGCAAGAGGCGACGTTGACGGCTGGCTTCAGGTTTTCATACGCCCAAAACAACGGTGCCCACTCAATGAGTGGGCACCGTCAGTCAAAGCAGCTGCGATCAAGCCAGCGCTTTGGACGCCAGCCAGAACAATCCAGCGGACAGTGCGACCGTCGCAGGCAGGGTCAGCACCCAGGCCAGCAGGATGTTGCGCACGGTGCCGCCTTGCAGGCCGCTCTTGTTCGCCACCATGGTCCCGGCCACGCCGGAAGACAGGATATGGGTCGTTGATACCGGCAGGCTGAAGACGTTGGCCAGCGCGATCGCGCTGGCGGTGGTGATCTGTGCCGACATGCCTTGTGCGTAAGTCATGCCCTGCTTGCCGATCTTCTCGCCAATGGTCAGCACCACACGTTTCCAGCCGACCATGGTGCCGATACCCAGCGCCAGTGCCACGGCGAAGATCACCCAGAACGGGGCGTATTCAGTGGTCGCGGTCAGGTCTTTGCGCAGTTTGTCCAGGTCGGATTTCTCACGGGCATCCAGCGCTGGCAGCTTGCTGACTTTGCGCGCGGTGTCATCCAGACACAGCAGGTAGCGACGAACCTCGATGCGATGCTCAGGCGCCAGACTGTGATAGTCGGTCACACCCTTGAGGTTGCTGAGCAGGGCATCGATGGTGGGTTCGGTTTGTTCCGGGTTGCAACTGAAGCGCTCGGGCAGGTCACCGCTCTTCGATTTGCCCAGGGCCAGAAACTCGCCGAGCGTCGCGTTGTTGCGCTGGTAAAACTGACTCAGGTGCAAAGTCGCGTCGCGGGTACGTTCGATCTGGTAGGTCGTGGTGCTCAAATCCAGTACGAACTGCGCAGGCACGATGCCGATCAGCACCAGCATGATCAGGCCGATGCCTTTCTGGCCGTCATTGGAGCCGTGCACGAAGCTGACCGCCATGGCCGAGATCACCAGCACCAGACGATTCCAGAACGGTGGGTGTTTCTTGTCGTCGAGCTTGCGGCGTTGTTCAGGCGTCTTGTGCATCTTCGACAATGGACGCCAGGTTTTAAGGCCGATCAGCACCAGCGCTGCGACGATGAAACCCATCAGCGGCGAGAACACAAGCGAGGCGCCAATATCGATCGCCTTCTGCCAGTTCACGCCTTCGCCCAGCGGAATGTGGTTGATCAGCGCGTTGGCCAGGCCCACGCCGAGAATCGACCCGATCAAGGTATGCGAACTGGAGGCTGGAATACCGAAGTACCACGTACCCAGATTCCAGGTGATCGCCGCCGCCAGCAACGAGAACACCATCGCCAGACCATGACCGGTATTGACGTTGATCAGCAACTCGACCGGCAGCAAGTGGACGATGGCATACGCCACGCCGACACCGCCGAGCAGTACCCCGAGAAAGTTGAACACACCCGAGAAAAATACCGCCAGATGAGGCGGCATGGCCTTGGTGTAAATGACTGTCGCCACCGCGTTGGCGGTGTCATGAAAGCCGTTGATGAACTCGAAGGTGAGGACAAAAGCCAAGGCGAGCAGCAGGCTCACAATCACCCAGGCATCCAGTCCGCTGAATAAATCGATCATGGAAGGTTTTCTGACCCGGTATTAAGGGGGCGGGATTATGACAGAAAAAAAACTAATCGATAGGCAAGCCGCCAATTGGTAGCAACCTGCAACGAAATTTCTGTCCTTCCACCCCGTTGACTTTCTGTAAGGAAGCAAAAACGCAGTAGCGCGCTTCAACCTTAGCTGAAACCGGGTAGGGTGAATCGGGTATCTGGGCGTTGCGTCAGCATCGACACTCGAACGGATTCAAGGCTCTTCTTTGAGCTCGTCTTCCATTTTCTGCAGTTCTTGCTTGAACGCCTGATCGAGCAAGCTGGCCCTTTTGCGCCAAGGCTTGCGTTCCGGTTCGGGCTGAGCGGCGTAGGTGGTGATTTCGCCACCGTAGACTTCCTTGTAACGTTGTTCCTGGCGCTCTAATTCTGCGCGCAGTTCATCTTTGGTCACGTTGTTACCTGATTGTGTCGAGTTTGATTCTGGTGATAACGCAGTGCCCGGAAGTGTTAAGGCCATTGACTGATCGACGGAAGATAAACGTTATCGATGAGTCGTGGTCGAGTGTATTAAACACTTCTGCCACCTGCGGCTACGCGCACCAGAACGACAAAGCTGTCGTAGCAACATTCATTTTTGGGTTGCCAGCGTTGCTGGCTAATCGACCAGGCTTCTGGCCTGCCTATCGCTGGGCAATGCACTCGGGTAGTGCATGCGGCTCGGGGATTGGATCCACGCCAGATTGGGCGGTGGACGTTACCTCGCGCCGTAGCGTTATAGAACGTCAATTACGGCGTACTATCTCCAAGAAGAACAAAAGAGTCAACTGTAGAGCGATCCACTATTCATATCCGAGGATAAATACTCTTTTCGTGTACGAAGGTTCCGAAGTTTGTGCGGGTAAAATTTATGTCAGAACTTTGTTATTCAAATCGTGGAATGGCGAGACAGAATTCTGGCGACGTAATTCCATGCTGATTCGATTGAGCCGATCAGTGTGAATGTATCGGGATTCATACATTGAAGATTTTGCGGGGAATGGAGGCAGAGACAAAAACGGCCTTGCGGTGAGCAAGGCCGTGCCTGGGACTTCTCAGTGGGTACCTGACCAGTATTTCCAAGAAGCCACATGGTGGCCTGTGAAAGGTATAAGCAACGGGGCGGCGGGTCAATTGCGATTATCGGCCAGTGGTTCGATAATCGCCCCGATCACCCTTGATGTCTCCGAAAAAAGAGGCGAGAGTGGCGCTAATGCAGGCCTGCGTGGCCACGACGAACGGTATCAAGATGAACGATCAACTGCGTAATTCCTTTGCCTCGCTGGCCCCGCCGATCGTGGCCTCCCCGGCCAAGCGTATTCAGGCCCTGACAGGTGATCCGGATTTTATGACGTCGCTGGCGCGTGGGCTGGCCGTCATTCAGGCATTCCAGGAGCGCAAGCGTCACCTGACCATCGCGCAGATCAGCCACCGCACCGAAATCCCCCGCGCCGCCGTGCGCCGCTGCCTTCATACGTTGATCAAGCTGGGCTACGCCACGACCGACGGCCGCACGTATTCCCTGCTGCCGAAAGTGCTGACCCTGGGCCACGCGTATCTGTCGTCGACGCCGCTGGCGGTTTCATCCCAGCCTTACCTGGACCGCATGAGCAATCAGTTGCACGAAGCCTGCAACATGGCCACGCTCGAGGGGGACGACATCCTTTATATAGCCCGTTCGGCGACCACCCAGCGGCTGATTTCCGTTGATTTGGCGGTGGGCGGTCGTTTACCGGCGTATTGCACGTCCATGGGCAGGATTCTTCTGGCCGCTCTGGACGACGTCTCGCTTCAGGAATACCTGGATCATGTTGACCTGCAGCCCAAAACCAGTCGCACGTTGCGCACGCCAGAAGCGTTGCTTGAGTGCCTGCAACAGGTTCGCCAGCAAGGCTGGTGCATTGTCGATCAGGAGCTGGAGCAGGGTCTGCGGTCGATCGCCGTCCCTGTGTATGACGCGTCGGGCCAGGTGTTGGCCGCGCTCAATGTCAGTACCAGCGCCGGACGCGTGACGCGCAACGAACTGGAGCAGAAGTTTCTGCCGATCATGCTCGATGCAAGCCGTGATCTGAGCACTCAGTTATTCACCTGATTAAGCCGTTTTCACTCTCCGTTCGATTATCGAACGGATAGTCGATTATCGGATTGTTCGGCTCCACGCTCAGGCATAACCTGAATCTCATCCCGGCACTGTTCGACGTGCCGTTAACCGATCGAGATTTTTGAACCTGGAGCACCCCATGGCTGAAATTCTTTCCCTGCACGATGCCGTGAAGCAATTCGTCAACGATGGCGACACCGTTGCGCTGGAAGGCTTCACCCATCTGATTCCTACCGCCGCCGGTCATGAAATCATTCGTCAGAAGAAGAAAGACCTGACGCTGGTTCGCATGACGCCGGACCTGATCTACGACCAGTTGATCGGTTCGGGCTGTGCGAAAAAGCTGATCTTTTCGTGGGGTGGCAACCCAGGTGTCGGCTCGTTGCACCGCCTGCGCGATGCCGTTGAAAAACAGTGGCCGCAGCCAATGGAAATTGAAGAGCACAGCCACGCGGACCTGGCCAACGCTTACGTGGCGGGTGCTTCGGGCTTGCCGTTCGCGGTCCTGCGCGCTTACGCCGGCTCTGACCTGCCGAAGGTCAACCCACTGATCAAGTCGGTGACCTGTCCGTTCACCGGCGAAGTGCTGGCCGCCGTGCCCGCAGTGCGTCCTGACGTCACCGTGATCCACGCGCAGAAAGCGGACCGCAAAGGCAACGTGCTGCTGTGGGGCATTCTCGGCGTGCAGAAAGAAGCGGCGCTGTCGGCCAAGCGTTGCATTGTTACCGTTGAGGAAATCGTCGATGACCTCAAAGCCCCAATGAACGCCTGCGTACTGCCGACCTGGGCCCTTAGCGCGGTCTGCGTCGTACCGGGTGGGGCACACCCTTCTTACGCTCACGGCTATTACGAGCGCGACAACCGTTTCTATCAGGCGTGGGACGCGATCGGTCGTGACCGTGAGGCGTTTACGGCATGGATCGACGAATACATCCACGGCACCCGCGACTTCAGTGAGTTCCAGAGCAAGCTGGCCCGCGCTTCGGAGGCAAAATAATGACGTACACCACCAGTGAAATGATGACCGTGGCCGCTGCCCGTCGCTTGAAAAACGGCTCTGTCTGCTTCGTCGGTATCGGGCTGCCTTCCAAGGCTGCCAACCTGGCGCGCCTGACTTCGTCACCTGACGTTGTGCTGATTTACGAGTCCGGTCCGATTGGCGCCAAGCCTGACGTTCTCCCGCTGTCCATCGGCGACGGCGAGCTGGCCGAAACCGCAGACACTGTGGTGTCCACCAGCGAAATCTTCCGTTACTGGCTGCAAGGCGGCCGCGTCGATGTGGGTTTCCTCGGTGCGGCTCAGGTCGACCGTTTCGGCAACATCAACACTACGGTGGTCGGTGATTACCACAACCCGAAAGTGCGCTTGCCGGGAGCCGGTGGTGCGCCGGAGATCGCCGGTTCCGCGAAGGAAGTGCTGATCATCCTCAAGCAATCTTCCCGTGCGTTCGTTAACAAGCTGGACTTCATGACCTCCGTCGGCCATGGCGAAGGCGGCGATTCTCGCAAACGCCTCGGCCTGCCCGGCGCAGGTCCCGTCGGCATCATCACCGACCTGTGCATCATGGAGCCAGAAGCAGGCACCAACGAGTTTGTCGTGACGACGCTGCACCCGGGCGTGACCCGCGAGCAAGTGATCGCGGCCACCGGTTGGGAATTGCGTTTTGCGGAAAACGTAGTGGTTTCCGAAGAGCCAAGCGAATACGAGCTGAGCGCCTTGCGTGACCTGGAAGCGCGTACGGCTGCCGCTCATGGCCAGGCGCCGGGAGAAGCATGATGCGTGACGTCTTTATCTGCGATGCCATTCGCACTCCGATCGGCCGCTTCGGCGGCGCGCTGGCGACCGTCCGAGCGGACGATCTGGCCGCTCTGCCGATCAAAGCCTTGATGGAGCGCAATCCATCGGTGAACTGGAACGAGGTCGACGAAGTGTTCCTCGGTTGCGCGAATCAGGCGGGCGAGGACAACCGTAACGTCGCGCGCATGGCGGCGTTGCTGGCCGGATTGCCGGAAACCGTCCCCGGCGTCACCCTCAATCGCCTCTGCGCGTCTGGCCTGGACGCAGTGGGCACCGCCTTCCGCGCCATCGCCTGTGGCGAAATGGAGCTGGCGATAGCCGGTGGCGTCGAGTCGATGTCCCGTGCGCCGTTCGTGATGGGTAAGGCTGACACGGCCTTCGGTCGCGGTCAGAAGCTGGAAGACACCACTCTGGGCTGGCGCTTCGTCAACCCGCAGATGAAAGACCAGTACGGCGTCGAAACCATGCCGCAGACCGGCGACAACGTCGCCGAGGACTTCAAGGTGTCCCGAGAAGATCAGGACGCTTTCGCGCTGCGCAGTCAGCAACGGACCGCCGCCGCGCAGGCTTCGGGGTTCTTTGCCGAAGAAATCGTGCCGGTGCGGATTGCTCACAAGAAAGGCGAAACCATCGTCGATCAGGATGAACATCCGCGTGCGGACACCAGTTTGGAAGGGTTGGCCAAATTGAAGCCGGTCAATGGTGCCGGCAAGACCGTGACTGCCGGTAACGCGGCCGGTCTGAACGACGGCGCTGTTGCGCTGATCCTGGCATCAGCCGAGGCGGTCAAAAAACACGGCCTGACCCCACGCGCCCGTGTCTTGGGCATGGCCAGTGCGGGCGTCTTGCCCCGCGTCATGGGCATCGGTCCGGTTCCGGCGGTGCGCAAGCTGGTCGAGCGTCTGGGCCTGGCCGTTTTAGATTTTGACGTCATTGAACTCAACGAAGCCTTCGCCAGCCAAGGCCTGGCGGTCATGCGTGAACTCGGCATCGCCGACGACTCGCCCAAGGTCAACCCGAACGGTGGTGCCATTTCCCTAGGCCACCCGTTGGGCATGAGCGGGGCGCGCCTGGTGCTGACAGCGTTGCATCAATTGGAGAAAACCGGCGGCAGCAAGGGATTGGTCACCATGTGCGTCGGCGTGGGACAGGGTCTGGCCTTGGTAATAGAACGATAAGCGACACCTGACGAGTCCAACTACCCGAGCCATCGGCTGCCTCCACGAACAGGCAACTCGATGGCTTGGGTGGTTGTCCTTGTGATGTCGAAGTGTTACTGCTTAAGTCCAAGTGTTGCAGACTATGTCGTAGACTGGCCGTTGAAGGCTCGAACGGGCTGGTACTTATAAAAACTGGGGAAACAATAATGACAACGACTCACTACACCGGAGAAGAAAGGAGCAAACGGATTTTTGCGATTGTGGGCGCCTCTTCAGGCAACCTCGTGGAATGGTTCGACTTCTATGTCTACGCCTTCTGCGCCATCTATTTCGCACCGGCCTTCTTCCCGTCTGACGACCCGACCGTGCAACTGCTCAACACCGCAGGCGTATTCGCGGCGGGCTTCCTGATGCGTCCTATCGGTGGCTGGCTGTTTGGCCGCGTCGCCGACAAGCATGGCCGCAAAAACTCAATGATGATTTCGGTCCTTATGATGTGCGCCGGTTCGCTGGTGATCGCCTGCTTGCCGACCTACGCCTCAATCGGTGCCTGGGCGCCATTTCTGCTGCTGGTCGCGCGCCTGTTTCAGGGCCTGTCGGTCGGGGGCGAATACGGCACCACGGCGACGTACATGAGTGAGGTCGCGCTGCGGGGGCAGCGTGGTTTCTTCGCGTCCTTCCAGTACGTGACGCTGATTGGCGGTCAATTGCTGGCAGTCCTGACCGTGGTCATCCTGCAACAGTTTCTCAATGCCGATGAGCTGAAAGCCTACGGCTGGCGGATTCCATTCGTGGTCGGCGCCGTGGCTGCCGTCATCTCGCTGTTGCTGCGTCGCTCGCTGAAAGAGACCACCACTGCCGACGTGCGTCAGGACAAGGACGCGGGCAGCATCGCCGCGCTGTTCCGTGACCACAAAGCCGCGTTCATTACCGTGCTGGGTTACACCGCCGGCGGCTCGCTGATTTTCTACACCTTTACCACGTACATGCAGAAATACCTGGTGAACACCGTTCACATGGACCCCAAGGTCGCCAGCTACATCATGACCGGCGCGCTGTTCCTGTACATGTGCATGCAGCCGGTGTTCGGCGCATTGGCGGACAAGATCGGTCGTCGTGCGTCGATGCTGTGGTTCGGTGCGCTGGGCACGATCTGCACCGTGCCGTTGCTGATGACCCTGAAAACCACCACCAGTCCGGTCCTGGCGTTCGTCCTGATCACCCTGGCGCTGGCGATCGTCAGCTTCTACACCTCGATCAGCGGCCTGGTCAAAGCCGAAATGTTCCCGGTGCATGTCCGTGCATTGGGCGTGGGCCTGGCGTACGCCGTTGCCAACGCCATCTTCGGCGGTTCGGCGGAGTTCGTGGCACTGAGCTTCAAGAACATGGGGTCGGAAAACATCTTCTACTGGTACGTGACGGCCATGATGGCGATTGCCTTCCTCTTCAGCCTGCGTCTGCCGAAGAAGCCGGTATACCTGCACGAAGACCACTGATTCATCCGCGCGCGCCTGCGATCAGGCGCGCGTCATCCATACTCCTCAATGATTTTCTCGCAAGTGCTCGATAAAAAGGAGCTGCTATGGCATTCGTACAACTTGAAGACGGTGAAATGTATTACGAGGTCGAGGGACCCGCTGGCGCTCCGGTGCTGGTGCTGTCCAACTCGCTGGGCACCGATCTGCACATGTGGGACGCGCAGATCGACGCATTCAAGAAGTCCTTTCGGGTGGTGCGTTATGACACCCGTGGCCATGGCAGGTCTCTTGTCACTCACGGCCCTTACACGATTGAGCGGCTAGGGCGCGACGTGCTGGCGCTGCTTGATGCCCTGAAGGTCAAACGCGCGCATTTCTGTGGGCTGTCGATGGGCGGGCTGATCGGTCAGTGGCTGGGCATTCATGCCAATGATCGTCTGGATAAGCTGGTCCTGTGTAACACCGCCGCGAAGATCGGCGGTCCTGAAATGTGGGGGCCGCGGATCGAGATGGTGGAGAAGGGTGGTGCTCAGGCGATGAAGGAATTGGGCGCCGGTGCGGTAGGGCGTTGGTTCACGCCGGAGTTTGCCCGCGATCACGCGGATAAGGTCACGCCGGTGACGGACGTGCTGGCCAACACTTCTCCGCTGGGCTATGCGGCGTGTTGTGCGGCGGTGCGTGATGCTGATTTTCGTAAGCAGCTTGGGTCTATTACGGTGGATACGCTGATTATCTGTGGCAGTCATGATGCGGTGACGACGGTGGCTGACGGGCATTATTTGCAGAATCATATCCATGGTTCGCAGTTGTCTGATTACTACGCGGCGCATCTGTCGAGTGTTGAGTTGGGGGAGACGTTTACGTGGAGGGTGACGGAGTTTTTGTTGGGATGAATCGGATTTAGCGTCGTGTGCAGATCCATTGTCTTGGGTGACACTGGCAGTGGTTCTGCCTAACGGCAGAAGCGTTCCGCCTTAGGCGAGTTACTTGAAAAGACACCAAGTAACCAAGTGTCTGCTCCCGGCTAGGCCCGACTTCGTCGGGTACCCGCACTCCGACGACGCTCCGTGGGGCCGCACTCGGACGATCTGCCGGGAACCGGCAGCAAATCCGATGCATGCGGTGTATCAGGTACGACCGAACGCTCATCGCTTCCTTGATTGTTGCATCAATCCTCTGCGCTGCATTCTTAACTGTAGGAGCGTGGCTGGTCCCGCGATCTGCCGGGGACCGGCAGCAAGTCTTAAGCACGCGGAGTGTCAGGCATTATCCAGTCTCCTGGATTCGCTACCGCTGCGCGGTAGATCGCGGGACAAGCCACGCTCCTACAAGAGTTACGTCATCCGATGCTTTTTTGATCGTTCCCACGCTCCGTGTGGTAACGCAGCGGCTGACGCTCTGCGTCACGTGGACGCAGAGCGTCCTGGCAGGCATTCCCACGCAGAGCGTTGGAACGATCCTGGAAGGCTCATTGCATCTTGATCCGTGCATCAATCGTCCGCACGCCGCACTGCAGGAGCGCGCTTGCCCTGGCCAATATCCGCACGATCCAACCGCTAAAAAAGCCCATAAAAAAACCCACCAAACGGTGGGTTTTCTCATGAAGCAAAAAATCAGAACATCCGCATGGCCGGCACATCACCCGAAGTCGGCTGTTTCTGGCCGTTCTGGGTCTGCTCATACCAACCGCCGCCCAGCGCGCGGTACAGATTCACCTCGCTGGACAACTGCGACAGACGATCCGTGATCAACGACTGCTGCGCACTGAACAACTGACGCTGCGCGTCGAGGAAGGTCAGGTTGCTGTCGATCCCGATGCGGTAACGGCGCTCAGCCAGACGGTAGTAGTCCTGGTTGGCAGCCACGAAGTCGTTCTGCGCCTTGAGCTGATCGGTGAAGGTCTTGCGCGCGGCCAGACCGTCGGAGACTTCCTGGAACCCTGTCTGAATCGCCTTCTCGTAGTTGGCGATGCCAATGTCCTTCTGGATCTTGGAGTAATCCAGACTGGCTCGCAGGCTACCCGCGTTGAAGATCGGCAGATTGATCTTCGGCGTGAACAGCCAGGTGCCCGAACCGCCTTTGAACAGACCGCTCAGGTCGCCACTCGCCGTACCTGCACTGGCCGTCAGGCTGATGCTCGGGAAGAACGCGGCGCGGGCGGCACCGATGTTGGCGTTGGCGGCTTTCAGGCTGTGTTCGGCCTGGAGGATATCCGGACGACGTTGCAGCAGCTCGGAAGGCAGACCGGCCGGCATCTCGTTGAGCATGTCAGCGCTCAACGGTTGCGGGGCCGGCAAGTTGGCTGGCAATCCGGTGCCCAGCAGCAGGACGAGGTTGTTCTCGTCCTGAGCGACCAGACGCTGGTATTGAGCCAGCTTGACGCGGGCGCTTTCCACCGAGGTGCGCGACTGCGCCAGATCCAGGGCCGACGCCACGCCGACTTCGTTGCTGCGGGAGGTCAGGCGCAGGCTTTCTTCAAACGCACCCAGAGTGTCTTGAGTCAGCTTGAGCAATTCCTTGTCCGCCTGCCAGGTCAGGTAAGCGTTGGCGACGTTGGCCACCAGGCTGATCTGCGTGCTGCGACGAGCTTCTTCGCTGGCAAAGTAAGTTTCGAGGGCTTGCTCGCTCAGGCTGCGCACGCGACCGAACAGGTCCAGTTCATAAGCACTGACACCCAGACCCACCGAATACTGACTGGTGATGCCTGCCTGGCCGGTTTGCGAAAGATCCCCCGGTACGCGTTGACGCGTGCCGGTGGCATCCGCGCTCACGGCCGGGTACAGGTCCGCACGCTGGATGCGGTACTGCGCCCGATACGCGTCGATGTTCAGGGCCGCGACACGCAGGTCGCGGTTGTTCACCAGCGCCGTCTGAATCAACTGTTGCAGGGCCGGGTCATGGAAGAACTGACGCCAGCCTTGCTCGGCAGCGGCCTGGTTGGGCGCATCGGCCGGCGAATACGCCGGACCTTGCGGGTACTGGGCGGCCACTGGTGCTGCAGGCTGCTTGTAATCGGGGATCAACGAGCAGCCGCTAAGAATGAACGCGGTAACTGCCAGAGAGATCAGGGACTTGCTCATTGGCCAGCCTCATCGTGTGGGGTGTGTTTCTGTTTGCTCTTGAACAGCGAGGATACCGAAACGAAGAACAGAGGTACCCAGAAGATCGCCAGGATCACGGCGGTGATCATACCGCCGATCACGCCAGTACCGATCGAATGTTGGCTGCCTGCACCTGCACCCGAGGAAATCGCCAGGGGCACTACGCCGAGGATGAACGCCATCGACGTCATGACGATTGGCCGCAGACGCATCCGGCATGCCTCGATGGTCGCTTCAACCAGACCTTTGCCCTGCTCATGGAGTTCCTTGGCGAACTCGACGATAAGAATGGCGTTTTTCGCCGCCAGACCCACGGTTACCAGCAAGCCCACCTGGAAGAACACGTCGTTGGACAGGCCCCGCAGACTGGTTGCCATCAGTGCACCGATCACGCCCAGCGGGATAACCAGAATGACCGCGATCGGAATCGACCAGCTTTCATACAGGGCCGCAAGGCAGAGGAAGACCACCAGAATCGACAGCGCATACAGCGCTGGGGCCTGAGAACCGGACAGACGCTCCTCGTAAGACAGACCTGTCCACGAGATGCCGATGCCTGCAGGCAGTTTCTTGGCCAGTTGCTCGACCTCGGCCATCGCCTCACCGGTGCTGTAGCCTGGCGCCGGAGTACCCAGTACTTCCTCGGCCGGAACACCGTTATAGCGCGACAGTTTTGGCGAACCGAACACCCACTCGCCGGTGGCGAACGAGGCAAACGGCACCATCTCCCCTGCGGTGTTGCGCACGTACCATTTCTTCAGGTCTTCAGGCTTCATCCGCGCGTTGGGTTGACCCTGCACGTACACCTTTTTAACCCGGCCGCGGTCGATGAAGTCGTTGACGTAGTTACCACCGAACGCCACCGAGAGTGTGGTGTTGATGTCCGAGAGGCTGACACCCAGTGCCTGGGCACGCTCGTCATCGATGACCAACTGATACTGCGGCTCATCGTTCAGACCGTTGGGCCGCACGCCCGCCAGTATCTTGCTTTGTGCTGCCATGCCGAGCAGTTGGTTACGCGCTTCCATCAGCTTGGCGTGGCCCACACCGCCCTGATCCTGGAGGTACACGTCGAAACCGGTGGCGTTACCCAGTTCCAGTACGGCAGGCGGTACGACGGCGAATGTCATCGCATCGCGGAATCCAAAGAAATGCTGCTGAGCACGCTTGGCAAGCTCGAACACGCTGTTGGACGCGTCACGGTCTTCCCACGGTTTGAGCATGATGAACGCAAGACCCGAGCTCTGGCCGCGACCCGCGAAGTTGAACCCGTTGACCGTGAACACCGAGTTAACCGCACTGGACTCTTGCTCCAGCAGGTATTTGCGCATGTTGTCGATCACCACTTGGGTGCGTTCGGCTGTGGAGCCGGGCGGCGTCTGAACCTGGGCAAAGATAACGCCCTGGTCTTCTTCCGGCAGGAACGCGCTCGGGATGCGTGTGAACATCCAGACGGTGCCGCAGATGATCAGCAGGTAAACCAGATAAGCCGGGATCTTGTGCTTGATCATGTTCCCGACGCCGCGCTCGTAGCTCAGTACGCTGCGGTCGAACGTGCGGTTGAACCAGCCAAAGAATCCACGTTTCGGTTGCCCGTGTTTTTCATGGTCAATGGGCTTGAGCATGGTCGAGCACAAGGCAGGGGTGAAGATCAGCGCAACCAGCACCGACAGGGCCATGGCCGAGACAATGGTGATCGAGAACTGCCGGTAAATCACACCGGTGGAGCCGCCGAAGAAAGCCATCGGCAGCAGTACCGCCGAGAGAACGAGTGCAATACCGACCAGTGCACCCTGGATCTGCTCCATGGACTTGATGGTGGCCTCACGCGGGGACAGCTTGTCTTCCGCCATCACCCGTTCGACGTTTTCCACCACCACGATGGCATCGTCCACCAGCAAGCCGATGGCCAGAATCATGCCGAACATGGTCAGGGTGTTGATGGTGAAACCCGCTGCGGCGAGGATGCCGAAGGTACCCAGCAATACCACCGGAACCGTCAGTGTCGTGATGACAGTTGCGCGGAAGTTCTGCAGGAACAGGTACATCACCAGGAAGACCAGCACGATTGCTTCACCGAGGGTGTGAACAACCCCGGAGATCGACTCGGTCACCACCGGCGTGGTGTCGTACGGGTAGACGACTTTCATGCCTGGCGGGAAGAAGGGTTCCAGTTGCGAAATGGTCGCGCGGATCGCCTTGGCGGTGTCCAGTGCGTTCGCACCGGTTGCCAGCTTGATCGCAAGACCGGAAGCCGGTTTGCCGTTGAACTGCGCGTCGATGCTGTAGTTCTCGCCGCCCAGACCGACTGTACCAACGTCCTTCACACGAACTTGCGAACCGTCCTGATTGACCTTGAGCAGGATATTGCCGAACTGCTCGGCAGTTTGCAGACGGGTCTTGCCGATGATGGTCGCGTTCAGTTGCTGACCCTTGAGCGCAGGCAGGCCACCGAGTTGGCCGGAGGAAACCTGTACGTTCTGGGCACTGATTGCGGTTTTCACATCGACGGGCGTCAGCTGAAAGTTATTCAGCTTGGCCGGATCGAGCCAGATACGCATCGCATACTGCGCACCGAACACCTGGAAGTCGCCCACACCGGAGGTA
Source organism: Pseudomonas abietaniphila (assembly GCF_039697315.1). NCBI lineage: Bacteria > Pseudomonadati > Pseudomonadota > Gammaproteobacteria > Pseudomonadales > Pseudomonadaceae > Pseudomonas > Pseudomonas abietaniphila. The sequence continues at coordinate 1,841,066 of NZ_CP155619.1, read as the reverse complement.
CGGGAGATCGGGTCCTGCATGTTCGATACGATGTAGTTGGACAAGTCTTCCTTGGCCATGCTGCCGTCTTCCGACACCAGACCCACAACCATCAGGAAGTTTTTAACCGCCTTGGTGACACGGATACCTTGCTGCTGCACTTCTTGGGGCAGCAGTGGGGTCGCCAGGTTGAGCTTGTTCTGGACCTGAACCTGCGCGATGTCCGGGTTGGTGCCCTGGTTGAACGTCGCGGTGATGGTCATGCTGCCGTCGGAGTTACTTTCCGAGGCGACATATCGCAGGTTGTCGATACCATTGAGCTGTTGCTCGATCACCTGAACCACGGTGTCCTGCACGGTTTGCGCGTTCGCACCCGGGTAGGTGACCTGAATCGCGATGGCCGGCGGAGCGATGGCGGGGTATTGGTTGATCGGCAGCTTGAGGATCGAGAGCGTCCCCACCAGCATGATCACGAGGGCGATTACCCACGCGAAAATGGGCCGGTCGATAAAAAATTTCGACATGAATTACTCCCCTTTACTGCCTGCGGCTGGATCAGTCGCCGGGGCAGTGGCCGGGTTGGCTGCCTTGACGTTGGTGGCTTCGGCGACTTTCACCTGCGCACCCGGTTTCACATACTGCAGACCTTCGGTGATCACACGATCGCCAGCGTTCAAGCCTTTCTCGACGAGCCAGTCGCTGCCGATGGTGCGGTTGGCAACCAGCGTGCGGCTTTCAACCTTGTTGTCCTGGTTGACGATCAGCGCAGTCGGCGTGCCTTTAAGATCTCGGGTAATGCCTTGCTGAGGCACCAGAATTGCGTTGGCTGCAACACCGGCCTGCAGGCGTGCATGAACGAACATGCCCGGCAGCAACGTGTGGTCCGGGTTTTGGAACACGGCGCGCAGTGTCACCGAGCCTGTGGTCTCGTCAACTGACACTTCCGAGAACTCAAGTTTGCCGTCTATCGGATAAACACTACCGTCTTCCAGCACCAATTTGACCTTCGCCGCGTTGTCGCCCGCTTTCTGCAACTGACCGCTTTCCAGTTCACGACGCAGTTTGAGCATGTCGACCGAAGACTGCGTGACGTCGACGTAGATTGGATCAAGCTGCTGAATGGTTGCCATGGCGTCTGCCTGGGCACTGCTGACCAATGCGCCCTCGGTCACCGACGAACGACCGATACGGCCGGAGATCGGTGCATAAACCTTGGTGTAGCGCACATTGATTTCGGCAGTCTGTACGGCGGCCTGGGCTTCCCGTGCGGAGCCGACAGCGGTGTCGTATTCCTGACGGCTGACGGCTTGCTCGTTGATCAGCTGCTTATAGCGGTTGGCCAGCGAATTGGCCGACTGATAGGTCGCCTTGGCGCTGTCCAGATTCGCCTGATAGATCGACGGATCGATCTGGTACAGCTGCTGGCCTGCTTTGACGTCAGCACCTTCGGTGAATAGACGCTTGAGGATGATCCCGTTGACCTGCGGACGAACTTCAGCGACCCGGAACGCAGTGGTCCGGCCCGGCAACTCGGTGGTCAGGGTGTAGGCCTGCGTTTTCAGAGTGACGACGCCGACCTGAGGAGGCGGTGGTGCCGCGGCCGCTTCTTCCTTTTTACTGCATCCGCTGAGCAGCGATGCCAGGGCGACGGCAGTGACCAGTACGGTAACAGCTGGCTTGAATTGCATGAAGATCCTCGGGTCAGGAGCCTGAGCTCATGAGAAGTGAAATGGGCGTAAAAAGTCTTCCGGCTGGATAAGTAGCAAGCTAATGAATATACTTACGTTCACGGTTGTTTGTAAACACCCATGACTGCGACACACGAACGCAGCAAGGGGATCGATTGTAGGTCCGGGACAAGGCATTACAAAGGCCGTCCGGCATGCTGTTCAGGCCACTCGAGCCGAGAGCCTGAAGCATTTTCATTGAGGTTTTACTGCCATGGTCCGACGCACGAAAGAAGAAGCTCAGGAAACCCGCAGGCAGATTCTTGAAGCTGCCGAGCAAGCGTTTTTCGAGCGTGGCGTGGCTCGCACGACCCTGGCGGATATCGCAGCCCTGGCGGGCGTGACCCGTGGAGCGATCTATTGGCACTTCAGCAACAAGGCCGATCTGGTGCAGGCGATGCTGGACAGCCTGCATGAGCCGCTGGAAGAAATGGCCCGAGCCAGTGAAAGTGCGGATGAACTGGATCCGCTGGGCTGGACGCGTAAGCTTCTGGTTCATTTGTTTCAGCAAGTTGCAATGGACCCGAAAACCCGCCGCATCAATGAAATTCTGTTTCATAAATTCGAATTCACCGATGAAATGTGTGACATGCGGCGTCAGCGTCAATTCGTCTGGCTCGATGCCAACGAACGGATTGCCCTGGCCTTGAGCAACGCTTCTCGCCAAGGGCAGCTACCCGCAGATCTGAACCCTCAGCGAGGGGCCATTTGCCTGCATGCGTATATTCACGGCATTCTCGGACAGTGGTTGCTGGTGCCCGACAGCTTTCCGCTGTTCCATGACGCTGAACGCCTGGTTGATACCGTCCTGGATATGCTCCGTTACAGCCCCGCCTTGCGCGACTCGTCCACAGGATCTGGCGATCCCCGCGTTTGAAATACTTTCTTTGCGCGCGTTAGACGTACTGCTTTTATATAAGGGCTGAAAGCCGCACGGATCGTGCTCTCCAGAGAACCGACTATAACCTTGTGGCGCTTAGCCTGCATCTATACATACGTTCAAGCGGATTGAACAGACGGTTTACCCAGCCTTTACCTAAATCCCCTGGCGCATTCAGCAACGCGACAGGCGGCCGGTCCGTGGGCGCCAGATCTTGCCCATCGCGCCCATTCATCGGGCACCTCTGCGAGGGTCCTCTACACTCAAATCGCGCTGCGTGTTGCAACGGTGTGGCGCATGGGTGCGCAGACCTCCCAGCGTATTCCGGGGTGTGCGACGAGAGTATGCCTGTCGCTGTTGGCCCTGTTGCCAACAGCGGCGACTTTCGAGGATCAACCATTGAACAAACTCTTTTCCACCGCCGACGCCGCCTTGCAGGGGCTCGTCGAGGACGGCATGACTCTGGCCGTTGGCGGTTTTGGTCTGTGCGGTATTCCTGAGGCGTTGATTGCTGCATTACGCGACACCGGCAAGCGCGACCTGACTGTGATCAGCAACAACGCGGGCGTCGATGGTTTCGGCTTGGGGCAACTGCTGGCGACCCGTCAGATTCGCAAAATGATTTCGTCGTACGTGGGCGAGAACAAGGAGTTCGAGCGTCAGTACCTCGCAGGCGAGCTGGAACTGGAATTCACCCCGCAAGGGACGCTGGCCGAGAAGCTTCGCGCTGGCGGGGCGGGTATTCCGGCGTTCTTCACCCGAACGGGGTATGGAACGTTGGTGGCCGAAGGCAAGGAAACCCGAGAATTCGACGGCGAGTGGTACGTGATGGAGCGCTCGCTGCGCGCCGACGTCGCGCTGGTCAAGGCCTGGAAGGCCGACACATCGGGCAACCTGCTGTTCAACAAAACCGCGCGCAACTTCAACCCGCTGGCCGCCATGGCGGCGAAAGTCTGCGTGGTCGAGGTGGAGGAAATCGTCGAGACCGGCGCGCTGGACCCTGACCAGATTCATTTGCCGGGCATTTATGTGAAACGTCTGGTGCTTAACGCCGCGTCGGAAAAACGCATCGAACAACGCACCGTGAGGAGCGCCTGACATGGCCTGGACACGTGAAGAAATGGCGCATCGTGCTGCGCAGGAGTTGCAGGACGGTTTCTACGTCAACCTCGGCATCGGTCTTCCGACGCTGGTCGCCAATTACATTCCCGACGGCATGGACGTCTGGCTGCAGAGTGAAAACGGCTTGCTCGGCATCGGCCCGTTTCCGAGGGAAAACGAGGTCGACCCGGACCTTATCAACGCGGGCAAGCAAACGATCACCACGTTGCCTGGCAGCAGCTTTTTCAACAGCGCCGATTCGTTTGCGATGATTCGTGGCGGTCACATCAACCTGTCGATCCTGGGCGCCATGCAGGTGTCGCAAACCGGTGACCTGGCGAACTGGATGATCCCCGGCAAGATGGTCAAGGGGATGGGCGGCGCGATGGATCTGGTGGCAGGTGTCAAGCGCGTCGTGGTCTTGATGGAACATACGGCCAAAGGCGGGACCCATAAGCTGCTGGAGCAATGCGACCTGCCGTTGACCGGCGTCGGTGTGGTGGACCGGATCATCACTGACCTGGGCGTGCTGGACATCACCGAGCAGGGCTTGCAGCTGGTTGAACTCGCCTCGGGAGTGACCTTCGAGCAGATTCAGGAAGCGACCGGGTGCAAGGTGATTGCTGCGTGAGCCTGGGGTGGCCCGGGTGAAGGGATGGCGGCTGAACCAACGCATCGCGGGCAAGTGCGCTGCTGCAGGTGCAAGCATCGAATTGCCGAATACTTCCTTATTGCCATCCCCCGACTAAGCTTGCAGCCAGATCAATAAAAACGGGGTAAGCGCGATGTCGGTCGTTTCGGGGTGTGGGGCGTGGAAAAAAAGCGTGCTCTTTGTGCTGGCCTGGTTGTGTGTAGGACAACTTTGGGCGGCAGGGGACGAGGCTCAAGAGGCTGCGGCGGCGAAGGCACTGCTGGAAAAAGCCGTGGCGCATTACCGTCAAGTCGGTGACAAAGCGCTGGCCGAGTTCAGCCGTCAGGGCGAGTACGTCGACGGCGAGCGCTATGTCTTTGTCACCGACACCAACGGGGTCATGCTCGCCAGTGGCGGACCGTCGGTGGTGTTGATTGGCCGGGACGTCTCTTCGGTCCTCGACCCCGAGCTCCAGAAGGGCTTCAAGGACGTCCTGAAAACGCCGGAAAGCGCCGGAATTCAGCAGGCCGAGTACCGCTGGAAGAACCAGAACGACGGCAAGATCGAACGCAAGCGTGTGTATTTTCAGCGCGTCGGTGACCGTGTGCTGGCCGTCGGTTATTACCTGCCTCGGGCATCACCGGAACAGGCGAGGGCGTTGCTGGACAAAGCGTCCAAGGCGCTGGAGCAGGATCAGGACGGAACCCTCGAGGCGATCAACAACCTCAAAGGCGGCTTTTTGCAGGATGATCTCTACGTGTTCGTGGTCAATGTCGACACCAAACGCTATGTCGCGCACGGCACTAACCTGCGTCTGGTCAACACCGACTTCAGCAAGATCAAGGACCCGGAAGGCAAACCGGTCGGCCTGCCAATGCTCGAGATGATCAAGAAACAGCCGGAGGGTGAATACGAGTACCGCTGGCGCAACCCGGTAACCGGCAAGGTCGAACACAAACACGCGTACATGCGCAAAGTGGGCGAGTTTCTGGTGGCGGTGGGGTACTACAACGGTTGAGTCAGTGAATTTGCCGCCTACCTTGTAGGCGGCAAACAACGTCACCGATCCCTGTCTTCCCGCCCGCGCAAGAGGTTGTTGGGCATTGCCAACGCCGCTGCCAGGCCGAGGACGGAAACGGCGGCGCTGGTCATCAGCAGATGCTGGAAGGTCATCGACAGTTGGCCACGAAGCAATTCCAGCGCCGGGCCGCTGGCGGCGTGCAGGCTGTCCATCAACAGATTGCCCGAACTGCCTTCACCGATCGCGCCACCACTGAGGTGGCCCAGGCCGGACGTCGTCAACATCGCCAACAACAGCGCCGACATGCTCGCTACGCCCACGGCTCCGCCCAGTGAACGGAAAAGATTGGTGGTGCTGGTGGCAACGCCCATGTCTTTCATGTCCACCGAGTTCTGAGTGCCGACCAGCGACGTGGGAAATTGCAGCCCGCTGGCGATGCCCGTGAGCACCATGAAAAACCCGGTGAGGATCACCGACTGCGGCGGTGTGAAGGCGATGCCCAGAATCGCCAAAGGCATCAGCGCCGCACCGGTCAGAATGATCGGCTTGTAGCGACCGGTGAGCGACGTCCGACGCCCGCCAAAGTAGGCGCCCATCGGCATGCCGATCGCGAGGGGCATCAAGTGCAAAGCCGCACTGTCTGCGCCGCCGCCCGTCACGGTCTGGAAACGCAGCGGCAATAGCACGATCAGCGAGATGGCCTGAAAGCTGGTGAAGAAAATCGTGCACCAGCACAACACGGCGCTGCGGTTGGCGAACAGGTGCATGGGCAGCAGGGGCTCGCGGGTCCGGCGTTCGTACAGCACGAAAACCACCAGCGCGAGCATCGCCACGCCCAGCTGAATCAGCACATGATCATCGCGCCAGCTGTGACCCTGACCGATTTCAGTGATGCCCAGCAGCAAGGCCGTGAGACCGATGATCATCAGCACCGTGCCCAGGTAATCGATAACAGGCTTGCGCTGCGGAACCGGCAGGCCGATCAGGGTTTGACGTGCAATCCACCAGGCCACGAAACCCAGCGGCAGGTTGATGATGAACACCCAGCGCCAGGAGAGGTATTCGGTCATGAAACCCCCCAGCACCGGGCCTGCAACGCTCGCCGCCGCGTACATCCCGCTGAAGTAACCCTGATACCGGCCACGTTCGCGTGGCGGGACGATGTCACCGATAATTGCCTGGCTGACCGAGACCATGCCGCCTGCGCCGATGCCCTGCAGCACGCGCGCCAGCACCAGTTGCTCCATGCTCTGAGCCATCGCGCAGAAGAGGGAGGCGAGGGTGAAGGTCCCCAGGCCGAACAGCATCAGGCGTCGACGGCCGTAAAGATCACCCAGCTTGCCGTAGATGGGTACGGCCACGGTAAGCGCGACCATATAGGCCGAGATCACCCAGGCCAGCAGGTCGAAATCCTTGAATTGAGCGGAAATGGCGGGCATCGAGACGGCGACGATGGTCTGGTCCAGCGCGCTGAGAAAGACGGCCATCATCAGCGCAACCAGAATGCTGCGAATGTCCGGACGAGTTTGATTGAGGCTGGTCACGAAAGGGACTCGAACTGGCAGGTTGACCCGCCGGATACCGCAGCGGGAATTTTTGCTCAGTCTAGTCCGTTAGCTAGCTAATCGATAGCTGGCTTTATCGATTCACTCGACGCCGGCACCTGCGAATGCGATCAGCGTAACGCGCTGAAGGTGGCATCCGATGGCACGCAGTGCCCAATGGTGCAGACGACCGCCATGCGCGGTTGTTGCCGCAGCTGTTCTATTCGATAGGCGCCTGCCGCATAGATGCTGAGCACCGCCAGAACAGCGACTACGTACACGCATTGTCTTTTTATTGTGGTTTTCATGACATTTGCCTCGATCCGGTTACAAAAATGTTTGTTTGTCGGACAAGGTAAGTGTAGGTCGGTATCGCGATGATGGCTCAGCGACAGGGATTGAATGTTTTTATCAGCGACCAGGCGCTGGAAGGTTTATCGCCGTCAAATATCGCGACGTGATCTCGTACGAAGGTGATCACTGCCCCTCGCGTTGAGCGGCCTGGTCCAGCAACCAATCCAGCAGTTCCTGCAATTGCGGTGAAGACCCGGCGCGGTTCGGGTAAACGAAGTAATACGCCTGACCTGTTTTTACCCGCAGGTCGAACGGCATCACCAGCCGCCCGGCGCTCAAGTCTTCGCCAATCAGCGCCCAGTCGCCAATCGCCACGCCCGAACCCTGAGACGCGACGGTCATCGCCAGATCGAGCGTGTCGAAATGCTGACCCTTGCTGATGTTGCTCAGGGTAGTGCCTGCTGCCTTGAGCCACTGTTCCCAGTCACGCTGATCGCGGGTCGGGTGCAGCAACATGTGCTGCTCCAGATCGCTTAACTGGCCCAGCGGCGTCGGGCCGTCCAGGAGTGATTGAGAACAGACCGGCGTGAGTTGTTCGTCAAAAATGTGATGGACCTGCATCGACCCGTCGGGGCGAGCGCCATACACCACGGCGGCGTCGAACTCCTCGCGACGGAAGTCCACCGCGTGCTGCACAGTCGTGGTCAGCTCCACGGGCACATCCGGGCGTTCCTTTTGCCACTGCAACAGGCGGGGCAGCAGCCATCGCATCATGCAGGTGGGTGCCTTGAGTTGCAGCGCCTCGCGTTTGACGCCGACCTGATCGACCGCCTCGTCAATCAGCGCGAACACTTGCTGGATGCGCGGAAACAGTTCGCGGCCTTGCGCGGTCAGGCTCAGGCCCCGTGCCTGACGCTGAAAAAGGCTATAGCCCAAGTGACTTTCCAGCCCCGAAATCTGCCGACTGACCGCGCCCTGCGTGATGTGCAACAGCTCTGCGGCACGCGTGAAATTGCAGCACTGAGCCGTAATCAGGAAGGTGTGCAGGGCGGGCAGGGGAGGCAGGCGTTTCATCGGTTGCGCAGGCATGAGTGGAGAACATGCCTAAGCATGACATTTTTTGCGTTGTCACCGATATGTCCGCACGGTTCCAATTACCCTACATCTGCTACGCCTGGTTTGAGCCTCGCGGGCAGCTTCGAATCCTGTTTTCAGAACGACTATAAGGTCCAGACAAATGGCGACGTGCGGCGAAGTGTTGGTCAAGTTACTCGAGGGATACGGTGTCGAGCAGGTGTTCGGCATTCCCGGCGTGCATACGGTGGAGCTGTATCGCGGCCTTGCGAGCTCCTCGATCAATCACGTCACTCCGCGTCACGAGCAAGGCGCGGGGTTCATGGCCGACGGTTACGCGCGCACCAGTGGCAAGCCGGGCGTCTGCTTCATCATCACCGGCCCCGGGATGACCAACATCACCACGGCGATGGGGCAGGCCTACGCCGATTCCATCCCGATGCTGGTGATTTCCAGCGTGCAATCGCGTAACCAGCTGGGCGGTGGACGCGGCAAGCTGCATGAGCTGCCGTCGCAGAGCGCGCTGGTGGCGGGCGTCGCGGCGTTCTCCCACACCTTGATGTCGGCCGCCGAGTTGCCGTCGGTGCTGGCCCGCGCGTTTGCGTTGTTCCAGGCCGGTCGCCCACGGCCTGTGCACATCGAAATTCCGCTGGACGTGCTGGTCGAGAACGCGGATGACCTGCTGGACAGCCAGCCGGTGTCCATCACCCCGGCCGGCCCGTCGCCCGCTGCGATCAAGCAAATGGCCGGGTTGTTGGCCAGCGCCAAACGTCCGTTGATTCTGGCCGGCGGTGGCGCCATTCATGCGGCCGGCGCACTCACTCAGTTGGCAGAAAAGCTCGACGCGCCCGTTGCGCTGACGATCAACGCCAAGGGCATGCTGCCGGCGAGTCATCCATTGCTGATCGGTTCGACTCAGTCACTGGACCCGACCCGCGAAATCGTCGAAGGCGCCGACGTGGTGTTGGCGATCGGCACTGAACTCGCCGAAACCGATTACGACATCACGTTCCAGGGGCACTTCAAGATCCCCGGCACGCTGCTGCGTATCGATATCGACCCGGACCAGACGGTGCGCAACTTCCCGCCCAAGGTCGCGTTGGTGTCCGATGCCCAGACCGCAGCCGAGGCGTTGGTGGCTGCCTTGAACGAAGAAACGCTGGCCGAGCGTCAGAACGACTGGGGCCACAAACGCGCGGCCGCACTGAAAGAGACGCTGACGGCTTCGTGGGATGAAGCCACTCGCGGGCAGACGCTGTTCCTGCAAACCGTCCTGGAGGTGCTGCCCGATGTGGTGATCGTGGGCGACTCTACCCAGCCGGTCTACACCGGGAACCTGACACTGGACCTGGATAAGCCGCGCCGCTGGTTCAACTCGTCCACCGGCTACGGCACGCTGGGTTATGCCTTACCCGCGGCGGTGGGTGCCTGGCTTGGCAGTCAGGATGCCGGCGAGCGCAACCCGGTTGCCTGCCTGATCGGCGACGGCGGCCTGCAATTCACCCTGTCCGAGCTGGCAAGCGCTGTCGAAGCGCGCACGCCGATCATTGTGCTGCTGTGGAATAACCAGGGTTACGAAGAGATCAAGAAGTACATGGTCAATCGCGCCATCGAGCCGGTGGGCGTGGACATTTACACCCCTGATTTCATCGGCGTCGCCAAAGCCTTGGGTTGTGCGGCCGAGGCCGTCAGCGGCGTCACGCAGTTAAAAGCGGCACTGAATGCGGCGAACGACCGTCAGGGCCCGACCGTTATCGAAATTGACCAGCGTCGCTGGATGAATGGACTGAAAGCATCGTGAGTGAGGCAACTGTGTTGAGCCCGGTATTGGCAGGTGTGTACATCGACGGTCATTGGCGCGCCGGTGGCGAGCAACTGACAGTGATCAACCCGTCGACCGAGGAGCGTCTGGCGATCGTCACCGGCGGCGATGCCGGCGCGGTGGAGGATGCCGTGCAGGTTGCGCGCGAGGCCTTTGGCGCATGGTCGAAAACCACCGGCGCGGCGCGGGCGATGATCCTGCGCAAGATCGCCAATGGTGTGGCGGCGCGTCGCGAGCGGCTGATCGAGTTGCAATCGAGCAACAACGGCAAGCCGGGCTTCGAGGCGGCCATCGATGTCGACGATGTGATCGGCACGTTCAACTATTACGCTGAATTGGCCGAAGCCTCCGATGGTCAACAAAACCGTGCGGTCGAGCTACCGAGCGATGAATTCACCGCGCGCCTGCGCCGTGAGCCGTGCGGCGTGGTCGGGCTGATCGTGCCATGGAATTTTCCGATGGTGACCACCGCCTGGAAGCTGGCGCCTGCGCTGGCGGCCGGGTGCTGCGTGGTCCTGAAACCTTCGGAAGTGACGCCGCTGGCCGAGCTGGAACTGGCGCAGATCATTGCCGCGAGCGGTTTGCCGACCGGCGTGTTCAACGTCGTCTGCGGCACGGGTCTGGCCGTCGGCGCGCCGATGTCGGGCCATCCCGGCATCGCCAAAGTCTCGTTCACTGGCAGCAATGCGGTGGGGGTTCAGGTGATGCAGCGCGCGGCGGAAACCGTGAAAGGCGTCAGTCTTGAGCTGGGCGGCAAGTCGTCTCTTCTGGTGTTGGCCGATGCCGATCTGGATCTGGCGGTGGAGCTGGCGAGTGGCGGCGGCTTCTTCAATGCCGGGCAGATGTGCTCGGCGACCAGCCGCGTACTGGTGGCGAACGAACTGCTGGAACCGTTTCTGGAGCGCATCGTCGCCAAGGCCAGATCGATCAAGGTCGCCGGCCCTCAAGACGACGGCGCCGAGATGGGGCCGTTGGTCAACCAGGCACAGTACCAACGCGTGATGGCCCACATCGAGGCCGGCAAGGACTCGGGCGCGCGCCTGTTGTGCGGCGGGAAACGTCCTGCCGATCAGCCTCGCGGGTATTTTTTGCAGCCTGCAGTGTTCAGCCACGTGCCCCTGGACAGTGCACTGTGGCGCGAAGAGATTTTTGGCCCGGTGGTCTGCGTTCGGGGCTTCAGCTCGGAAGCCGAAGCGATTGCTCTGGCCAACGACAGTCAGTTCGGGTTGGTGGCAAGCGTGGTCGGTCGTGATGCCGCGACCACTGAACGCGTCGCCAACGCCCTGCAGGCGGGGCTTGTGTGGATCAATGCGCCACAGGTGATCTTTCCTCAAACGGCGTGGGGCGGCTACAAGCAGAGCAGTCTGGGCCGCGAGTTGGGGCCTTGGGGCATGCAGGCGTTTCAGGAAATAAAACACGTCGTTCGCGCCGTCTGAGCCGGTCGAAAACAGTTCACGCATGCCTCCCCGTAAGGCATGCGTCGAGCACATGGCTCCAATGAAAAACTTTCGATTGTTGAGGGACCTGCGTCGCCGCAGGATGACCCCGCTGACTTGCTGAATGCCCCGCCATCCGGGGCTTATAGAGAAGTCGGCTTGCGCGCTGCGGTGCAAATTCCCTCAACCATGCGACAGAAAAACAATGGAGTCCGACGTGGGCAAACATGATCTGAATAGACGGCAATTCATCAAGGCAGTGGGCGTCGCATCCGTGGGCGCGGCGGCCATGTCCATGCCCTTTATCCGGGCGAGCGCCAGTGATGGCAAATTCCAGGGCAAGACCCTGCGTTTGCTGACCTGGTCGGATGACACGGGGCTTGCCGCCCTGCGCAATATCGCGGCGACATTCGAAGCCAAAACCGGCGCCAAGGTGATTGCCGACCGCACCGGCAGCACCTCGGAAATGGTCGCCAAACTCAAGGCCGGTGGCGATCGTCCCCAGTACGACATCATTACCCTGGCAGGCGTCGGCGCCGAAGGTCTGGCGGCGGCCGGTCTTCTGGAAAAACCGGACCTGAACCGCATTCCCAACATCGTTGATGTGCCTGAGAAATACCGCACCGGCGCCAATGGGCACGGCATCGGTTACCTGCTCTGGTGCAACAGCCTGGTGTACAGCACCCGCACCGTGAAAGAAGCCCCGGACAGCTACGCTGCGCTGTGGGACAAGGACATGGCGCCGAATATCTTCCTGCCGCCGCCCAACTGGACCGAGGCAATGGACCTGATCATCATTGCCGCGAAACTGGCGGGCGGTGACGAGCACAACATCGAGCCAGGCTTCAAGAAACTCGCCGAGTTGAAAGACCGCGTCGTGACCCTGGGTGAGAACCCGAACCAGATCGCCGAATTGTTCCGCACCGGTTCGCTGGACATGGGCGGACTGTACGCGCCGGCGTTCTTCCCGAAACAGATTCGCGACCCGAACTACGGTCTGGGCGCCACCTTTGGCATGAAGGAAGGGTTTTACACCGACCTGATGCAATCGGTGATGCCGAAGAATCGGCCGGGCGATACCGACCTGGCCTACGCCTTTCTGGACCACTCACTGGACCCGGTGGTGCAGGGCAAGATGGCGGAAGACATTTATAACGGCCCGGTCAACGCCAAGGCCGTGATCTCCGCCGAAGCGCGCAAGAGCCCGTACATCCTAACGCCTGAGCAGATCGCCGATAAGGCGATCATGCACGACAACGCCTTCCTGGCGACCGTGCATGACCAGTGGATTCGTCGTTACACCGAGATTTTCTCGTCCTGATGCCTGTTGGTTGAGTCGGGTCTGACACGGTTGCAGTGTCCGGCCCGACGTCTTCGTGAGCAAGCTCACTCCCACAGGGACGCCGGTGCTTGACCTGTCTGTGTGGACCGCCACGGTGCAGCGTTTCTTGACCTGTCTGTGTTGATTGCGACGGCGCAGCATTACTGGGAACGAGCCCGGTTTCTGATGTATCCCGGACCCTGTGGGAGTGAGCTTGCTCACGAAAGGGCCACAACAGGCAAACGATGCATTTGTGACTCACCGCTAAACCCGAGATCAAAAACATGCAAAACCCACCTATAACGCGCCAGGAAGACGCAGCCAAACCGCGTCGAAACCGGCCATTCTCGGCCACCGCTCGCGCATGGTTGTTCCTCACGCCGTCGATGCTGTTCCTCGCCGTACTGATCGTCGCCAGCCTCTTGGTCCTGCGCATGAGCGTCGGCACCAAAGGGGCAGAGTGGAGCGGGTTCAGCCTCGACAGTTATGCGCAACTGTTCGAACCCTATTATTTGAAGTCCCTGCTGCTGACCTTGCGACTGGCCCTGATCAGCGCGGTGATTGCCGTCATTCTCGCGATCCCGGTCGGCTACACCATGGCGCGGCTCAAGTCGCCCTTGGTCAGACGGGTTTTTCTCGCGGCTGTCCTGTTGCCGCTGCTGGTCAACCTGCTGCTGCAAAGTTATGGCTGGTTGGTGATTCTGGGTCCGGCCGGCATGCTCAATCAGGCATTGAAAGGAATGGGGCTGATCACTCGGCCGATCATGATGCTGTACAACCAGAACGGCGTGCTGATGGGCCTGGTGCAAACCGCTTTCCCACTGGCAGTACTGCCAATTGCGAGTGCCATGCGTGGCATTTCGCGAAGCTATGAAGAGGCCGCCGCCACGCTGGGCGCCAGTCGCTTTCAGGTGTTTCGCCAGGTGATCCTGCCCATGAGTCTGCCGGGCATCATCACCGGCGCCACGCTGGTGTTTGCCTACAACGCCAGCAGTTTCGTCGTGCCATTGCTGCTGGGCGGCCGTCGCGTGCCGATGCTGGCGGTGATGGTGCACGACCAGATAGCCCCGCTGATGAACTGGCCTGCGGCGTCGGCGGCGGGCGTCGTGCTGATCATCACGACGCTGGCGATCATGACCCTTTCCGAATTCGTCACCGGTCGCCGTCGGCGCATGCTGGAGGCTTCGCAATGAGCAAGAAAATACGCCGTTCGCAGCCCCTGTTGCCCGGCGAAACCGGACGCTTCGCAGCCATTGTGTCGGCGGTGATTCTGTTCCTGGCGGTCACCCCGATCCTGACCATGATCGTCATGTCGTTCAGCGGCTCGGCCAACCTCGATTTCCCGCCGAGCAGCTACAGCCTGCAGTGGTACAAAGCGGCGTGGCAGACCTTCGTTTCCCCGGACGAAAGCGATGTGCTCAGTCTGGGCAAAGCCATGACCACGAGCCTGATGGTCGCGTGCCTGACGATGGTCTTCGCCACGTTGATCGCCGTGCCCGCGTCTTACGCGCTGACGCGCTGCGAGTTCCGCGGCAAGGCTTTCGCGCTGCAACTGATGTCGCTGCCGCTGGTGTTCCCGATGGTGGTCCTGGGGCTGGCGTTGCTGCTGGTGTTCGACAGTTTGCCGTTCCACCTGAGCACCTCGCGGCTGGTGATTGCCCACGTGATTCTCGCGCTGCCGTTCGTGATCAAGAACTGCACGGCGTCGATGATGACCATCGGCAGCGAAGTGGAAGAGGCTGCCCGGATGCTCGGCGCGTCGCCCACCCGCGCCATCGTCGATGTCGTGGTGCCGTTGATGAAATCGGGGATTCTCGCCGGGATGTTGCTGGCCTTCATCGTCTCGTTCAACGAGTTCACGGTGACCTATTTCCTTTACAACATCGACGTCATGACCGTGCCGATCTGGATGTACAGCCGCACCGTCTCCTCGCTCGACCCCACCGTTTTCTCGTTCGCCGTGCTGATCGTGCTGATCGACTTCGTCCTGATCTGGGCGTTGGAGAAGCTGGTCGGTGAAGGTGGCGTTTCGTTCTGATTTGAGGTGTGAAGAAATGACCGGACTGGTTCTCGAAAACGTTGAAAAATTCTACGGCTCGGCCTGCGCCGTCACCGACGTCAACCTGCACCTGCCGCAGGGCAAACTCGTGTGCTTCCTGGGCCCGTCGGGCTGCGGCAAGACCACGCTGTTGCGCATGATCGCAGGGCTTGAAACGATCACCAGCGGCGAGATTCGCCTGGATGGCGAAGACGTCAGCCACACGCCGGCCCACGAGCGCAATTTCGGCATGGTGTTTCAATCGCTGGCGCTGTTCCCGCACATGACGGTGGGCGAAAACATCGCGTACCCGCTCAAGTTGCGGGGTGTCGACAAGGCCGCGCAGAAAGCGCGGGTCACCGAGCTGCTGGCGATGATTCAGCTGCAACAGATGGTGGATCGCCCGGTGGCGAAACTGTCCGGCGGTCAGCGCCAGCGCGTTGCGATTGCCCGCGCGATTGCTGCGCACCCGAAACTGTTGTTGCTCGACGAACCGCTGTCCGCGCTGGACGCCAAGCTGCGGGAGTCTATGCAGGTTGAGATTCGTCAGCTGCAAAAACAGCTCAACATCACAACCATTTTGGTGACCCACGATCAGCGCGAAGCCATGACCATGGCCGACATCGTGGTGGTGCTGGGTGAACACAAGGTGCAGCAGGTGGGCACGCCGATTGAGATTTACCGCAACCCGGCCAACGCCTTTGTCGCGGACTTTATCGGCTCCGGCAATATCTTCCCGGCCAAGGCACTGGGTGGTGGTCGCGTGCAACTGCCCGCGGGCGATTCACTGGACGTGCCGATCGGCGACACGATCAAGGCGGGCGACGAGATCAGGATGCTGGTGCGTCCGGAAGACCTGCAGCTTTCGCAGTCGCAGACCGCTGAGGCCAATCGGCTGAATGGCACGGTCACGTTCATCCGCGACATTGGCGCCACCATCGAAACCACGGTGGAGTGCGGCGGCGTGTCGTTGACCGCGCTGAGCACGCCGAACCAGAGCCTCGGACTGGCCGTTGGTCATTCGGTGTCGGTGATCATTCCTGCGCAAGCGTGCCGGGTGCTGAGCGCCTGATACACATGCCGTTCAGGGCCGATGGTTCACAGCGTCTTGCGCAGGCGCGCCAGATCCCGCAATGGGGGCGCGCCGAACAGGCGGCTGTATTCGCGGCTGAACTGGGACGGGCTTTCATAGCCCACCTTATAGCCGGCCGCTGACGCTTCAAGCCCGTCGGAGAGCATCAAACGACGGGCCTCCTGCAAGCGCAGCTGTTTCTGATACTGCAGCGGGCTCATGGCGGTCACGGCCTTGAACCGATGGTGCAGGGTCGAGACACTGAGGTTCACTTCCCGGGCCAGTTCTTCGATGCGCAACGGCTGCTGAAAGTGCTCGTTCAGCCATTTGATTGCCTGGGTCACACGATGTGTCTGGCAGTTGGAAATGGCGATTTCATACAGCCGATAGCCTTCGCTCCCGCGCAGCAAGCGGTAGAGGATTTCGCGGGTGATCAGCGGCGCCAGCATGGGAATGTCTTTCGGGCTGTCCAGCAGGCGAATCAGACGAATGACTGCGTCCAGCAATTGTGAATCGATGCGCTCCACATACATGCCGCGTCCGCTGGGGCGGGTCGGTACGCTCATGGGACCGGCTTCAGCGATCAACGCGTTGATGTCGGCGGGGTCGATGTCCAGCCGCATGGCCAGATGCGGGTCTTCCGGTGTGGCGTAAATGACTTTGCCGCTGATGGGCAGGGCAACCGACAGCACCAAGTAATTGAGCGGGTCGTAGGTGAACAGTTCGCCACCCAGCGTCACGTCCTTGCGGCCTTGCGCCATGATGCACAGCGCGGGTTGAACCACGCCCGGCACGGACTGCACCGGACGGTCGTGGCGCACCATGAACAGCGGCTTGATCAGTGTCTGAAAGCTGCCGTCCGTAGGCGCGTGCCGACGGATCAGCGCGGCAAGTTCGGCACGCTGCTGTTCCATTTGCGCGCTCAGTTCGGGCATTGGCCGGGTGTCGGGCACGGCACTGGTGACGGCAGGCTCAACGGCGGTGGGCAACATGGAGAAATTCCTCTGACGGAGCGTCGATGCAGCACAGCTTATTTTTGTGCAATCGCAAGCGGTAGGCGAATCCTGCCGGATGATTGCCTGATTCTGCTACCGGTTCGCGCGATAGACGACGAAACGCCTTATCCGATTGATCTGATTGCTCGAAAGTCCCGCGTCCAAGGCCATGAATCGGCAATCGGTGGGCTAGCGTTTGAGCGGCACCCGCGCAGAATCAGGCAATAACGGGGCAGTAATTGGCTACCGACACTTGTGCCTGGACCACTAATCTTCACATCCAGCCGCAACGCCTTCTTCGATTGCGGCTGAATCAATGGAGCGAAGACCATGCACACCCCATCAGCTGTGAGCCACCTTGTGTCATTGCGCGCCAGCGCCGGAAACAGTGCCCGACTCGGCGCACGCCTGAGCACATTGATCGCCCCATCCTCCAGGGCCGGCGGTTGCCTGCACTTTGCCCTGCAGCAATCAATGACAGAACAGGACGTGTGGGTGATCAGCGGATTGTGGGCTGACGCATCCGCCATGAACGACTGGTTCGCCACCCCTGAGCTGAACATCTTTTCCGAGTTGGTGACCGAACGCCTGGTCAGCAGCCTGGATTTTCAGACGTTCGCCCACGTCAGTGCCGCGCAGGCCGAGACGGCCTACGGTTTGCCGGACGTCAGGAAGGCGGGCTGAGCAGGCTTCGAACTGAGTCTTCTATCGCGAGCAGGCTTACGCCCGCAGGAAAGTCACTGTGGGAATGAGCGTGGTCCGGGCGGCACCCGACGAATGCATCGGCTTGAACACTGAAAATCTCGCGGCCATTTCCCTGACTCAGGTTTAAAATCCACGCCTTTCTCTTTCAAGGCAGGATCCTCCTCCCATGGCACGCAAAGAATTCCAGCATCACGAAGCCGTTTCCGCTGCAATCCCTGGCGGCGGCGAGTACAGCGCCGCTATCGCCGTCAAAGGGCTGGGGGCCGGTGGTGCGCCGACGTTTCATCGCGTGCTTCAAGACCAGACGTTCAAGACAGCCCTGGCCGCCGATCAAGCTGCGGTCCTGGAACTGGAGCGGTTGATCGACGTAACGTCTGAGGGCGACCTGATGTTCGCCCAGGACTGATCAGGCGCGCGGTCGGTACATCTTGAACAACGATTCGGGGCCCAGCTGGAAATAATCGGCCGGGCCGCCGCCGCGCAGGATCGGCTCACCGGCCGCCGTGTCGTAGATCCCGTCCTTAAGCAGGCGCTTGGCGATGTGAATCGCTACCACCTCTCCCAGAATCAACCAGCTGGGCACCACTTCCTTGTCCGCCCGCTGCAGCTGGATGATCTGCGTCACCTTGCACTCGAACGCCACCGGCGTCTCTTTGACCCTCGGCACCGAGACGATGCGTGAAGGCTCGGCGGTGAGATTCGCCAGCTCGAATTCATTGACGTCTGCTGCCACGGGCGCGCAGCTCATGTTCATCTGCTCGGCAAGCGGGCGGGTGGCAAGGTTCCACACGAACTCACCGGTCTGCTCGATATTGTTCAAGCTGTCTTTGCGCCCGATGCTGCAGAAGCCAATGATCGGCGGCACGTAGTTGAAGGCGTTGAAGAAGCTGTAAGGGGCAAGATTGAGCTTGCCATGGGCGTCCTGAGACGAAATCCAGCCAATGGGACGCGGGCCGACGATGGCGTTGAACGGATCGTGCGGCAGCCCGTGACCTTTGGACGGCTCGTAGAAATGAATATCGTCTGACATAGCGCATTTCCTGGATAAGAGAGACGGGGAGCCGGGTTGAGCATCGGCTGTCCGCACAGAATGAAGGCCGTCATAGTGCAAGGCATTTCCTGCGGATTCCAGACTTTGCCGTTATTCAGGCAAAAAAAAGCCCGGCATCAGCCGGGCTACAAAGGGAGTTCAGGAGGTGGAACGTCTGAAGCGGTAAAGCTGTAGGGCCGTATTAGCTGACGCGGTTGGCGCCGACATGGTCGGCACCGTCGGCGGCCAGACGGTTGGCACCGACGTGGTCAGCGCCATCGGCGGCTTGACGGTTGTTGCCTACGCGGTCAGCGCCGTCAGCGGCCAAACGGTTGGCACCGACGTGGTCAGCGCCATCGGCGGCCTGACGGTTGTTGCCTACACGGTCAGCGCCGTCAGCGGCCAGACGGTTGGCACCCACGTGGTCGGCGCCATCGGCGGCCTGACGGTTGTTACCTACGCGGTCAGCGCCGTCAGCGGCCAGGCGATTTGCCCCGACGCGGTCAGCACCATCAGAAGCCTGACGATAAGAACCGGTGTGCGAAGCGTTGGTGTGGGAAGAACCACCTTCAGCGACAACAGTACCGTTCAATACAGCGTGGTGATCAGAAACCGGCAGAGCGAATGCACTCGACGCCAGAATAGAGAGACTAAGGCCGAACAGAATGTTTGAAGTTTTCATGATGTTTGCTCCATCAAAGTTCAATAATTTCTTTAACTTGGGTATGGAGTGAATTTTACGCGCGTACGCATTAAGTAGAAGTTAACAAGCTTGCTAACGATCATCGCTGAAAATGATAGTTGGCTGCAGCGCCCGGTTTTAAAGCGTTCCAGCGGATCTTGATCCGAAATGGGGCAATTTCTGTCAGGTTTGACAGTTTTGCTGGTTGACAAATTAATTATTGCGTGAATGTCTTCTTTTGTTGGTATGGTTTGCGTGATGAGATGGGATTCATCAGGCTGATAGCGCTAATCGCCCTAAAGGGAGAGGAAACCGCCAGCGAAGGGGGAAGAAGCCAGCAATTACGAGGGCTGGATCGTTTTGCGGTGGCAGAAAAAACTAAGCCCGGCGGAAGCCGGGCTGGAGAGGGAACCGCTTGGCGATCAGCTCAGGCGATTTGCGCCTACACGATCAGCGCCATCGGCAGCGACACGATTTGCACCAACATGGTCAGCGCCGTCAGTGGCAACACGGTTGTTACCTACACGGTCAGCACCGTCAGCGGCAACACGGTTATTGCCTACACGGTCAGCGCCGTCAGCGGCAACACGGTTGTTGCCTACGCGGTCAGCGCCGTCAGCGGCAACACGGTTGTTGCCTACACGGTCAGCACCGTCGGCGGCAACACGGTTGTTGCCTACACGGTCTGCACCGTCAGCGGCAACACGGTTGGCACCTACGCGGTCAGCACCATCAGCGGCAACACGACCGACGTTGGTATGGGAAGAACCGTTTTCAGCAACTACCGGTGCGTTGATATGTTTGCTCGCATCTACAGCAGGAAGTGCAAAAGCGCTCGTTGCCAGAATAGAGAAAGCGAGGCCGAAGATCAGTTTGTTAGTTTTCATGATAGTTGCTCCAGATCGATTCGAATAAGTGGGTAACTCGGTATGGAGTTAACTTTACTCGGCTCTGGATTATTAAGAAGTCAATCGCATTGGTAGCGATCATCGTTGAAATTGATACTGCGAAAACCGCCTAGTGATTCAGCGACTTAGCTGCCGAGGCAGCGAAAAAAAGGGGCGGCCATGTGTATGGTCGCCCCTTGGTTTTCCTGCCTGGGCCCTCTATCAAGGCCCTCCAGCGGGATCAGTCGGTGTCGATTCGCGAATGCTGGCGGGTGTCTTTCATGAAGACGTAGACCAGCAATGAGCATGCGATACAGGCGGTGACGTACCAGTAGTAGCCGGTTTCCATGCCGATGCTCTTGAACCACAACGCGATGTACTCGGCGGTGCCACCGAAGATTGAGACGGTCAGTGCATACGGCAGGCCGACGCCCAGTGCGCGAATTTCAGTCGGGAACAGCTCGGCCTTCACCACGGCGTTGATCGAGGTGTAGCCGCTGACAATGATCAGCGCCGCCATGATCAGGAAGAACGCCCCCCACCAGGTTTGAATCGTGTGCAGCGTCGTGAGAATCGGGACAGTGCACAGCGTGCCGAGCACACCGAAGGCGATCAGGATCGGGCGACGACCGATCTTGTCAGACAGCGCGCCAATGACCGGTTGCAGCACCATGAACAGAAACAGCGTGGCAGCGGAAATCGTGGTCGAGTCGGTGATGCTCATGCCGACAGTGTTCACCAGGTATTTCTGCATGTAGGTGGTGTAGGTATAGAACGCCAGCGTGCCGCCCATGGTCAGGCCGACCACGGTCATGAGCTCTTTTGGATGACGCATCAGGGTGCGCATCAGGCTCTCTTTTGGCTTTTCCTTCTTTTTGGTGAACGACTCGGTTTCTTCCATGCCGCGACGCAGGAACAGCGCAACGACGGCACACAGCGCGCCGATGGCGAACGGGATGCGCCAGCCCCAGGTGTTCAGTTGCTCGGTGGTGAGCGTTTGTTGCAGCACGATCAACACGCCCAGCGCGATGAGCTGGCCGGAGATCAGCGTCACGTACTGGAAGCTGGAGAAGAAGCCACGGCGCTCCTTGGTCGCCATTTCGCTGAGATAGGTCGCCGAGGTGCCATATTCGCCACCGACCGACAAGCCCTGCAGCAGGCGAGCAAACACCAGAAGGATGGGGGCGCCGACGCCGATGGTTTCATAACCGGGGGTGAGCGCGATGATCAGCGAGCCGAAACACATCAGCAGGACCGAGGCCATCAAAGCCGCTTTGCGGCCTTTGCGGTCAGCGTAAAGGCCCATCAGCCAGCCGCCGATCGGGCGCATCAAAAAGCCGACTGCGAAGATCGCCGCGGTGTTGAGCAGTTGTGCGGTGGTGTCGCCTTTGGGGAAGAAGACTTTGGCGAAGTAGAGGGAGAAGGCAGCGTAGACGTACCAGTCGTACCACTCGACCATGTTGCCGACCGAACCACTGAAAATGGATTTCAGGCGACTTCTGGTGGTCTTGTCGGCGACGGGTGCGGCAGCCGATCCGTTGGAAACAGAGTTGGGAATAGCCATTGGATTTCCTGCAAGTCATTGTTTTTAGAAGGATCGCAGCGATGCGGTCTTGCAAGGGTGATAGCAGGAGACGTGCCAAGCCCGGAAAGTCCCGGTCTAGAAGGGTTTGCTTGAAGTGGGTGAGCGGAAATCCGCCGATGCAGGGCGGTTGGGTAAGCGAAATTTTGCTCATGTCGGCATGATTGCAGGTGCGCGCCGGGTCCGGGCAGCATCCGGACAATGACGTTGCGTCAGGCAAACGATGGGAATCAGGTATACCGCGTTCGCCACCGTTGTAACCTCCGGCAGCTCCTACAGTGGACGGGGTTCTACAAGGGGTCGCCGTTGTCAGGGAGAAACACTTCCCGGATCAACCCGTGACGCTGCATCTTTTCATTCAACGTTCGCCGCGGCAGTTGCAGCTCGTTCAGCACCGCCTTGATGTCGCCTTTATGCCGGCTCAGCGCCGAGCGCAGGCAATGGGCCTCGAACGCTTCCTGCTGCGCCGCCAGCGACTGTCCGGCCGGCATGTCCACCGAGGCCGGGTTTTCCAGCCCGAGCACCTGACGTTCCGCGGCGTTGGCCAGCTCCCGTACATTGCCCGGCCAGTCGTGGCTGAGCAGATGACTCAGTTGTCCGCCGTTGAGCACCGGAGCGCTGCGGCCCAGACGTTCCGCCGCCTGTCGTGAGAAATGACTGAACAGCAGCGGAATGTCTTCGCGTCTTTCGCGCAATGGCGGCAGGCGCAGCTCGGCGATGTTCAGGCGGTACGCCAAGTCTTCACGGAAACGCCCGGACCTGGCTTCTTCCAGCAGATCCGGCTTGGTTGCGGCAACGATGCGCAGGTCAACCTCGATACTCTGGTTGGAACCCAACCGCTCAAGGCGCCGGTCCTGGATCACCCGCAGCAACTTCACCTGTTGCGCGAGCGGCATGCTTTCGATTTCGTCGAGGAACAGCGTACCGCCGTGGGCGAACTCCAGTTTGCCGATGCGCTTGCCCTGGGCACCAGTGAACGCGCCGCTTTCATGGCCGAACAGTTCGGCTTCGAACAGTTGCTCGGGAATGGCGGCGCAGTTGACGGCCACGAACGGTTTGCTGGCCCGAGGGCCGAAGTCGTGCAGGCAGCGCGCGACCATTTCCTTGCCGCTGCCGGTTTCGCCCCGAATCAACACGTTGACCGGCAGCTGGGCGAGGTCCTGAACCTGACTGCGTAAGGTCTGAATGCTCGGCGAGAGGCCCAGCAAGGTGGCTTCGAGGCGGCTGCGATTGTCCGCCTGTTCATGCAAGCGACGGTTCTCCAGCACCAGTCGCCGTTTTTCCAGCCCACGGCGCAGGCTGCCGAGCAAGGTTTGCGGGGTGAACGGTTTTTCCAGAAAGTCATAGGCGCCGTCGCGCATGGCGTCCACCGCCATCGGCACATCGCCGTGCCCTGTCAGGAGAATCACTGGCAAGTCGGGATCGCGTGCCTGTAGCTGAGCCAGTAGCTCCAGCCCGCCCATACCCGGCATGCGCACGTCACTGAGGATCACGCCGGGAAAGTGTTCGGGCAGCTGCGCCAGACAATCTTCGGCACGGCTGAACACTTGCACCGCGAAGCCAGACAGCGACAGCCATTGCTCCACCGCCTCACGAATGGGGGCCTCGTCATCGACCACGATCACCGAGTTCAGCATACGGGTTCAGCCTCCGGGGCCTGGGTCAAACAGAAGGAAAACCGCGCGCCGTTGTCGAGGTTTTCGGCGCTCAGACGTCCCCCCAGCTCATGGACGATAGCGTAGGAAACTGCCAATCCGAGACCGAGTCCGTCGCCGACGGGTTTGGTGGTGAAGAATGGATCGAAGATATTCGCCAGGTGCTCCTGGGCAATTCCGCTGCCGCTGTCAACCACGCTCAGGCGCCAGTGCTGGCCCTCGGCATCGATACGGATCTCCAGCCGCTTGAGTGGTTGTTCGCGCATGGCGTCCAGGGCATTGCGCAGCAGGTTGATGAGCACCTGCTCCAGGCGAATCGCATCGCCGCGCACCCAGGCCGGACGCGTCAGGTCCAGGACACAGCTCACACGCTCCTCGCGAATCCGGGCGTCGAGCAGCAACATCGCCTGATCGACCACACAGGCAAGGTCCACGCGCTCGCGCAGGCCGCTGGGGCTTTTGCGGGCGAAGGTCTTGAGATGCCCGGTAAGCGCCGCCATGCGGGTCAATTGCTGATCGAGCAGGGCCAGCGCCTTATAAGCGTCATCGACCCGGCCATGGTCGAGCAATAACTGCAGGGATGCCAGTTGCATGCGTTGCGCGGTCAGCGGCTGGTTGATTTCGTGGGCGAGGGCGGCGGACATCTGTCCCAGCGCGGCGAGCTTGGTCGATTGCACCAGACCGTCCTGAGCCGTGCGTAAATCCCGTGTGCGCGCTTCGACCAGTTGTTCCAGTTCCTCACGGCTGCGTTGACGCATGCGCGCCAGTCGCCAGCGCTGATACAGAAACAACCCGAGAAACACCAGTGTCAGCCAGATGCCGGCCGCGGCTAACGCGGCATTGCGAATGTCTTCAGTGGCAGCCTGAGGTTTGCGCAACAGGTGCAGCGTCCAGCCTTCTGCTTGCAAGGGTAGCGACTGCCAGAGGTAATCGTCGGTGCCATCGGGTGCGACGACCCGGCTCAGGAGGCTGTTGTCGTTGAAGGTGCGCAGCGGTTCCTGAATCAGTGGCGCCAGCGGCTGTTTATCGTACTGGCGGGTGCTGCCCAGTTCACTGCGGTCCTGGTCCGACAGCGGCCGCAACGAGCGATAGCGCCAGCCGGGCTGATTGGCGATGAACACCACGCCTTTTGCATCGCTGACCAGCAACAGGTCGTCGCCCTGCGCCCAGGTGTGTTCAAGGTCAGGGAACTCAAGCTTCACGACCATGGCACCGATGAAATGGCCGGCGTCGTCACGGACCGCATTGGCCAGGAAGTAGCCGGGGATGCCGCTGGTGACGCCGACCGCGTAAAAGCGCCCGACGCCCGTGGCTTTGGCCTGCGTGAAATAAGGACGAAACCCGTAGTTGTGGCCGACGTAGCTGCTGGGCAGTTTCCAGTTGCTGGCGCCGATGGCCAGTCCGTCACGATCAAGCAATTCCAGCGTCGATGACTGCGCGGCGCCGTTGATCTGCTCGAGTTTGAGGTTGAGGGCTTGCGTGGTTTCAGCGCTGACCGGTCCGCGCAGGGCGGCGCGCAGTTCCGGGTCCAGCGCCAGGACGGCGGGGAGGGCACGGTAACGCTCGATCAGGGTTTGCAGAGTGTTGGCATACAGCGAAAGCTGGTCTTGAGCGCGAGCCGCCTCGTCTTCGAGCGAATGGCGCTGCGCCTGATGCATGGCCAGGGTCGCGACCATCACGGCGCCCGCCAGGATGAGCAGGGTATATAAAAGAAGGCGGGCGGCGCGGGGCATAGATAGGCCTGTTGTGTTTCAGCGACGCCTTCGCGAGCAAGCTCGCTCCCACAGGTTCTGAACACCCCCCCGAAAATCGAATAGGTATCCAACCCCCTTACGGGCATTCCAAGGTCATCACAGATCCTGTGGCAGCAAGCTCATTCCCTCAGAATCCGGGCCCCCCGAAAATTAACAGGTCTCCATTTCTTTAGGGGCATTCCTGAATCATGACAGACCCTGTGGGAGCGAGCTTGCTCGCGAAAGCCCCGACGCGGTCCCACGCGGAACTGCGCCGTAAGCTTTTTGTTTAAAGCAGAGTGAACGTCGTTTCCTTCACGTCCCTGGAATCCAGGCCGATCATCAGCTTGAAATCGCCCGCTTCAGCTGCGTACTTGAGCGACGGATTGAAGAACTTCAGATCTTCCTCGGTCAGGGTAAAGGTCACGGCTTTTTCTTCGCCGGGCTTGAGCATGATCTTCTGGAAGTTCTTCAGCTCTTTCACTGGACGGCTGAGGGACGCAGCGACATCGCGCAGGTACAGCTGAACCACGGTTTCGCCCGCGACCTTGCCGATGTTCTTCACTTGAACAGTGGCGGTCAGTTTGTCTTTGCGGGTCATCTTGTTGACCGACAGCACGATGTCCGAGACGCTGAACTGGGTGTAGCTCAGGCCGTAACCAAACGGGAATAGCGGGCTGGTCGGCTCTTCGAAGTAGTTCGAGGTGTAGTTCGAGTCATTCTCGCGATACGGACGACCGGTGTTCAGGTGGTTGTAGTAGGCAGGGACCTGGCCCACCGAACGCGGGAACGTCATCGGCAGTTTGCCCGACGGGTTGTAATCACCGAACAGCACGTCGGCCAGCGCGTTACCGCCTTCGGTGCCCAGGAACCAGGTTTCAAGCATCGCATCGGCCAGCTTGTTTTCCTCGCCCAGCGCCAGCGGCCGGCCATTCATCAGCACGATGACCAGCGGCTTGCCCGTGGCTTTCAGCGCCTTGATCAAATCGCGCTGACGACCTGGAAGCACCAAGTCCACACGGCTCGCGGCTTCGTGCGACATGTTGCGTGATTCGCCGACCACGGCCACGACCACGTCCGACTGCTGAGCGACCTTGACCGCTTCGTCGATCATGTCCTGCTCGGGACGGCCGTCGATGTGAATCTGGTCGTCCATCTTGTCCAGGTAGGTGATTGCTTCCTGGTTGTCGGTCACGTTGGTGCCGGCGGCGTAGAGAATCTTCGCTTTGTCGCCGATGGCATTGGCCAGACCGTCGTAAGCGCTAACCGTCTGACGCGCCAGACCTGCGGCAGACCAGCTGCCCAGCATGTCCAGCGAGCTTTTGGCCAGCGGGCCGACAATGGCAATGGTGCCTTCTTTCTTCAGAGGCAGAGTGTTGTGGTCGTTCTTCAACAAGACCATGCTGCGGCGCGCGACATCGCGGGCCTCGGTGCGGTGGAGGCGGTTTTCGGCATCGCGATCGACCGGATCGTCGACGGCCGCGCCGATGCGCAGGTAAGGGTTGGCGAACAGGCCCATTTCCCACTTCGCGCCGAGCACTTCACGCACGGCATTGTCGACTTCCTTGATCGACACTTCGCCGTTCTTGACCAGCGCAGGGAGTTCTTCGCCGTACGCCTTGTCGTTCATGCTGAGGTCGACACCGGCCTTGATCGCCAGCTTCGCGGCTTCGCGGAAGTCCTTGGCCACGCCGTGGTCGATCAGCTCCTTGATGGCGCCGTGGTCGCTGACGGTGACGCCCTTGAAGCCCCAGTCTTTGCGCAGCACGTCCTGCAGCAGCCAGGCGTTGGCGGTCGAAGGCACGCCGTTGACGGAGTTCAGCGCGACCATTACACCGCCTGCGCCCGCATCGATCGCGGCGCGGTACGGCGGGAGGTAGTCCTGCTGCATACGCACCGGGCTCATGTCCACGGTGTTGTAGTCGCGGCCGCCTTCCACTGCACCGTAAAGGGCGAAGTGTTTGACGGCGGCCATGATGCTGTTCGGTGCTTGTGTGCTGGTGCCCTGGAACGCGCGGGTCATCGTCGCCGATAGGCGCGAAACGAGATACGTGTCCTCGCCGAAGCCTTCGGAGCTGCGGCCCCAACGGGCATCACGGGTGATGTCGACCATCGGCGCGAAGGTCATGTCTACGCCATCGGCAGCGGCCTCGATCGCGGAAACGCGACCGGCGCGCGTCACGGCGTCCATGTCCCAGGTCGACGCAAGGCCCAGGCTGATCGGGAAGATGGTGCGCTGGCCGTGGATCACGTCGTAGGCGAAGAACATCGGGATCTTCATACGGCTGTGGGCGACGGCGGCGTCTTGCATGGCGCGGTTATCGGGCAATAGCACGGAGTTGAAGGTGCCGCCGATTCTACCTGCGGCGATTTCCTTGACGATTTCCGACTTCGGCATTTCCGGCCCGATGCTGATGAGGCGCAACTGACCGATCTTCTCGTCGAGGGTCATCTGCTTCATCAGGTTGGAGATGAATGCATTCTTGGCTTGTAACGTGGACAGGTTACTGGCGGGGCTGGTTGCGGTCTCGGCCCAGGCGGACTGACTGGCCAAACCGATGACTAGACTCAGTAAACACAGCTTATTCATGAATGATTTTCTCAAGGCGTTGACCGGCAACTCGCGCGAAATACCGGGTGGCCTTTGTTTTTGGTGTGAAACCTTTGGTTTTTATTGTTATCAGGACGGGTGTCGCTGAACTCCCGACGCATCTGAGCATCAGTAGCGCAGCGAGTTTTATCTGATTGCTGCTTGGCAATCCAGTGCCCTGACAACGTGATGGGGCAAGATTATGCCGGGGATCGTCCGATTTGGCTAAAGTCATGGTCAGACGGGAAGACTAATGCAGGACACGAAGGGGCGCACAGGCCATGCAAATAGAGCGTTACGGGCATATTCGGGGCAGTCGTTACAATTTGTCACTGGCGTTGCTGATGCTGTTGAGCACGTTGCTGGCCGGTTGCGGCATCAACAATATTCCGACCTATGACGAGCAGGTCAAAGCCGCCTGGGCCCAAGTGCAGAACCAATATCAGCGCCGTGCCGACCTGATCCCCAATCTGGTCGAAACCGTGAAGGGTTATGCCAAGCAGGAGCAGGAGACGCTCACGGCCGTTATCGAGGCCAGGGCCAAGGCCACGTCTATCCAGGTCGATGCCAATACGCTTAACGATCCGGCCAAACTCAAGCAGTTCCAGGATGCGCAAGGTCAGTTGACCGGCGCGTTGAGCCGGCTGATGGTGGTGTCCGAGCGGTATCCGGACCTGAAATCCAACCAGAACTTCCTGTCCCTGCAATCACAGCTCGAAGGCACAGAAAACCGGATTGCCGTGGCACGTCGCGATTTCATCGCTGCGGTCGAGAAGTACAACACCGAAATCCGGACCTTTCCTGGCCGTCTCTGGCATTCGGTGATGTACAGCGATTTGCCGATCCGGCCTAACTTCGAAGCCACCGCTGCAGACGCTGACAAAGCGCCGCAAGTGAAATTCTGATGGGGCGCGCGCGGCGGGGCATGCTGGTCGCGTTGCTGGCGATGTCGGTTGGCGTGTTTGCGCAATGGGCTCAGGCCGAGCTGAAGTTTCCAGCGCTGAGTGGTCAGGTCGTCGACACGGCGGGAATGATCGACAACGAGAGCAAGGAGCGGCTGTCCCAGATGCTGCGGGCTCATGAAGAGCTCACCACCGAGCAGGTCGTGGTCGTCACTCTGCCCAATTTGCAGGGTTCGACCATTGAGGACTTTGGCTACCAGTTGGGTCGCTTTTGGGGCATTGGCCAGAAGGGCAAGGACAACGGTGCGTTACTGATCGTCGCCAAGGACGAGCGCAAGGTGCGCATCGAAGTCGGCTATGGTCTGGAAGACCGGCTCACGGACGCACAGTCGTCGGTGATCATCAATCAGGTCATCACGCCGGCGTTCAAGCAGGGTGATTTCGTCGGCGGCATCAGCAAAGGCACCGAAGCCATCGTGCAGGTGCTGGGCGGCGATCCGCTGGCGGAGCCGGTGGTCGGTGCGTCCGGCGGCGACGATGTCACTGACTGGAAAATGAGCCTGCTGTTTCTCATCCTCTTCGTGGCTTTCGTCTTTATCAATATGCGCTGGGGCCGTGCGTTGGGCGGTCTGGGCGGCGGCTACATCGGCTCGGGAGGCGGCGGTGGCTTCGGGTCCGGTGGCTCTGGCGGCGGCGGGGGCATGCGCGGCGGTGGTGGCAGTTTTGGCGGCGGCGGTGCCTCCGGTGGCTGGTAGTCGATAGCTCAATAAGGATTGCAGTGCATGGCGTTACTCACTGAAGACGAACAGAAGCAGGTTGCTCAGGCCATCGAAGCGGTCGAGCGTCAGACCGACGCTGAACTGGTGACCGTGTTGGCCGCCAGTGCCGACGATTATGCTTACGTCCCCTTGATCTGGGCCGGGCTGGTTGCGCTGCTCGTGCCCGGCCTGATCAACTTTTACCC
Organism: Pseudomonas abietaniphila; assembly: GCF_039697315.1. Classification (NCBI taxonomy): domain Bacteria; kingdom Pseudomonadati; phylum Pseudomonadota; class Gammaproteobacteria; order Pseudomonadales; family Pseudomonadaceae; genus Pseudomonas; species Pseudomonas abietaniphila. Next base: position 1,811,401 of record NZ_CP155619.1, on the reverse strand, counting down.
CGGTTGGCTGAATGCCAACGAGTTGTTGCTGACGCAGATTGCGACATTCATTGTCGTCGCGCTGTTGTGCCGGCTGCCCGCAGTGACCTCACGACTGGTGCCTGGATCGGTGCGGCATTGGCGAGCGGGGAGTCTGGCGCGACGTCAGTTTCTTGAGCAGAACCTGCATGCGACGACGAATGGCACGGGGGTTTTGATCTTCGTCAGTGAGGCCGAGCGTTACGTCGAAATCATCGTCGACGACGGCATCGCCCGTCATGTGGATGACATGGTCTGGCGTTCAATGGTCGATGTGTTCACCCGGCAGGTGAGCGAAGGGAAGATCCTGGAAGGGTTCCTCGGTTGCATTCGTTCGTGCGGTGAAGTGCTGAGCGCGCAGGTGCCCGTGACTCAGGCGCGCAATGAGCTGCCGAACCGTCTGGTGGTGCTGGATTAGTGGAATCCGATCTACGGCCTTGTGGTGGTCAATAATTAAATCCACCACGGCCCGTCAACCCGCCTAAAATACCGCCCTCGCATTTTTCGCTGCCACAGGGTTCACCCGATGTCCGTTACTGTCGCCAACGCCGCTCCCGCGCAGGATCACCGCGCCCAGTTCCTGAGCCTGCTCGACACCTGTCTGATGCAGAACTCACTGATCAAGTTGGTGCTGGCCAAGTACGTCGGGACCGAGGCCGAACTGCAACGGATCATCATCAAGCCCACGACGATCAAGGATCAACCTTGTTTGTCGTTCGTGTACCGCTACAAGACCCGCGACATCACCAAGAACCATCCGCTGACCGAGGCGCAAGCGCTGGTCGCCAGTCTGCTGCCCGAATCGTTCAAAAACGCGCATCTGCTGTCGCTCACAGACGAGGTGCAGCTGGAATTCAGCAAGAAGGGCAAAAGCACCTTGTTCCGCAACACCTCACAGCAACAGCGTGAAGCGCCGTCCGCGGAACATGATCGCGAGAAGAAACGCTATCTGGAGCTGAGCCGCCCGTTCCTCACCGACTTGGGCGTGACCAATAAACAGCATGAACTGATTCCGGCGATGTCGCGCAAATGGAAGCAGATCAACAAGTTCATCGAGGTGTTCTCCCACGCGTTGTCGACCTCGCCGATCACCCTCGACAAACCGGTGACCGTGGCCGATTTCGGCTCAGGCAAGGGCTATTTGACGTTTGCCATCCACGACTACCTGCGTAATACCTTGCAGGCTGAAGGCAACGTCACGGGTGTCGAGTTGCGGGAAGACATGGTCACCTTGTGCAACAACGCCGCCGCGCGTCTGGAGCACCCGGGGCTGGTGTTCAAATGCGGGGACGTGCGCTCGGTCGCGCCGAGCGAGCTGGACGTGATGATCGCCCTGCACGCGTGTGACATCGCCACGGATTACGCGATTCACTCCGGTATTCGTTCGGGCGCCTCGATCATCATGTGCTCGCCGTGCTGTCACAAACAGATTCGCCTGCAAATCCAGAGCCCGACGCTGCTCAAGCCGATGCTGCAATACGGTCTGCACATGGGACAGCAGGCTGAGATGGTCACCGATGCGCTGCGTGCGTTGTTGCTGGAAGTGTGTGGCTACGAAACCAAGGTCTTCGAGTTCATCTCGCTGGAGCACACCAACAAGAACAAGATGATCCTGGCCGTCAAACGCGCAACGCCAGCCGATCCTGCGGAACTGCTGGCGAAGATTCAGGCGCTGAAGACGTTTTATGGCATCCAGGAACACTGCCTGGAGACCTTGCTCCAGGCAGACCATCTGATCGACTAGACCCGGGTAGCCACGACCGGTCTGGGCGCGATGACTGCAGTCTTGCGCCCGATGGCCAGCGTCACCACCACGCCTGCGGCAAAGATCCAGGTGACCGGGTCGATGTGTTCGCCGAAGAACAGCGCCGAAAACGCCATGGTGAAGAACAGCTGAACCAGCTGGATCTGGCTGACGCGGGCAATCCCGCCCATGGCAAGGCCCGCATACCAGGCGAAAAAGCCGATGAATTGCGAGAACAGCGACACGTAACCGAACGCCCACCACGCGCCTGTAGAGATCGGTCCTTCGTGCTGCGAGGCGAGGTAGCCGACCGGGATGATCAACACCGGAATCGAAATCACCAGCGCCCAGCAGATCACCTGCCAGCCGCCCATCTGCTTGGCAAGGCGCCCGCCTTCGGCGTAGCCCAGCCCACCAATCGCCACGGCCCCGACCATCAGCAGGTCACCGGCCTGAAGATTGCCCGCTCCGCTGATCAGCGCGTAGCCCAACACCAGCACGCTGCCCATCGCCGCGCAGAGCCAGAATGCTTTTGAAGGGCGTTCATGGGACAGCCATGCCGCATAGATCGCCACCAGCAAAGGCTGCAGGCCGTTGACCAGCGCACCGTGTGAGGCCGGCAGGGTTTTCATGGCCCAGGCAGACAGCACCGGAAAGCCGATGATCACGCCCAGCGCGACCACCATCAACGCTTTGAACTGGGCGCGGGTGGGCCATTTCTCCCGCCGCCACAGCAATAACGCTGCCGCTGGAATCGCCGCGAACAAGGCGCGGCCAAGGCCATTGAGCAAAGGATGGATTTCCTGAACCACGATGCGGGTCATGGGCAGCGTCAGACTGAAGATCACCACGCCGATCAGTCCGAGGACCATGCCGGTGTTTTCGCGAGAGGACATGTTGAGTCGTGCCTTTTGTTTTAAGAATAAAAGCCAGGGGTGAAAACAAGGCATTCATTCAGCCACAGATGCCCCGTAAAGCCCCTTAACAGATACCGACAGAATCGACCGTACACTTCGTGTTACACGAGGGAAATGCCGTTTGTAAGGATTTTCCTGCGGGCCTCTGAACACCTCCGAATGTTGGTGCAGAAATTGAATGCCATCTTCTTGCAACAGTTTGAAGGTCAAATTGATGCCGTTGAATTCAGCCAGGAGAACAATCGTGTCGGTCATCGGAAAGTGGGCGTTGCAAGGTGTCGTGGTGTTCCTGTTCGCATGGATAGCGACCGTGGCGGCTCAGTGGTCATCGAGCGTCGTCAAATCGACGAGCAGCGACCGCCTCGCCGCCCTCAGCAGCGTCCGACTGTCGACGGAATCAGTCGCTGCCAGCGTCAATAAGAAGGCGCACGGCAACACGGTTGTAGTGGGGGCGTTGTCGGAAAGTAACGAGTAGGTCCGCAGGGGTGGGAAGTTTGGGAGCGAGGGTGGTTGAGCTGACAGAAACCGGGCTGTGGTGGTCCGGTTTTTTTGTGATCACGGGATTTGCGGTAGGGAAATTTTTTCTCTAGTATCCGCACCCATGGCTACCGTACAAAGCGACCGCAATTGGAAGATCAAGATTTATCCGGACGACCATGCTCCGCCGCACTTCCATGTGCAGACCCCGGATGGAGAGTCGCTGGTGCAGATCGACGGCTTTAGAGTCCTGGGCAAAGGGGCCGAGCCTAAAGCACTGAGAGCCGCTTTGATGTGGGCCCGATCTCATTCCGCCGAACTCTGGCGGATATGGTACGAGCAAAACCGGAGAACCTGACCTATGGCGAGCAAGTTACGTATCGCTGGCGTGCAGCCTGTTGCAGGTAAGCATGCACTGACTGTCGAGTGGAGCAACGGCAAACGGCACATTGTCGATCTGTCGGACGTTCTCGATCAGTTTCCCATCCTCTCGCCCTTGAAAGACCTCGAGTTGTTCAGCAGGGCGACCGTAGGCGAGTGGGGTTTTGATGTCACTTGGGGCGATAATCTTGAATTGGCGGCATCTACGCTCCATCGGCTGGCGTTGGAGCAATCTGGCGAGGTGATGCCAACCCGGGATTTCAAGCAATGGATGGCAAAAAACAACCTGTCGCTGTCAGCTGCGGCGGTCGAGCTTGGTTTTACACGCCGAACCATTACTGCTTATAGCAGCGGCGCGGCGCTCATACCCAAGCATGTGGCGCTGGCGTGCAGAGGTTGGGAATACGAGCATCGCTGACGCTCAGCCCTTCTTAAGCTCCAACGCTTCCTTCAACCGCGCCACCGGCACCGAAAACTCGGGATTGCCCAGCGGATGCGTTTTGGCGTCGAAGAACTTCAACTCGATGTTCTGTCCTTCGAACAACGCACTGTAGTGCCGCTTCTGATGCTGGATGAACGCTTCGCTGCGCGGAAGGATCGAGATGGCGAGGGTTGTCGGTCTGGCTTGCAGCACGGCGTCGAGGATGTGTCGGTCCTGTTTGCCAAGGGAATGCCCGAAGATGCACAGCGAGCCCTGGTGTTGCGCCAGTTGGGCGTGACAGAACGAGAGGTAATCCGAGCCTCGGATGATTTTCATCTTGTCGCTGCTACGCCCCTCGCAGACGAACAGCGGAACATCTTCCAGCGCATTGACGGCAAAACTGCCAAGCAACGTGCTTTCAGAAGACATCAGCTTGCGCGCCGTGCCGTCGAAGTTTTTCACCAGGTGCATGCCGCCATGCAGATACAGGATGCGGGTAGCGTGGCTGGTGGTCCGGTGCAGGTTAAAGACCGCGTCCTCATCGAACAGATCGTCAAACGGCTGTGCGCCATGCATCACCGCCCAATAGGCGAGGAGGTCATAGTTGGTGGAGTAGACCGTCGCGTACTGACTCAGCGCCTGACTGATGTGTGCAATGGTCGAAGGCGCCATCAAACGCCACGGAATGTGCGCCGAGCGAATGCCATGGATGAGCGCTTCCTTGATCGCGAAGTAACGGTTGCGTGGCGAAGACGAACTGATCGTCAGCGCAGCATTCACCCGCATCGCCACTTTGAGGCCGCTGAGGACGGGCTCGAAGTTCTCGGTTTCCATGGACTTGAACAGCGCAAGCTCGGTCGCGCTCAGCGGCTTGTTCCGGGTGGTTTGCGCCAGCTCGAACAGCGAGTCGTAAGCGAAGTTCTTCCACACCGCGAGGCTCGCACCGTTGCCCAACAGCAAACCTGAACACGGGTGAGCGGTTTGCAGTTGATGCCAGTCGGCAAGTTCAGCGTCAAAATCCGTGAATTCCATCTTCTCGCTTCGCGTTCAGGTGAGCAGGCTGGCCGAGTGGCCAAACGGAGTGGACTTATAGGAAGCCAGGCCGACCTTGTCAACGCCGGAGCCGCCGTCGGACCGTCCGGAAGATATTTCGAACCCGTGCGTTGAGCGTGTTTCTAACCCTTGAACCTCAAATCCGGTTCGCTGAGAGGTAATCATGAAAACCGATCCAGTGAATACCGCCGCTGCACAAAGCCCCGGCCCTCATCCAAGCCCGATGGAAACGCCGCGTCGCGACAGGTCGTCGCCGTCCGCCGACGAATTCGAACGGGTTGAAGCCAACCAGAAGCAAACGCGCGAAACGCCGCCCCCGCAAACCTGGAAACACCCGGACGATGGGAAAAGTCTGTCGGAAAAAGACGAAGAACAACCCTTGAAGCCCTGAACACCATCTGTCTAACGGCCCTTCCCATGGGGCCGACCGGGTGTAAGGTCTTTCGGGACAGTCCAATAACACTCTCTAAATGAGAGGGAGGTCCACCATGCACACAGCGATGCTCAGCAAAACCCATTTCAACGGCTATGACGTAATCAACGTCAACAACGGCCCATGGCGGGTCTGCACTCACCATGACCGACTCGGATCGTTTGGTTCTCGCGAGGAAGCGATGGCATTTGCAGCGTCGTTACCTGCTTATCAGGAGCGGACCGCGATGAGGGCACAGCCCGCGGCCGTCGCTAAAGCCAAGCCGACCGATGCCCATAAAGAGGCGCCAAAAGCCAAATCCAAAGCGAAAAAGTAAATGCATGAAGAAAAACAAGCCTCGGTTCTTGCCGGGGCTTTTTACTTTTCCGCTCTTGAGAGGTTATGTGTGCCCTTGTTCCTGGACTGCTTGAGGCCCTAATCTCTGAAACCAATAGCCTGAGCATCAGGTTGGTCTCATTCTAGATAGCAGGTGATTCAGTGGACGTCATCGATCTGAAAGTCGTGGAAGCCGTCGCCCGCCACGGCAGCATGAACAAGGCCGCCGTCGAGCTGAACACCGTGCAGTCGAATGTCTCTTCGAGAATTCGCTCGCTGGAAGACGAACTCGGGGTTTCGCTGTTTCAGCGCAGCGCCAAGGGTGTGCAGATCACCCCGGCCGGTCGGCGCGTGCTGCCCTATGCCGCGAGGCTGTCGAAGCTTCTTGCCGATGCATCGGCCGCTGCTCGCGACGACGGCACGCCGGCCGGCGTGCTGGAAATCGGCACGCTGGAAACCACCCTCGCCCTTCGCTTGCCGCTGTTGATCGCCCGCTTCGCCAAGGCCTGGCCGGACGTTCGGCCATTGGTGCGAACAGGCACCACCAACAGCCTGATTCAGGATGTCATCGAATGTAAGCTCGAAGGTGCGTTCGTCGCAGGCCCGGTCAGTCATCCGGAGTTGCACACCGAAACTGTCTTCCACGAGGAGTTGGTGCTTGTCACCTCCCGTGCAGTTCGCTCGCTGGACGCCGTCCGCACCATAGCCCATCTGAAAACCGTGGTGTTTCGTGTCGGCTGTTCCTATCGGCAGCGCCTGGACGCATTACTGGCGAGTATGGGCCTGCAGGTGCCGGAGCCACTTGAGTTCGGCTCCATCGACGGCATTATTGCCTGTGTCTCGGCGGGCGTGGGCATCACGCTCCTTCCCCGAGGCGTTGTCGCAGACGCTTGGCAGGAAGGCCGGGTCGCCGTGCATGAACTGCCTCCGGCTTTTTCCCAGGTTGAAACGGTGTTCGTTCGGCGCATCGACAGCCATTTCTCCAGCGCACTAGCGACCTTTCTCGACAGCGTGCATCAGGAAAATGGTGGGCGTCTGCAGAACGTCAGGCAGCTCGCGTGATCTCAGCGCTTCGTGAAGCCACGATGTCGATCAGGAAGGCGAGGGCGATCGCGCCGGTTCCCAACAGGAACAACAGGGCGTAGTTGCCGCCGCTGTACGAGAACAGGTACGAAAACCCATACGCCGCCACCGCCTGAAACAGCGCGAAGCCTACAGTCGCCGTCCGCCACGCGGCATTTTGTTGCGCGGGATGGTGCACGAGCAGTTCCTGCACACGACCCAGGACCAGCGGCACGGTCCCCGTTACAAATGCGCCGACCACCACGCTGGAGGCCATCAGCCATGGCGTGCCCAGGCCCAACGCCGGGATGCAGACACAAACCCCTTCCAGAATGAACGACAACCGCAGCGCCAGACCAAAGCCGACGCGGTCCGCCAAGACGCCCGCCAGCAATGGGCCCAGCGTCGCGCCAATGCCAAACAGCACCCAATATTGAGCCCCGACTTCAAGCCCCTGACCCAACCCGTGAGCAATGAATGCCACCAGAAAAATCATGTGCGGCACCCAACCCGCCGCGTTGAGGGCGTACTCGGCGTACAACGCCTTGAGCGTCCTGTTCTTGGACTGGCGAGGATGCTGAACAGCGTGTACGGGGGCAGCGTCCTGCTTCGGCCAACCCTTCCAGGCAATCGCCGTAAACACCAGAGAAATCACCCCCAGCCCCAGCCATGTCTGCTTCAACCCTTGCTGCAGCAACAGCGGCACCAACGTCCCCGAAGCCGCGATACCGACCCCGCCCCCCATGAAAATGATCCCGCCCGAAAGCCCTCTTTTCGACGGCGACACATTCGCCAACACCGTAGGCGCAGCAAGCACCATCAGCGCGCCACCCGAGATGCCGGACAACAACCGCCAGACAAAAAACCACAGATAAGAAACCGGAAACGCACAGGCGAAAAAGGCCACACTGGCCAGCAGCATCATTGCCCTGAGCGTGAACGCCGTCGACGACTTCTGCGCCATCACCCGCCCGGTCAACGCCCCCAACAGATACCCCGCCAGATTCGCCGCACCCAGGTACGCCGCTTTCGACGCATCAAACCACCCGGCATCAATGATCGCCGGCAGCAAAGGCGTATACGCAAACCGGGCAAGACCAATACCCACCAGACTCGCCGAAAACCCCGCCGCAATGCCCCATTTAGTGTTGTGGGACTGGTCGTAAGCGCCTGTATGAGAGGCTAATACCTGAACCTTTTCCATCGTCTTCGCCCGCTGCTTTCAGATGGCACCACCGTACGCGCGAGCGGGGTATCTGAAGAAGCGAAAAGAAATGATTGGGGGTATCTGAAAAAGTGGCAACCGAGCGCAAAGATAAGCGAAGTTGCAAATCGGCAGATCAAATCAGGTATGAGGAGGTTTTTTAGGCGAGGGTTTGAGAGGCTGGAGCGGGTGAAGGGAATCGAACCCTCGTTATCAGCTTGGGAAGCTGGAGTAATGCCATTATACGACACCCGCTTTTGACGCTTTCAGCGGGTCACTTTGTACCAGAAGCGGGCACTGAATTGAAGCGTTAAATGCGGTGCGTGGAAATCAGTGGGTGGGGCGGGGGCGGCGGGGGAAGGTTCGGGATTCATTCGCCGAAGGCTGGTAGGCGGGCGCTGGCGAATGAATCCGTTCCTTGAGACCTTCACGGTCAGATTGCAAATGCATGGTGCGTGTGTGCCTGTCGGTAGCGGTTTCGGCTGGGTTCAGGTGCCGGTGTAAGGAAGCTCAGCAGTGCGTTCCGGGAGTCCAGGCACGCGGCTTTGTGTTCCATGTCCAGGAAGTGCCCGGCGCTTTTGATGGTCGTGAAGTGGCAATCGCGGATGTGATTGGCGAACAGTCGTGCGTCGGGGGCGGCGGTGTATTCGTCCCATTCGCCGTTCATGAACAGCACGGGCACGTTGATGCGTTTGGCGGCCTTGATCTGGTTGTGCGTGCTGGCATCGAGCACATGGTTGATGTGGTGGTGCATCTGCGCGTATTCGTGCAGATCCAGAGAGCTGACGTGTTTGTAGTTGAAGCGCTTGAACAGCGACGGCAGGTGTTTGCCGATGGTGCTGTTGATCAGGTTGCCGACTTCGAAACGATCAAAGGCGCCCAGGTGTTGCTGGCCTCGGGTGAGGTAGTCGTGCATGTGCTCGTTGATGACGGGCGAGAACGAGCTGATCACCGCCTTTTCAATGCGCTTGGGTCGATGCGCCAGCGCCACCAGCGCGGCCGCGCCACCCCATGAAAACGACATGATGTGTTCGGCGTTGAAGTGGTCGATCAGCTCCAGCAGGATCTGGCCTTCCATTTCTTTGGTCAGCGGTCTCTCATGGAGGTTGTGCGGCTTTGATTTGCCCGCGTAGGGCTGGTCGTAGAGCACCACGTTGAATTGCGGGTGCAGGTTGCGGACGGTCTGGGCGAAAGATGCAGTAGTGGCCAGTGAGCCGTTGACCATGATGATGGTCTTTTCTGCGGCATCTGCGCGATAGAACTCCGTGTAAACCCGAAACTGGCCCTGTATATCAAGCACAGCGATTTCTGGCCTCATATCCATGTCTCCTGACGTTAAAACAGGTGTGCGCGCAACCACGTTGCACGAGTCTCGTGACAGGTAGGCAATGCCTTGAAAGAGGGCCCATGTCGGTACGGGACGATCTGTCCGACAGGTATTGTTATTGGCGGGCGGTTTGTCGACCGTGGCGTATGAGGGCGCTCGCGACGACAAAAGGTTTCTTAGAATGCGTTCGTGACTCTCCGGTCACATGTGGACCGACGATTGGATTCAAGCAGGGGAAGTGGTAACCCGCAAGTGCCGTTCGTGAATTGTCCGACACGATCTGCCGGGCGGTCGAAAGACGTCAGATCTGCTGAATCTCTTCAGCTGTCAGCGGCCTGTACCGGCCGGGCCTCAGCGCCGGGTCAAGGACCAATGGGCCCATGCTCTCCCGATGCAGGCGCACGACCTTGTTGTCGTAGAAGCCGAACATGCGTTTGACCTGATGGTAGCGACCTTCGACGATACTCAGTCGTGCGCGGCGGTGGTCGAGGATCGTCAACCGGGCTGGTAGCGTGGTCAGGTCCTCGAAGGCGAAGTAAAAGCCTTCGGCGAATTTCTGGACGTAATGCTCGCCGATGTCCTGCTCGGTTTCCACGTAGTAAACCTTCGGGAGTTTGGTGGCGGGCTGGGTCAGACGGCGTGACCACTGTCCGTCGTTGGTGATCAGCATCAGCCCCGAGGTGTTGAAGTCCAGGCGCCCGGCAATGTGCAGGTCGTGCTTGTCGGGCTCGTGCACAAGATCGAGCACGGTCGGGTGCTGAGGATCGGTGGTAGCGCTGACGCATCCCGGTGGTTTGTGCAGCATGAAGTAACGCGCGGGCTTGCCCACCTGCAGCACTTCGTCGTCGAGCATGACGTGGCTGAATTCACGCACGTCGTGCAGTGGGTCTTTGACCGTCAGCCCATCGACCTGTAGCCGTCCGGCGAGCAGCGCGAGACGCACGTCCTTGCGACTGAAGCGGGGGAGGTTGCTGAGGAAGCGGTCGAGGCGCATTGGCAGATTGGCGTGCAAAGAGGGTGGGGCATGTTACGTCAGGTCAGGAGGTCGTTGAACCTGTAGGAGCGAATTCATTCGCGAAGGGCCGGTACATCCAGCACATCGATATCGGCTGCCCGCCACATCGCGAATGAATTCGCTCCCACAGGTTTTTCGAGACCTGTTTGACCGTCTATGGATCATTCCGGTCGTTGAATCTGTTCGGTTTCGATGGCCTGAGCCAGGCCGGCGCAGCGTGGACAGAGGCATGCCTTGTTGCGCAGGGCTTCCGGCAAAGCGGCCAGCACGGCAGGGTCAATGGTTTCGGTGAAGCACCAGCACGGCTGATCCACGGTGCGCGGATCAGCCAGCGTGCAGCGATTGCTCATGCCGCAGACGGGGCAGGTGTCGGGGCTTGATTCAGACGGGTTCATGCCGGTTCTGCCACCTCGGTACAGACGCGATTACGGCCGTTCTGCTTGGCGCTGTAGAGCGCCTGGTCGGCACGGGCAATCAGGCTTTGCAGGGTGTCGCCGGGATGCAATTCGGTCAGGCCTAGGCTGACCGTGACTTGCAGGGCAGCGCCTGTGAAGACGTAGGTATGCTGCTCGGCCAGCAGACGAATTTTCTCGGCGACGCGTCGGGCACCGCTGCTGTTAGTGTCCCTGAGCAGGATGATGAACTCCTCACCGCCCCATCGGCAAATGATGTCCGTGTCCCGCAGGCAACGTCGCACATCATCCGCAAACCCCGTAAGCACTTCATCACCGGCCAGATGGCCGTGGGTGTCGTTCAGGCGCTTGAAGTGATCCAGGTCCAGCAGCATGGCCGACAGCGCTTTGTGTTCGCGGCGTGCATCTGCGATGGCATCCATGGCGATCCGGTCGAACCCGCGACGGTTGGGCAGGCCGGTCAGGCTGTCGAGCATGGCCTGGGTTTCAATGCGCACCTGGAAGCGGCGGATGACCCGATTGAGCAGGTACAGCACCAGCACCATCACGGCCAGACAGATCAGCAGGTTCAGGTACAGCGACTGGCGAATCTCGTTGAGCGCGCCATCTTCGCGCTTGTCGACGAACAGGTACCAGTTCAGCTCGGGGATGTAGCGCACGTTAAGGAAGTGCGCGTCATCCGGCGAGTCGTACTGGTAGCTGCCGCTTTGCGGCTTCGGCATCTGCTGCTGGAGCGCTTTGAGGTCGGGCAGGTCGCGCAGGACCTCACCAATTTTCGCGCCGCCCGGACCACCTTGCGCGCCCGTCAGGACCAGTCGACCAAAGGTGTCGACGAAGTACACGCTGCGTTGATAACGCTGCTGGTAGCGGTCGATCAGCTTGATGACGGCGTCGACGGTCAGCCCCACACCTGTGGCGCCGATGAAGTTGTCGTTGTAGTCGAAGACCTTGTAGTTGATGAAGAAGGTCAGGTTGTCCTTGTTCGCCAGGTCCGGGTCGACATTGATCTCGTACGGATCGGCCATGTCACGCACACGGTAGTACCAGACATCACGGGGCTCGTCCGGGCTGATATTTTTCAGAATGCCTTTGGCCTGGTAGTAGGTCAGGCTGTGGTTGGAGACGAAGAAGGCCGTGTAGGCCCCGTAGTGATCCATGACCTCCTTGAGGTAACGGGTCATCTGCTGCGGGTCTTTTTCGCCGGCCACGACCCAGTCGCGCACGAAGGTGTCGCGAGCCATCATCGATGAGATCAACACCGGGCGGACCAGGTCCTTCTGAATTTCGGAATAAACCGTGTCCGACGTCAGTGGCAGCTCGGTGTTGACGATGCTGTCTCGAATGGCATCTCGCGAAGCAAAATAGCTGAGCAAGGATGTCGCCAGAAAGCCGCTCCCCAGAAGGATCACCAACGTCAACAGCAGGGAGCGTTGTGAGTGGAGCGTGGAACGAAGGGGCATGACCAGTCCGCTTGAATGTAAAAAGTCCGTAGATTGGGACATGCTAGCCTGCGGCCACCCTGTTGCGCCATGGGAGGCTGCTGTTAACGACTGATCGGTTGATGGCCGGCAACTACGGGCTGATCGGCGCGTTACCGATCGGCGCTTGAAAGTCGGGCACTCGCCCGAGCAGCGAGTTGACTGCCGAGCAGCGGCAGTGCACCAGCAGAATTTTGTCGTAATGAATGCCATGGCGATTCAGTTCGTTGAACAGGTCCTGCAAGGTCGGGTTGGTCATGCCGAAACGATTGCGCACCGTCAGGACGTCCATGGGCGTTGCGGGTAATTGTCCGGCCAGCGGCGATTGCTGAGTGTTGCGCACGATGTGGCCGATGTAGCGATAGCTTTCGTAGTGCTCGCTCTGGAATTTTGCCAGGGTGTAGTTCTTGATCCGTCCCGGCAGTGAGGTTCCGGCCATCAGGGTGTCGGCTTCCAGCCAGGACGAGAAAGGCGGGGTGCTGGGGCCGGGCACGGGCTGCGTGGTGTTGAGCATCGAGTAAGGGATAACGTTCTGGCTGGCAACGCGGTGCAAGGTCGGATCGATCAGCGTCTGGCCATGGGGCGCGTAGGTGCGCAGTTCCGTGCCATTGGGAATGGCCGTGGTGCGGGTCCAGGGCAGGTAATAACCGTGGCTGCTGACCACCAGCGTGCGCGCCTGATTTCGATCCGATGTCCAGAGTAAAAACTTGCGCCCCAGTTTCCACGCCCTGACCGGCTCGACGCCGAACATGCCGCTGCCGAGCAGGCTCCAGGTTTTCATCGGGCCTGTGCCGTTGAAGAAGGTGCTCATGTAGGTTTTCCGCGAGTGCGTAGCGCCCCTTAGCCACTCACCGAAACTTCGGGAGGACGGCAGGGCGCGTGCAACGCCAATCGCCTTCGCAGGCGTGGCGAGTTGAGTGAACATCCGCAGCAGGCGTGGCGTTGCGGGCCCCAGTTGCAACAGGCCCAGGCTGAGGACCGCGAAGAAGACCTGCTTTCGTTCGGCTGCGCGGTGCCCCGGCAGACTGGCGGCCTGAACATTCAGCGCCAGGCTTGCGGCGCTCGCGGTCAGCGAGGCAATGACGGCGACAGGCATCAGCAATGCCATCGGCGCCAGCAGCAGCTGCAATCGGCTCACCTGTTGCGTCCAGTGGTGTATCGCGACCTCGCGATCCGTGACAATGCTGTCTCCGGCGTCATCGTGGCCGTTCTGTCGTAACCCGCTGGCCATGAACGCCAGTGGACAGCCGCCAACCTCGTGTTCCGCGACGCCACCTTGCCGGGTTTTGTACACGTCTTCGTTGTAAATCCGCTCGGTCCAAGGGCGCAGGTCGGAAACCGGCGGAGGGACAGGGACGGTACCTCCCCAGAGTGCGGTGATATAAGCGAGGCGCTCGTGAAAACGGCGGGGCATGTAGTTGAGCAGCGTCTTGCGCCAGTGTTCATCCGCCGCGGCGTGGGTCAGGTGCTGAGCCAGGTTCCTGGCGCCATCGAGCTCCACGAAGGGCTGCTTCTGACCTGCTTGATAAAGCACGCCGGTCGGCTGTTTTTTGTGGCGGAACAGCAGCAGGCCGACACAGGCTGGCGCGTCCGCTCCCGTCACAGAGCCTGCGTTCAGGTAAAAGCCCAGCGCGTGACAGCGAGTCTGACGTTGCGCGACATCTTGCTGAGTCTCGTCGAGCGCAGTCACCAAAAGGTTGAACGCTGATAGAGAAAGCTCGCCATTTTTCAGGCTCAACACCGCCTGCGCCATAAAGGTTTTTTTCAGGGAACGCTCAATGGCAGGGCCTTGCTTGCCCCAGAAACGCTTGAGGCGTCTGCCCATCACGTCAAGAAATTCAATGCTGTCGATATGAGCTTCAACACTGGCGGGTGTGATCGACAGTTCTGCCTCGGGCGACCAGACGCCCTTGGCGCTTGCATCCAAGTACACCACCGAGCGCCCCCCCTCATCGGTATACCCGCTGGCGCGTTCTTCCCGGTAGTTTCTGATCAGTGCCTCACTGAGACTGACCGGCGTTTCACTCGGTACGACGACGTGGGTGGGCGGTCGCTGCGGATCGCCCCACGGCGTGGTCGAGGTGCCTCGCAGGTAACGGATGAAAACGTGTTTGGGATCCAGGTCATGGGGGAGTGCGGCATCGAGCCCCTTGAGCCAATTGCCCATGATCCGGTTCGCGACAGTCGTCGGTGTGGGGATGCGGTCGAGGATCTTCGGTTCGCCATGCCAGTGATCCAGCACACTGACCAGTGACATCGCGGGCTGGATCGGCGCCATCAGCACATCGTCTTCGTCCTCTGGAGCGTGTGCCCCAGATTCGAAAGGACTGCTGGTCGTGAGCCGGTCAATGGAAAATTGCCGATGGGCCTGCCTCAGTTGTGTGAAGAGGTCCTCCACCGGCTCGCTCAGCCCTAGTGTGTTCGGCGCCTGAGAAAGATCCAGGTGCATTCGGTGCCAGGGTGAGGCGTTTAGCGCTTTGATGACGGCGTCCTGATCCCAGGGCTCATCGTCGCTGATGTATTCGTGGCAGTGGGGGCGGGCGCCGAGTACGTGAATGTAGCAATGCCCCGTGAACCGGGACCTCAGATGAAATACGCCCGGGATGAGCTCGTCGTTGAGGGTCAGCAGATGCACTGCCGAGCGGTGGGTACGCCTTTCGGTGGTCAGTGCCGACAAGGTCTTTGGAAACCACTCGAACCCCGCAGCGTCCAGCGCGAGGACGTAGCCGTCTTCGCTGATGCGTTTGCGGCGCCGCGACAGACGCAGCGCTTCGAGAAACGACAGGGTCGCGAGCATTTGCCAGGTGTCGCCATGCCGCTCCCAGAACCGCTGCACCAGCGCTTCGTAGTCACGGGTCCAGTGCGCATTGATGAACAGCGCAAACAGCGTGGCCAGCGTGAAGTGCGGGAAGTCATCGTGCAGCGGTCGGTCAGGCTCCGCGCAGCGCTTGAGCGCCAGAAAGGCCGGAGGATCGAGCACGGCACGGCCGAGGTCGCGGACGGACAGGCGCAGATCGAACTGTTCCTCGCCGTTGTTCTCCACGGTTGGGTTTTCTACGGTCGTGAAATGGATATGCAATGTGTCCGGATCGATGGGCCGGCCAAGCCTTTCGCGTAAGGCGTCTGCAAGCCGTTGATTAAGGTAAGCGTGAATTGTGGGCGGGAATTCGAGGTCCAGTTGCCATGCTTTCAGAATCCATATCGAACCCGCCAGCATCCGTGCGACGGCGCTGTTGCGCATTCTGGCCAGTTGTTTGTGGTTGAGGAGGGCGGGCGGATTGTGGGTGGCGGCGTTGTCGCTGTGGCTCATGGCAAGACAGTAATGACGGAATGAGCGGTGCACTATGTCGTGCTTGAGGGCTAAAAAAGCATATCTATGTAACGCGTTTTGTAGAGAGGGATCTGTTACAGATCTTGCCGAACGTTGGTCGTAGGAAAGGGCGGCGCCTAATCAGCGCCGCCCTCGCTGTCAGTGCTCTGCTTCGAGCACCACCACGCGCTGGCCCGCGCGTACGGCAGAGCCGGGCTGAACGCGCACCTCCTGAACCACACCGGCAACCGGGGCAAGCAGGGGGATTTCCATTTTCATCGATTCGAGAATCACCAGCGTCTCGCCTGCCTCGACACGCTGCCCCACGTTGACCTGAACCTGCCAGAGGTTGCCCGCAATGTGGCTGTCGACGCTCAGGTGACCGGTGGGAACAGCGGCTTCTTCGACGCTTTCGGCGACCGCTTCATCGCTTTCGAACGTGGCCTGCCCGTTGGCGATCCAGCGTTCGCGCTCGGCATTGAACGCGCCTTGCTGCTGGTTTCGGAACGCTGCGATGCTCTCCGCTTCTTTTGCCAGAAACGCCTGGTAGTCGGCGAGATTCAGCGTGGTGTGTTCGATCTGCAGCGGATAGCGTCCGAGCGGAAAGTCACGGCGGATTTTCAGCAGCTCGTCGGCGCTGACCGGGTAGAACCGAATCTGGTCAAAGAAGCGCAGCAGCCACGGCTTGCCGTCGAACGCTTCGACGGCGCGGTAGCGGTTCCACATCTGCAGGGTGCGCCCCACGAACTGATAACCACCGGGCCCTTCCATACCGTAGACGCACATGTAGGCGCCGCCGATGCCGACCGAGTTTTCGGCGGTCCAGGTCCGCGCCGGGTTGTACTTGGTGGTCACCAGACGATGACGTGGGTCCAGCGGGGTGGCGACCGGCGCGCCGAGGTAGACATCGCCCAGCCCCATCACCAGATAGCTGGCGTCGAACACCGTGCGCTGCACTTCGTCCAGATTCGGCAGGTCATTGATGCGACGGATGAATTCCAGATTGCTCGGGCACCACGGCGCGTCCTTGCGCACCGTGGTCATGTACTTCTCGATGGCGAGCTGGCAGGCCGGGTCGTCCCACGACAGAGGCAGATGCACGATGCGCGACGGCACCTCGAGGTTCTTGCTGGCGCACACCGCGTCCCATTCGCCCGCGACGATGTTCAGCAGCTCGGTGAGGGGTAACTGCTCGGGCTGGTAATGCACTTGCAGCGAGCGAATGCCGGGCGTCAGGTCGATCACGCCATTCAGGTGTTTGCTTTCCAGTGCCTGCATCAGCGCGTGGCCCCGGAACCGCAGCACCAGATCCAGCTCAGCGGCACCAATCTCCAACAGCAGATGGGTGTCGCCGGATACGCGCGCGACGAGCCTTTTATCATCCTGTCCGATGTCCAACACAACCGGTGAGGTCAACGTCACCCCCTGCAGGAGCGCGCTTGCCCGCGAAAGCCCGGTATCCGACGCAAGCGCTGTATTGAATGTGCGGCCTTCTTCGTGAGCAAGCTCACTCCCACAGGATTGTGGTTCGCTTGCGATATCTGAGGCGTTATTTACTCCCTGTGGGAGCGAGCTTGCTCGCGAAGAGGCCGGTACATCCGCTGCATCTCTGGCGTCGGACCCACCGTCATCGCGGGCAAGCGCGCTCCTACAGGATTGAGGTTCGCTTGCGATATCAGAGGCGTTATTTACTCCCTGTGGGAGCGAGCTTGCTCGCGAAGAGGCCGATACACCCGCTGCATCTCTGGCGTCGGACCTATCGTCATCGCGGGCAAGCTCACTCCCACAGGATTGTGGTTCGCTTGCGATATCGGAGGCGCCATCCACGCCTCTGCAAAAGGCTGCGCGCGCGGCCTCGAGGCTGACGGGATGAAACCGGACCTTGTCCCCGGCCTTGAGTTGTCCCAACTGCCACAGGTCCGCTTCGATAATAGTCACCGGGCAGACGAAACCGCCCAGGCTTGGTCCATCGGGCCCAAGAATCACCGGCATGTCGCCGGTAAAATCCACGGCACCGATCGCATACGGGTTGTCGTGGATGTTCGAAGGGTGCAGCCCGGCTTCACCGCCATCGGCACGCACCCACTCAGGCTTCGGCCCGATCAGGCGCACGCCGGTGCGGCTGGAGTTGAAATGCACTTCCCAGTCAGTGCTGAAAAAGGTGTCGATGTAACCCTCGGTGAAATACTCCGGTGCGGCGTGCGGGCCGTAGATCACCCGGATATCACGCACAGCGGGCAAGGCCTGTACCTGTGCCGCAGGCAATTGCGCTCCGACGCTGCGGTCGGTCAACGGCGCAATGTGCAGCACGTCGCCAGCCCGTAAGGCGCGACCGCCGTGCCCGCCGAATTGACCAAGGGTGAACGTGCTTTTGCTGCCCAGATAATCCGGCACATCCAGGCCGCCACGCACGCACAGGTAACTGCGTGCGCCTGCGCCGGCGAGGGTGCCGAGCGCCAGGGTCGAACCTGCGGTGACCAAAAACGACTGATTCATCGGCTGTGCGTGGCCATCCAGCGTTACCGGAATCATGGCTCCGGTCACCGCCACGACGGCGTCAGTGTTGAAGCGCAGCATTGGCCCGCTCATGGTGATTTCCAGCGCCGCGCAGCCTTCGGGGTTGCCGAGCAGACGATTGCCCAGCCGCAGGGAGCGGCTGTCCATCGGACCTGACGGGGGTACGCCCACCGCCCAGTAACCCAGCCGACCCGGATAATCCTGCACGCTGGTTTGCGTACCACCGCTCAGCACTTCGAAAGTGTCGGCGTGATACACCAGACCTTCCAGGCATCGCGTCCACGGCTGGCCGCTGGCAAAGGGCGCATCCGCGAGGATCTGGCGCAAGTAGTCGCGGTTGGTTTCCACGCCATACAGGCGCGTGTCGCTCAAAGCTTGTGCCAGCCCGGCACTGGCGGTTGCGCGATCCGGCGCCCAGCAGATGACCTTGGCGATCATCGGGTCGAAGAACGGCGGGATCTCGCAACCGGCCTCAACCCACGTGTCGATGCGCAACTGCTTGCCATCGGCGGGCGGGAAGTGAACGGACGTCAGCAAGCCCGGACTTGGCTGAAAGTCCCGACCTGGATCTTCGGCGTACAACCGCGCTTGAATGGCATGGCCGCTGGGTTGCAAACCCGCTTGCAAGTCAGCCAAAGGGGGCAGGTCACCGGCTGCCAGCTGGATCATCCAGCTCACCAGATCCACGCCCCAGACCTGCTCGGTCACACCGTGTTCGACCTGCAAGCGGGTATTCACTTCAAGGAAATAAAAACGCTGATCGTCGCTGTCGAAGACGAACTCCACGGTCCCGGCGCTGCGATAACTGACGGCTTTCGCCAGCTTGATCGCCGCAGCGCACAGTTCCTCGGCCATGCCTTCCGGCAGGTTCGGCGCGGGGGTTTCTTCCAGAACTTTCTGATTGCGACGCTGCACTGAGCAGTCGCGAACGCCCAAGGCAATGACCTCGCCCTGACCATCACCAAACACCTGCACTTCCAGATGACGCGCGCGCTGGATGTATTTCTCGATGAACACACCCGCGTCGCTGAAATTGTTCTGGCCAAGGCGTTTGACCGCCTCGAACGATTCGCTCAATTCGTTGGCACTGCGGCACACGCGCATGCCGATGCCACCGCCACCTGCGGTGCTCTTCAACATCACCGGATAGCCGATGATCTCGGCGGCGTTCAGGGCCGATTCGACGCTGTCCAGCAACTCGGTGCCTTCTAGCATTGGCACGCCGTGCTGTTTTGCCAGCGCACGGGCCGTGTGCTTGAGGCCGAAGACGCGCAGCTGTTCAGGCGTCGGGCCGACGAAGGCGATACCTGCGTCTTCACAAGCCTGAGCAAAGGCGGCGTTTTCCGAGAGAAACCCATAACCGGGGTGAATCGCTTTGGCGCCGGTCGATTGCGCGATGGCGAGGATCTTGTCCACCGCCAGATAGGTGCCGGCTGCGCCGCCTTCGCCGAGGCTGTGGGCCTGATCGGCCTCCAGAATGTGCAGGCTGGCGGCGTCGGCTTCCGAATAGACGGCAACGCCTTCAACGTTCAGGGCGCGCAAGGTGCGCAGGATGCGGCAGGCAATGGCGCCGCGGTTGGCGATCAGCAGTGTGTCGAACATGGTTTTGACCCCGGAGACTGACCTGCGTCGATCTCAAACTGGGTAGCGGGCCGTCCCGCTGTTGTACTCGTTGCACGAAGGCCGTCCCTCGCGCCAAAACGTCGAATCGATGCGTAGGTAACGATCAGTCCCAGACGAGTAATTCAGCCGGCGTCGGGTTATAGCCGTTGCACGGGTTGTTCAGCTGCGGGCAGTTGGAAATCAGCACGATCACGTCCATTTCGGCGCGCAGTTCAACGTATTTGCCCGCACCGGAAATGCCGTCTTCGAACGTCAGCCCACCTTCGGCGGTGACCGGCACGTTCATGAAGAAATTGATGTTCGGGCTGATGTCGCGCTTGCCCAGACGGCCGTCGTGCATACATGCGCGCAAGTAGTTGTCACGGCAGCTGTGCATGTGGCGTTTTTCCAGCGCATAACGCACGGTGTTGCTCTCTTGCGCGCAGGCACCGCCGAGGGTGTCGTGGCGACCGCAGGTGTCTTCGACGATGGTCAGCATCGGCTTGCCGAGGTTGGAATAGAGCACGCTGCCTTTGCTCAGGTAGACGTTGTTCTGCCGCCGCAACGTGCGCTGCACGTCATAACGCTCGCGGGGGTTGGTCAGGCTGTAAAAAAGCGTGTCGACGGCCTGATTGCCTTCGAGGTCCAGCAGGCGCAGGGTTTGCCCGGCCTTGAGTTCGGTCAGCGACGGTTCGCCAGCCGGGATGTGGGTGATCGAAACGGGTGCATTTTTCTGTGGCGTGTTCATGGCGGCAATCCTCAAGCAAACAGGCGGTCGGTGTTGATGAAACCGCGCACGTTTTCCTCGCGGGACGTACGGCAGTGTTCAGCGACGCTGGCGTCGGCCTTCATCCAGCTCAACTTGACCGGTTGTGGCGCGTACTCGGGGTTGGGGTCCATCGGGTGTTGCAGGGCGGTGAGCACCACCAGCGTGTCCATGGGGGCATACAGCTCGATGCAGTCACCGGCTTTCGAATTGTCGGGCACGAAGGCCAGTGCGCCGTGGTCGTCGACATTGACCCGGCTGAACAGGTTGAGCGTCATCAACAGATCGGAAAGGCCCAGGCCCCACTTGCCCATTTCCACCAGCAGGTTGTCGGTGCCGTTGCGGAAGAAGCCGTTGCGCAGTTCCTGATAGCGGCCCTGGCCGTACTTCTCCGTGACTTCCTCAGCACACAAGACGCCGCCAATGCTGTCGCTCCAACCGCAGGTGTCGGAGGTGATCGCCGCCAGCACGCGGCCCATGTCCGAGTACAGGCAATGACCGGTGGTGAGCTTGGCGGTGTGTTGGCATTTGAGGCTGTCCGGGAGGTTCAGACGCTCGGTTTTCTCATGGGCGTTGAACATCGTCAGGCTGACGTTGGCGTTGCCGTTGAGGTCGGTCAGGCGCAGCAATTCGCCGCGCTTGAGCACGAACGACAGGTGGCCGCCGCCGGGCAGCAGTTCTTCGGCAAATACGGGGAACACAGCAGTTGAATCAGTCATGTCGAAAATCCTTCAAACCGTTTGCAGCGATTCAATGGCCGCGCGCGCGGCGCGACGATCGCTGTTCAGGGGAATGTCGTAAGTGATGCGTGCGCCGTAGGCACCGGGGGCGTGTGGGTCGATGCGGACCTTGTCGAACACCAGCAGACGCGTGCCCAGGTTGAAGCCTTCGGACAGGTCGTGAGTGACCATGAACACCGTCAGTTTGGTTTCGCGCCACAGCTCCAGCAGCAGGGCGTGCATGTCTTTGCGGATACCGGGGTCGAGTGCACCGAACGGCTCGTCGAGCAGCAGCACGCGAGGCTTCATGATCAGCGCCTGAGCGATGGCCAGCCGTTGTTGCATGCCGCCGGACAGCTGCGTCGGATACTTGTCCAGCGCATGGCCGAGCCCGACCTTGTGCAGCAGCACCGAGGCCTGTTCCCGCGCTTCACGCTTGGCGTTGCCGAACAGTCGGCCCAGCAGCGCCGAACGAGGCAGTTCAAGGCCCAGCGCCACGTTGTCCAGCACCGACAGGTGCGGGAACACCGAGTAACGCTGGAACACCACGCCGCGGCTGGCATCCGGCTCTTCGGCGATGGGCTGACCGTCCAGCAGGATCGCGCCTTTGCTCGGCACTTCCTGGCCCAGCAGCAGGCGCAGGAAAGTCGATTTGCCGCAACCTGAAGCGCCGACCAATGTGCAGAACTCACCCTCGGCGATGCTCAGGTTCAGGCCTTCGAGCACCACTTGATCGTCGTATTGTTGCCAGACGTTATTGACCGTAATGAAGCTCATGCCCGCGCGCCCTCGTACCAAGGGAACGCCTTGCGTGTCAGCGCTTTCAGGCCCCAGTCCATCAACCAGGCGAGCAGGGTGATCCAGGCCACGTAGGGCAGGATCATGTCCATCGCCAGATAACGCCGCACCAGGAAGATCCGGTAACCCAGACCGTCGGTGGACGCGATGGCTTCCGCCGCGATCAGGAACAACCACGCCGAGCCCAATACCAGCCGCAGAGAGATCAACAGACGTGGCAGCAACTGCGGCAGCACAACGCGCAGAATCAGGGTCCAGGTCGACGCGCCCAGCGTCTGGGCCTTGATCAGTAGCTCAACCGGAATCTCCCGGGCGCGCTGTTCCAGATCCCGGGCGAGCACCGGGGTGATGCCGATCACGATCAGCATCACCTTCGATAGCTCGCCCAGACCGAAGACGATGAACAGGATCGGCAGAATCGCCAGTGGCGGCACCATCGACAGCACGGTCAGCAGCGGTGACAACGGCGCGCCGAACAGCGGCAGCACGCCCGAAGCGATGCCCAGACACAGCCCGACGACAGCACTGATCGCAAGGCCGATGGCCAGACGTTGCAAGCTCGACGCGGTGTCCTGCCACAGAATGTATTCGCCCGTGCGTTGATCGGGAATGATCGCCACACGTTTGATTGCATCCGTCATCTGCACCGCACTGGGCAGCAGCTTGTCGTTGGGGTTTTCCGTCAGTCGTGTTGCCGAGCCCGTGAAGTAGGCGAATAGCAACAGGGCGAACGGCAGGATCACCAGAATCAGGCGACTGGCGCGATCCGGGCGGCGATTAATCAAGCGCATAACGAAGACCTTTGCAGCGAGCGGGTTTTACAACTTGCCGTCGGCGGCCATCTGCACATAGCTCGGGTCGAAGTGCAGTTTGAGGTTGCCCTTGTCGCCTTCGGTCACGTTGTTGGCGAAGCTCATGCCGACGGCGCTGGAGTCTTTGGCGCCTTCGCCGAGCAGACCGTGTTCGAAGGAGAAGTCAGCGACCTTGCGCATGGTGCTCGGCAGTTGCTTGCTGGTGGCGAAGTCCAAGGCTTCTTTAGGCGTGGCGAACAGCTTGGTGGTGTCCAGTTGCGACTGGAAGCCGGCGAGGTCCGTGCCCGAGGCCTTGGCCATGTGTTCCAGCGCTTCCTTGGATTGGGCGTTCTTGGCGTTCATCAAGGCGACGACTTCGAACCAGGCGCCGGTCAGGGCTTTGCCCAGTGCAGGGTTGTCTTTGAGGGTCTGGGTGTTGACCACCATCATGTCCATGATTTCGCCGGGGATCTTGCTGGAGTCGAACACTTCAGTGACGCCAGGCTTGGCCTTGATGTCGGAAAGCATCGGGTTCCAGGTGGTGACGGCCTTGACCTGATCGGTGTTGAACGCCGCAGAGATGTCGGCGTCGGACGTGTTCACGACCTTCAGGTCTTTCTCGGTCATGTCCACCGAGTCCAGCGCGCGGGCCAGCAAGTAGTGGGAAACCGACAGCTCGACCAGGTTGACGTCCATGCCCTTGAGGTCGGTGACTTTCTTGCCGTTGCCCTTGATGACGATGCCGTCGTTGCCGTTGGAGAAGTCGCTGACCACCAGCGCGGTGCTTTCCACACCGCCTGCGGCCGGAATGGTCAGGGCATCCATGTTGGTCATGGTGCAGCCGTCGAACTGGCCTGCCGTGTACTGGTTGATCGACTCGACGTAGTCGTTGAGCTGAGTGACTTTGATGTTGATGTTGTACTTCTTGGCCCACTTGTCGACGATGCCTTGCGTGCCTGCGTATTCCCATGGCATCCAGCCGGCGTAAATGGTCCAGCAGACGTTGAAGTCTTTCTTCGGGGCGGCGATGGCCGAGAGGCTAAATGCAGCGATGAGGCCGGCGGTGAGCAGGCCGAACAGACGGGACTTTTGCATGGTTAACCTCCAGTAGCGAAAAGGGGCGGTCAGGAGCACGGCGACACCACTGGTGTCCTGTCTCCCGGGCTTTTATCCCGCCGTGTAACCTCTACTGGAGGTCGCCGACTCTCGGACCAGCCACTCGCTTCTTCAAGCGAGCCGGAACCCTAGTCGGCTATTGCAAATTGTGGTGCCGCGAACCTGAGTTGACTCCTGCACACCCTTTGCTAAGCGAGAGTTGTGCCAAGTCGCCACAGGGCCCGCAGGCCATGGGGGCGAGCAACGAACAGGATTTTTTCACGTGACATACGTGCACTGTTGCGGGGCGCCGTCTGGCGGCTGGGGCCTGAGCTGGGGCACTCGGAGGGGATTTTGCAGTCTGAAGTTACGTTCTCGGCAGTATTGGGAACGCCGACCAGCGCCGCTGGTTTGAGCTCTATCGCGGTCCAGGAGGCCGCCATGTATCGACGAAGCTTGCTCACCGTTTTGATGACGTTGTCTCTTGCAGGATGTTACGGAGGCTATTACGAATCGGACACCTACACGCAGCCTGTCTATAGCAGCGGCTACAGCAGCGGATACGTGTATGACACCTATCGTCCTTATGGTCCGACCGCTTACGGCTCTGCGGTGTACTACTCATCGCCGCGCTATTACTCGGGCCCGCGCTATTACAATCCACCCCGATACTATGCACCTCCTCCGCGCTATTACGGTCCCGGGTATGGCGGTGGTCGCCCCGGTTACGGAGGCGGGGGCTGGCACGGCGGTGGCGGCGGGTACCACGGCGGTGGCTCCGGTTATCGCCCACCGCCTCAAGGTCCACGACCGGGCGGCGGCAACGGCCCGGGCCCAGGTTCCGGCTGGCACGGCAATCCGGGTGGCGGAGGTCCAGGCCCAGGGCGTCCTTCCGGCGGCGGCCGCAACTTCCGTGAAGACGGTAATTTCGGCCGAGGCGGGCATGGCGGCCCCGGCGGTGGGAACCGATAGGCCAACGCAGACGGCGCTCTCAGGAGCGCCGTTTTTTTGAGGATATAAACCTGATTGAGTGAGCCGACACAGATTTAGTGGGGGCGAGCTTGATCGCGAAAGCGGTCTGTCAGGCAAGGTTTAATTGAAGGTCGAATGCTTTCGCGAGCAAGCTCGCTCCCACAGGCTTTTCGGTGTTTGGGCCATTCGTCTCAATACCCCGACAAATCCGCCAACGGATGCCTGCCTTCCCATGCCTTCTCGAAATGCGCGTCCACCACCGCCAGCGGTATCGTTGCGATGTCCTGCCAATGCCAGTGCGGCGTGTGATCCTTGTCGATCAAGCGCGCCCGTACACCCTCACTGAATTCCGGATGACGGCAGCAATTGAGGCTCATGCAGTATTCCATCTGGAACACCTGAGCCAATGACATGTGCCGAGCCCGCTGAATTTGTTCCCACACCAACTGCGCCGTCAACGGGCAACCCTCGGTCAAAGTTTTTGCGGCCTTGGCCAGCAGCGCGTCCTGTGAATTAAGCTGATGTTTCAGGGCGTTCCAGGCACACGGCGCGTCCGCCACATCGAGAATCTCGTCGATCTGCTGGCGACGCGGCAGCCATTGCGCAGGCGGAAGCTGCCCGGCGGCTTCCTGTTGCAGCGCTTTGAACAGGCTGTTCAGCTGCACGGCGGTCTGTTCCTGCCAGTTCAACTGCAACAGCCGATCAATCATTTCTTCCTGTTGATCGTCCAGCAGGAAGCGATCAGCCAAGTCCAGGTCCAGTGCATCGCGGCCGTTGATGTGCGACCCGGTCAGACCCAGAAACAACCCCAACTTACCGGGCAAGCGCGACAAAAACCAACTGGCGCCGACGTCTGGGAACAGGCCGATATTGATTTCCGGCATGGCCAGACGGCTGCTTGGGGTCACCACGCGAATGCTGGCGCCTTGCAACAACCCCATGCCGCCCCCGAGCACGTAGCCGTGCCCCCAGCAGATCAGCGGTTTCGGGTATGTGTGCAGCGTGTAGTCCAGACGGTATTCAGCCGCGAAGAATTGCGCTGCCAATGGCGGGACGTTTCCCGGTTTGCCATGGCCCGCTTCGACCAGCGCCCGGACGTCGCCGCCCGCACAGAACGCCTTCTCGCCGTTGCCGCGTAAAAGGACACAGACAATCTGAGGGTCGCTGGCCCAGGCATCAAGGCGATCCTGCAGCGCCAGAATCATGGGCAGGGATAACGCGTTAAGCGATTTTTCCGCATCCAGCGTGGCGATGCCCAGACGGGCGCCGTCGGTGCCGGTAAGCTCTTCGAATTGCAGATTCATCGTAACCTCGTGTGCGTGGTACGGGCATCCGTTAAGGACTGTGAGTCCTGCGTCTGCCGGGAAGTTGCAATCAGGTGTTGCAGAGGAGTGTAGAAAACCCGCGACGCGTTGCGCTGGAAATAATGGGTCACAGCCCCTAAAGTCCGCGCATTGATTTTGCCGGATACCACCATGACAGACGACGACCGCATCAAACTCGAGGCCAGCTGGAAGCAGGCGCTGCGCGAAGAATTCGAAAAGCCTTACATGGGCGAGCTGCGCGAGTTCCTGCGCCAGGAGCATGCGGCGGGCAAGGAGATCTATCCTCCGGGACCGCTGATCTTCAATGCCCTGAATTCAACGCCGCTGGATAACGTGAAAGTGGTGATCCTCGGTCAGGACCCGTATCACGGCCCGAACCAGGCGCACGGGCTGTGCTTCTCCGTGCAACCGGGCGTACCGGCGCCGCCGTCGCTGGTGAACATCTACAAAGAGCTCAAGCGCGACCTGAATATCGACATCCCCAACCATGGCTACTTGCAGTCCTGGGCGGATCAGGGCGTGCTGATGCTCAACACCACGCTGACCGTCGAACGCGCCAATGCCGCCTCACACGCGGGCAAGGGCTGGCAGCACTTCACCGACAAGATCATCGAAACCGTCAGCGCGCATCAGCCGCACCTGGTCTTCCTGCTGTGGGGCGCCCACGCACAGAGCAAGAAAAAGCTCATTGATGCGACCAAGCACCTGATCCTCACCGCCGTCCATCCGTCGCCGTTGTCGGCGTACAAAGGCTTTTTAGGCTGCGGGCATTTCGGACTGGCCAACAAGTATCTGCAGCAGAACGGACTGACCCCGATTGAGTGGCGCTTGCCTGAACAGGTTTAGGTGCGCTTTTGATCGTACCCACGCGGAGCATGTTGATCGTCCCCACGCTCCGCGTGGGGACGCCGTTATTGGCGCTCCGCGTCAAGGGCCGCGGAGCGCGGGAACGATCATCACAGGCAGACCTCACACCGCTGCCTGCCGATTCCAGTACCTGAACAACGGCTCCGCCAGAAACAACACGAACAGCAACCTCATCACCTGCATCGCCGTGACCAGCGGCACCGACAGTTGCAGCACTTCGGCCGTCAAACTCATTTCTGCGATGCCGCCGGGCATCATCCCCAGGGTCAATGAGCGCAGGTCCAGGTGGGTTGCCGTGCTCAATGCCAACGCGCACAGCGCCGCGATGCTCATGGTCAGCGCCGTCCCGATCAGCGTCCGCCCAATAAAAGAAGGCGCGCGGCGGAAGAACGCGCGGTTGAAGTGGCACCCCAGACCGCTGCCGATCAACCATTGCCCGATCTGACTGCCGCCCTCGGGCAGGCCGAGGTGCAGGTCGAAACTGACACTGATCACCGCGCTCACCAGCAATGGCCCGAACAGCCACGGATTGGGCTGTTTCAGGCGCTGCCACAGCCAGGCAACTAACCCGCCCAGCGGGAACAGCAACGCGAGCCAGGTCCAGTCGACGACCGTGGCATGGGACGGCGGGGCGCCATTGCCCATCAGGTATTTGAAAATCGCCGGAACGCACAGGACCACCGCGAGCACGCGCAGGCTTTGACCGGCCGCCACATTGCTAAGAACCGCGCCATTGCGAGCGCCGAGGTTGACCATCTCTCCCGAGCCGCCAGGCATGCTGGAAAAGAACGCCGTGGCGCGGTCCTCACCGGTGCGCAGCATCAACCACACGCCCACCACGCTGGACACGCTGGTGACCAGTGCACCGATGAAGATCAGGCCGAAATGGGAAAGGACTTGTTCGATGACGACGGGGGTGAAGTGCAGGCCGATACCGATGCCGACCACCCATTGGCCGCATTTGCGGCCGCCGGGGATTTCAGCCAGCTGCCAAGGGGTCAGGCAGCGGACCAGGATGATCGCCAGCAACGAGCCGACCATCCAGGGCAACGGCCAGCCGACCTGGCTGGCGAGATAACCCCCCAGCAGGCCGACCAGCGGCGTTCCCCACCACGTTCTGAAGGGTCGATCAGACATCGGCCAGAGCGCGACGCTGCACGGCGCGTCTGCGCCAGATGCGGATCAACGGCAGCACCAACATGAACGCCGTCACCACCCAGACACCCAGGGTGATCGGGCTGGACCACAGAATGTCCATCGAGCCGTTGGAGATCGACAGCGCGCGGCGCAGGTTCTGCTCCATCAGGCCGCCGAGGATAAAGCCCAGCAGGATCGGCGACAGCGGGAAGTCCAGCTTGCGCAGGATGTAACCGAAGATGCCGATGCCGACCATCAGGAACAGGTCGAAGGTGGTGGCGTGGACCGCGTAGACACCGATTCCGGTAATGATCGCGATCACCGGCACCAGCGCCCAGTTCGGCACGGCCAGGATGCGGGTGAAGATGCGGATCATCGGAATGTTCAGGATCACCAGCATGATGTTGGCGACGAACAACGAAGCAATCAGGCCCCAGACGATGTCTGGTTGCTGTTGGAACAGCAGCGGGCCCGGCGTGATGTTGTACAGCGACAGCGCGCCGATCATCACGGCCGTGGTGCCCGAACCCGGAACACCCAGGGTCAGCATCGGCACCAATGCACCACACGCCGTGGCGCCGATGGCGGTTTCCGGAGCAGCCAGACCGCGCATGTCACCCTGTCCGAATTTGCCGCTGGCACCGGCGATACGCTTCTCGGTCATGTAGGTCACGGCGCTGGCAAGCGTCGCACCGGCACCCGGCAACACACCCATGATGAAGCCCATCAGGCCGCAGCGAATGTTGACGGCGAACACCGAACTCGCTTCCTTGAGGTTGAACATCATGCGCCCGGTGGCTTTTACCGCTTCCTGGCCACGATGGGTCTTCTCCAGCAACAGCAGGATCTCGCTGATCGAGAACAGACCGAGCACCAGCACCACGAACTGGATGCCGTCCGCCAGGTGAATGTTGTCCCCGGTGAAGCGATACACGCCACTGTTGGCGTCGATACCGATGCTCGACAGGAACAGGCCGATCAGCGCCGCAACGAAGGTCTTCAGCGGCCGATCACCCGCCATGCCGCCCAGGCAGACGATGGCAAACACCATCAGCACGAAGTATTCCGCCGGGCCGAAGGCGATGGCCCATTTGGCGAGCAACGGCGCAAACATGACCATGCCGCAGGTTGCGATCAGCGCACCGATGAACGAGCTCCAGGCCGACAATGATAGCGCCACGCCCGCCAGACCCTGGCGCGCCATCGGGTAACCGTCCAGCGCGGTCATCACCGTGGAGGCTTCGCCTGGAATGTTGAGCAGGATCGAGCTGATGCGCCCGCCGTACTCGCAACCCAGATAGACCGCTGCCAGCAGAATCAGCGCCGATTCAGGCGGCAGACCGAGTGCAAACGCGATGGGAATCAGCAGCGCCACGCCGTTGATCGGACCCAGGCCCGGCAGCAGGCCGACAATGGTGCCGATCAGCGTGCCGGAAAGGGCTGTGACCAGGTTGTACGGGGTCAGCGCGACGCCGAAACCCTGGCCGAGATAGCCGAGAGTATCCATATCAATTCTCCAGAACGTCGAGCAGGCCGAGGGGCAGGGGCACATCCATCACTTTGTCGAAGAGCACGTACAGACCAATGCTCATCAGCACGATGATGACGATGCTGGGCAGCCAGCGGCCGCCGTACAGGCGTGCCATGGGAATGCCGACCAGAATGCTGCTCAGCACGAAACCGAGCGGCTCGAACAGCCCCGCGAAGATCAGCAGCAGACCGGTGCACACGGCGATCTTGATCAGCGTCGGACGATCCAGCGGTGGCTCGTCTTCGGAGTGCTTGATCGGCGTTGGACGAAACACCATGTACAACAGCGAAATGCCCATCAGCGCCAGCATTAGCAGCGGAAACGCCCGCGGGCCCACGGGTTCGTAGGAAAAAGGTGCCTGATAAGGCCAGGCCATCAGCGCCAGGCCGATACAGGCCAATAGCAGCACGAGAGCGAAAATGCGTTGCAAGACCATGGGAAGCTCCCGGATGGCGCCACCGCGCAGGCGGCGCCACCCTCAAGTCAGTCAATCGAGAACCGAACAATGCGGTCCAATCACTGAATCAGGCCGAATTCCTTGGCCAGCACTTTGTATTCACCCACGCGGGTCTTCACGTACTTGTCCAGCTCGTCACCGGTCATGGCGAACGGGAACAACTCGCGCTGGTCACGCAACTTGGCGAAGTCTTCCGAGGCCAGCAGCTTGTCGAACGCCGCTTTCCACCAGTTGTATTCCTCGTCGGTCACCTTTGGCCCGAGGTAGAAGCCACGCACCACCGGCCAGACGATGTCGTAGCCTTGCTCCTTGGCGGTCGGGATGTTCTTCATTTCCGGCTCGTCCAGACGCTGCTCGGAGAACACGGCCAACAGGCGCATGTCGCCGCTGAGGATGTGCGGCATGGAGTCGGAGATGTCGGTGGAGCCGACCTGAATGTGCCCGCCGAGCAGGGCGGTGGCGATTTCACCGCCGCCTTCGAGCGCCACATAACGCAGGTCGCGCGGGTTGATACCGGCTGCTTTGGCGATCAGTGCGGTCTGCATCCAGTCCTGACTGCCGACGGTGCCGCCGGAACCGATGACCACTTTGCTCGGGTCGGCTTTCAAGGCTTTGACCAGATCGTCGAGGCTCTTGTAGGGCGAGTCGGCTTTCACTGCAATCGCGCCATAACTGGTGCCGACCGCCGCCAGCCAACGCACCGCGTTTTCGTCGAAGCGACCGAACTTGCCTTGGGCAAGGTTCAGCAACGAACCGCTGGACCAAGCGACCAGCGTGCCAGCGTCTGCCGGGCGCTGTGCGACCACGGCGTTGTACGCCACCGCACCCACGCCGCCGGGCATGTAGGTCACGCGCATCGGTTTGGTCAGAATCTTCTCGTTGACCAAGGCGCTTTGCGCCAGCTTGCAAGTCAGGTCGAAACCACCGCCCGGCGATGCCGGTGCGATGCATTCAGGACGATTGGGCTCGGCTGCCCACAGTTGAGTGGCTACCAGCATGCAGCTGGCGGCGACGCTGATTCGGCGCAACGATAGGTTCATGGTCAGTCTCCAACGGAGTTGTTGTTTTTGGGTGCGTTCGGCTTATTTGATCGGGCAAAGATACCCACGGCGTCGTGGACCCAGGGTGATCAGGAAGGAGGACGTGACGATGCACCGCGCAGCAAAACCGCGAAGTGTACTCAAAACAGAATGGGATTCAGACGGCACTGTGGCCGAGGATTGCAGTGAGGTCATCACCGGTGACTCCGATATTGTTTTTATTGTTGAAAACGCATCGAGGCGTTTTTCGTCACGACCTGCGTGTCACGGACCCCGGAATGAGGGCAACCGTAACAAGTCGTAACCGGATCCTAATGGGCGAAGCTTTCATCAACCTTTCAACTACCTTTCATGGAGTGCCTGCCAAACATGGGATGGATCGCGGGGGAAAGGTTTGAAGTGTTTCAAGCCTTCACAGACGGCAGCGCGCCTGTAAACTCCGCCTCCACCAAACGCCTGAATCGGGAGAAGTCGATGCGTGTCCTGCTCGTCGAAGACCATCTGCAACTGGCTGAAAGCGTCGCGCTGGCACTCAAGGGCAGCGGGCTGACCGTGGACGTTCTGCATGACGGCGTGGCGGCTGATCTCGCGCTGAGCAGCGAAGAATATGCCGTGGCGATCCTCGATGTCGGCCTGCCGCGCATGGATGGTTTCGAAGTGTTGGCGCGCCTGCGCGCGCGGGGCAAGAACATCCCGGTGTTGATGCTGACCGCCCGCAGCGACGTCAAGGACCGGGTGCACGGCCTGAATCTGGGGGCCGATGATTACCTGGCCAAACCCTTCGAGTTGTCCGAGCTGGAAGCGCGGGTCAAGGCGCTGTTACGACGCAGCGTGTTGGGCGGCGAACGCCAGCAGCGTTGTGGCGTGCTGGTGTATGACCTCGACACCCGGCGTTTCACGCTGGGCGATGAGGCGCTGACGCTGACCTCTCGCGAGCAGTCGGTGCTGGAATCGCTGATCGCCCGTCCCGGTCGGGTGATGAGCAAGGAGCAACTGGCGGCGCAGGTGTTCGGGCTGGACGAAGAGGCCAGCGCTGACTCCATCGAAATCTACGTCCACCGTTTGCGCAAGAAACTCGATGGTCATCCGGTCGGGATCGTGACCTTCCGGGGTCTGGGTTATTTGCTGGAAAGCCGGGATGCTTAATCCGTTTCCCTCTGCGGAGAACAGCCTGCGCTGGCGCCTGCTGTGGAACCTGGGATTGCTGCTGGTGGTGTTGATGATCGCCAGCGGCATGAGCGCCTACTGGAACGGCCGCGAGGCCGCGGACACCGCCTATGACCGTACGCTGCTGGCCTCGGCGAGGACCATCGCGGCCGGGTTGTCCGAGCGTGATGGCACCCTCAGCGCCGACGTGCCCTACGTCGCCCTCGACACGTTTGCCTATGACAGCGCCGGTCGGATCTATTATCAGGTCAATGACATCAACCAGAAGCTGATTTCGGGTTACGAAAATCTCCCCGGGCCGCCTCCTGGCACGCCGCGCACCGACGATTACCCGGCGCTGGCGAAATTCTACAGCGCGCGCTATCAGGGCCAGGATGTGCGCGTGGTCAGCCTGCTCAAACCGGTGAGCGAGCCGAACATGAACGGCATCGCCGAAATCCGCGTGGCCGAGACCGAGGAGCAGCGGGTAAACATGGCGCGCGGCTTGATGGCCGATACGCTGTTGCGGCTGGGTATGCTCGGCAGCGGTGCGCTGCTGCTGGTGTGGTTTACCGTCAGCGCCGCACTGCGCCCGCTGGATCGCTTGCGCACAGCCGTGGAAGAGCGCGAGCCCGACGATTTGCGTTCGTTGCCCATGGTCGAGGTGCAGCATGAACTGCGGCCGCTGGTCATCTCGCTCAACCACTTCACCGAGCGTCTGCGCATGCAGTTCGAACGTCAGGCGCAGTTCATCGCCGATGCCGCACACGAACTGCGCACGCCGTTGGCGGCGCTAAAGGCGAGGGTTGAGTTGGGGTTGCGTGATCAGGAGCCGGCGGCGTGGCGCAGTACGCTGGAAAGCGCGGCCATGGGGACGGACAAGCTGACACACCTGGCCAATCAGTTGCTGTCGCTGGCGCGTATCGAAAACGGCGCCCGTGCGATTGCAGAAGGCGGGGCGCAGTTGCTGGACCTCAGCCAGCTGGCGCGGGAGTTGGGCATGGCCATGGCGCCGCTGGCCCATGCACGAGGCGTGGCTCTGGCCCTGGAAGCCGATGAGTCTGTCTGGATGCGCGGCGAGCCGACCTTGCTCAACGAGCTGCTGAGCAACCTGGTGGACAACGCCCTCGCACACACGCCACCCGGTGGCAATGTGGTGCTACGGGTGCACTCGCCCTGCGTGCTCGAAGTCGAGGATGACGGGCCGGGTATCCCACTGCACGAGCGTGATCGGGTGTTTGAACGTTTTTATCGGCGCAATCAACAGAGCGCCGGTTCAGGTTTGGGCCTGGCAATCGTCGGCGAAATCTGCCGCGCGCATCTGGCGAAGATCACCCTGCATGATGGTGCCGAGCGCGGGTTGAAGGTTCGAGTGACATTCCCGGCGGCTCTTCCATCTTAGGGCGCTCAGCAGATCAACGGCATCTCCGGGGCTGCTTGCGAAGGCGGCAGGTCAGCGACAATGTCCAGGCGGACACACCACCTGTGGAAGCGAGCTTGCTCGCGAATACGGTGTGGCAGCGACATCATCGGTGAATGACACACCGCCTTTCGCTGCCCTCGTAACCTCGGACGTCTCCCACAGGGATCGCGTTTTACCCATGCTTGGGTGGCACGCGTCGGATAGCTGGGAGTTTCCCAAGGCCGCATAAACCGGGACCCCGTGCACCCTGTGGGAGCTGCTGGAGGTTACGACAGTGGCGAATGCGTCAGGTCAACGACAATGTCCAGCCTGACACACCACCTGTGGGAGCGAGCTTGCTCGCGAAAGCAGTGAGTCAGCAACATCTCTGGTGACTGACCCACCGCATTCGCTGCCCTCGTAACCTCGGACGTCTCCCACGGGTATTGGGTCGTACTCATGCTTCGTGGCACACATCAAATAGCTGAAAGTTTCCTAGCAGATCGCGTAAACCACGACCCCATGCTTCGTGGCAACGCATCAAACAGCTAGGAGTCTTCTAAAAAGACTGCATAAACCAGAACCTCATGCCTGCCGCGCACCCTGTGGGAGCTGCTGGAGGTTACGACAGTGGCGAATGCGGCAGGTCAGCGACAATGTCCAGGCTGACACACTACCTGTGGGAGCGAGCTTGCTCGCGAATACGGTGTGGCAGCGACATCATCGGTGAATGACACACCGCCTTTCGCTGCCCTCGTAACCTCGGACGTCTCCCACGGGTATTGGGTCGTACTCATGCTTCGTGGCACACATCAAATAGCTGAAAGTTTCCTAGCAGATCGCGTAAACCGCGACCCCATGCTTCGTGGCAACGCATCAAACAGCTAGGAGTCTTCTAAAAAGACTGCATAAACCAGAACCTCATGCCGCCGCGCACCCTGTGGGAGCTGCTGGAGGTTACGACAGTGGCGAATGCGGCAGGTCAGCGACAATTCCTGGGCTGACAAAACCACTGTGGGAGCGAGCTTGCGAATGCAGTCATTCAGAGACATAAAATGTGAATGACACCTCCCATCCGGAACAAGTCAGCGCACGACAGTTGCGTCGGGGCGATCGCGGCAGGGTCGAGTCAATACAGCAACGTCATCGCTTCATTCATTTCGTTGATCAACGCGCCGTCGGCCATGTTCAGCCCCAACTGATTGACGGCAGGCATCCCCAGCACGTCCAGATTCGGGTAAGGCCGTCCGGTGGACTCATGAACGTGCACGGTCGCGACCTGTACCAGGTCGACGTAATCGGCCTGGGTGGAAACCCGCGTGAAGTTCTGGAACTGCCTCGGCACGATCGCCAGTGCTTCCGGAAAGTCCCACGAGCGCAGCAGCCGTTCGCCGATGATCGGATGAATGCGTTCGATCACATGGTTAAGGCTCACAGGGTCGGCGAGCAATTCAAAGTTGTCTTCGGCGTAGGTCAGGATCGGCAGCACGCCGATCAGATGGATCAGCCCGGCCAGCGTGGCTTTGTCGGCCTTCAGATGAGCGCGCCTCAGGCTGAGCACGCTGCTGACACCGGCAACCTGCAAGCTCAGTTTCCAGATGTCACGCATCTTGGACTCGACGACTCCGGACTTGGCGTGAAACATCTGCTCGACCACCAGGCCGATGGCCAGGTTGCAGCTGTAATTCACACCGAGGCGGCGAACTGCGGTGAGTACATCGCTGACTTCAAAGTTAGGCCGCAGCAACGGGCTGTTCACCACCTTGATCAGGCGGGCGGAGAGGGCGGTATCACTGCCAATGACTTTGCTGAGGGCCGCGATGGTGATTTCCGAATCTTCCGCGGCCAGGCGAATCTTCATTGCCACTTCAGGAAGCGTTGGCAGGAACAAGGCATCTCTGTCGATCGCCTTGATCAGGTCCCTCTGCACCTCGTCAGCCATACTGCTCATATCGGATCCCTGGAGAGTGCATTTCGGCCAACGGCCCCGGCCACATCGTGGCAGGAGCGCAGACGACGGCGCTGACGTGCGGCTTGGTTATTCAAGCGAGGTTTAACGCTGTGTTTCAAGCTTGGCATCCAGCGTGTAAGGCAGTTCGGTCAACTGCAAGGCCTGACCCTCCGGAGCGCCAAGACGAATATTGCCGTCTTCAACGGCGTCGGCCTGCAGAACCGCTAACACCTCGACATGGCCGCCAGCACGCGCAGCGATCACCACGTTGCCCGCCGAACTGGCGTGGACCGGCGAAAACAGTTCGACTCCCGGCTCGGGCACATTGCTGCCGTCCAGTGTCAGGCGATACAGGCGACGTTTGAGTTTGCCCAGGTATTGCATCCGCGCGACGATTTCCTGCCCGGTGTAACAGCCTTTCTTGAAGCTGACGCCGCCGACGGCTTGCAGGTTGATCATCTGCGGGATGAACTCTTCGCGGGTCGGGCCGAAGACCTGACCAATGCCGGCACGAATCTGGCCCAGCAACCAGTCGTTCAGCGTGCCTTCCGGCAATTGTGCCGCCAGGCGGGTGCGGATTTCTTCCGCCTGATCGGCGCGAACCCACACTTCTGCGCGAGCCGGGGAAACGCGAATCGCGATCAGATCGTTGGCACGTACGACCGAATCGGTCTCGTGTGGCAGGTCGAGACCGAGGCTGACCAGCGCACCGTCACCGTCGTTCAGGCCAAAACGCACCCATGACGCGCTTTCGTCGGTCAGCCTGGATTTGGAGAACACCGCGTATTTTTTCAGGTCCAGCAACTGGGCGTCGATCAGTTCACTGGCCATCGCCAGCAGCACGCCGTCGCCTTCCAGCAGGATGCGGAAGCTGGACTGCATGCGGCCTTTCTGGGTGCAGCGGGCACCGAGCGTGGCTTTGGCGTCGCTCAGGTAATCCAGGTTGCAGGTCAGTTGGCCTTGAAGGAATTTGCTGGCGTCTACGCCGCGAACGGCCAGTACACCTTCGTGGGAGAGTGGGCAGAAAAAAGCTGAATCGGCCATGAGTCATCGCGTGGGTAGAAGTCTGGGGCACCATCATAGTGCTGTGTCTCGCTAATGGGTATATGCAAGTCGGGTGAAACACCCTTGCAAAAACCTGCGACTAACTGCGGGTACGCCCCAACAGCACGGCCCTGTATACTCGCCGGCAAATTTGAGGAGCGCCCCCATGGTCGAAGATGTTGAACTCAATCGCCTCTTTTGGCATAGCCGCCGCGGCATGCTCGAGCTGGATGTGTTGCTGGTGCCGTTTGTCAGAGAGGTCTATCCCTCGCTCAACGACGTGGACCGCGCACTCTATGTGCGTCTG
The DNA here is from genome assembly GCF_039697315.1 of Pseudomonas abietaniphila. Lineage (NCBI taxonomy): Bacteria > Pseudomonadati > Pseudomonadota > Gammaproteobacteria > Pseudomonadales > Pseudomonadaceae > Pseudomonas > Pseudomonas abietaniphila. Next base: position 1,774,366 of record NZ_CP155619.1, on the reverse strand, counting down.
CTGACCTGCGAAGATCAGGACATGTTTGGCTGGTTCATGCAGCGCGGTGAGTCCGAAGACCCCGAACTGCAGCGCATGGTTAGAATGATCCTGGACCGTGTCCAGCCGAAATGATCGTTTCGAATGCCGTTGGCAGCGCTCTCGGGCCCTGTTGACGGCATACCTCGGCGCCCAGCTGTTGGCGCTGATCGCGGTTTTCCTGCTTGATATTCCTTTGTGGGCCAAGACGGTCGGCGTGCTGCTGTGCGTGCTGCATGGCCTGCATTGTCTGCATCGATCGATTTTGCTGAGTGATGAGCGCGCCTATACCGGCTTGCGTCGAGACAGCTCGGGCTGGCAGGTCTGGAGTGAGCGAGCTGGATGGCAACCGGTGCAATTGCGCCCGGACAGCATGGCGCTGCCGCCTATCGTGGTGCTCCGGTTTCGCCTGATGACCGGGCATTGGCTGGCACGCCGGTGGGTCAGAAGCATCTGCATTCCGGCGGACGCTATGGCGCCGGATCTGCACCGGCACCTGCGTCTGCGCTTGAAGTTCAGCCGCAATAGGTGGGCGGCGCCAGAATAGTATCCACCGCCTCAGGCAGCATGTCCGGGTAGTCCAGCGTGTAATGCAGCCCACGGCTCTCTTTGCGCGCCATCGCGGACGCGATCATCAACTCTGCCACCTGAGCCAGATTGCGCAACTCGATCAGGTCACGGCTCACTTTGTAGTTGCTGTAAAACTCGTCGATCTCGTCCAGCAACAGGCGTACGCGGTGTTGGGCGCGTTGCAGGCGCTTGTTGGTGCGTACGATGCCGACGTAGTCCCACATGAACCGCCGCAGCTCGTCCCAGTTGTGCGCAATGATCACGTCTTCGTCCGAGTCAGTGACCTGACTGGCATCCCAGGACGGCAAATCCTGAGGCTGAGTGATGTCCGGCAGCTGCGTAATGATGTCATTCGCGGCGGAGCGGGCGTAGACAAAGCATTCCAGCAGCGAGTTGCTGGCCATGCGGTTGGCGCCGTGCAGGCCGGTGAAGCTGGTCTCGCCTATGGCATACAGCCCCGGCACGTCGGTACGGCCGTGTTGATCGACGACCACGCCGCCGCAGGTGTAATGCGCGGCGGGAACCACCGGAATGGCTTGGCGTGTAATGTCGATGCCGAATGTCAGGCAGCGTTCATAGACCGTTGGAAAGTGCGTTTTGACGAAGTCCGCGGGTTTATGGCTGATGTCCAGATAGACGCAGTCGATGCCCAGCCGCTTCATTTCATGGTCGATGGCCCGGGCGACGATGTCCCGGGGCGCCAACTCGGCACGCGCGTCGAAGCGCTCCATGAACCGCTCGCCGTTTGGCAGCTTTAGATAGGCCCCTTCGCCGCGCAGGGCCTCGGTGACCAGAAAACTCTTGGCCTGCGGGTGATAGAGGCAGGTCGGGTGGAACTGGTTGAACTCCAGATTGCCCACTCGGCAACCCGAGCGCCAGGCCATTGCGATGCCATCACCGCAGGCACCATCAGGGTTGCTGGTATAGAGGTAGACCTTGGCCGCGCCGCCAGACGCCAGAATCGTGAAGCGTGCGCTGTGGGTGTCCACTTCGCCGGTCGAGCGATCCAGCACGTAAGCGCCCAGGCATCGCTGCCCCTCAAGGCCCAGCCGGCGTTCGGTGATCAGATCGACCGCGACACGCTGTTCGAGCAGTTCGATGTTCGGACGCGCCTTGGCTTGCGCCAGCAAGGTACGAAAAATCGCCGCGCCCGTGGCGTCGGCCGCGTGAATGATCCGCCGATGGCTGTGGCCGCCTTCACGGGTCAGGTGGAATTCGAATCCGCCGTCTTCGACGGTCGAATCATCGTCGCGGGTAAAGGGCACGCCCATGTCGATCAGCCATTGAATGGCTTCGCGGCTGTGCTCGACCGTGAAGCGCACGGCATCTTCGTTGCACAGTCCGCCGCCAGCGTTCAGGGTGTCTTCAACATGTGACTGGACGGTATCGTCATTGTCCAGAACGGCGGCGACACCGCCCTGCGCCCAAAAGGTCGAGCCATTGGCAAGGTCACCCTTGCTCAGGACCGCGATGCGCAAATGCCCCGGCAATGTCAGCGCCAGGCTCAATCCGGCAGCGCCGCTGCCTATCACCAGTACATCGTGTTGAAAATGTCGACTCATGACGTATTCCGGCTTCTAAGTGGCCACTAGTATGTAAAGGGTGAGAACGGCACAATAGCTGCGATTTTATGGCAATTGTGAATCACAGCGGGGGGCGGATTGTGCGCTACTCCACGACATCGTGCATACCGTTTGGCGGGCAAGCTCAATGGCGAGGCAAGGCTCGAATTGGATCCTACAAACACCATGATGTGTGTCTTACGCTCTAAAGCGAATTGTGGGAACTTTTCATAAAGCCCCACGTTCAATAGAAGGTTGCCGATAAAGGGACAGCGTCGGCGTGGCGCGGGGATGGCTTCCACATCTGCGCAAGCGCTTTCGACGACAAGATTATTCACGCAGCCGACCTGGTTCGAGCTGCGTTTTTCGTGCGGGCTACCGATGCTCGCCGGAAACTTGCTTGAAGGGGGGAGAACTTTTGCGAAAAGCCCGAGTCTATGTTTGCAAGCCTGTGAAGCAGCCTCTGCGACACTCCTTTGAGCTCTATGAGGAGTGTTCATGCTAACCCAGGAAGAGGATCAGCAACTGGTCGAGCGCGTACAGCGCGGCGACAAGCGAGCTTTTGATCTGCTAGTGGTGAAATATCAGCACAAAATTCTTGGGTTGATCGTGAGATTCGTCCACGACACCCATGAAGCTCAGGACGTTGCGCAAGAGGCTTTTATCAAGGCTTACCGTGCGCTTGGGAACTTCCGCGGCGACAGTGCGTTTTATACGTGGCTGTACCGTATCGCCATTAACACGGCGAAAAACTATCTGGTGTCGCGAGGTCGGCGACCGCCGGACAGCGATGTCAGATCTGAAGACGCGGAGTTCTACGACGGCGATCATGGCCTCAAGGACATCGAGTCGCCGGAGCGTGCATTGTTGAGGGATGAGATCGAAGGCACCGTCCATCGGACCATCCAGCTACTGCCAGAAGATTTGCGTACAGCTCTAACTTTGCGTGAGTTTGACGGTCTGAGTTACGAAGACATTGCGAGCGTTATGCAATGTCCGGTTGGTACCGTGCGCTCTCGCATTTTTCGCGCTCGGGAAGCCATTGATAAAGCCCTGCAGCCTTTGTTGCAGGAAACCTGAGACAGCGGCGACAGCCATATGAGAGGAACCGCCATGAGTCGTGAAGCCCTGCAGGAATCGCTGTCCGCGGTGATGGATAACGAAGCGGACGAATTGGAATTACGTCGAGTGCTCAATGCAATCGACGATGCGGATACACGTGCCACATGGTCGCGTTATCAAATTGCTCGTGCAGCAATGCATAAAGAATTGCTGATGCCTCACCTGGACATCTCGGCTGCCGTATCTGCCGCGATTGCCGATGAAATCAGCCCGCTGAAGGCCGGTCGCGGTCCTTGGCGCACGCTCGGTCGTCTGGCTGTTGCGGCTTCGGTCACCGTGGCTGTTCTGGCAGGCGTTCGCTTGTACAACCAGGACGAGATTGCAGGTGCCCAACTTGCTCAGCAATCGGCACAGCCTGCCAACGTCGCCATGCCTCAGGTAAAAGGCCCGGCGGTTCTGGCCGGTTACACCGAAAGCGAGCAGGCTCCAGGCCCGATGGCCAGCGGCGTCATGCAGAACCAGGCCGGCTGGCACGACCAGCGCCTGCCAGGTTACTTGCGTCAACACGCTCAACAAGCTGCGTTGAAAGGCACTGAAAGCGCTCTGCCGTATGCACGCGCCGCCAGCCTGGAAAACCGTTAAGGAGGATCATGCGCGCCATCCCTCTAGTGCCGCTTCTGCTTGGTGGATGGCTGGTCCTTCCAGTTCATGCCGATGAAGCGCAAGACCAGCTGAAGCGTCTTGCGCAGGCAGAACAGCAGCAAAGCTTCCAGGGCACTTTCGTTTATGAACGCAATGGAAGCTTTTCCACTCATCGAATCTGGCATCGGGTTGTCGATGGCAAGGTTCGTGAACATCTTCTCCAGCTTGATGGCTCCGCCCAGGAAGTACTGCGCGTCGATGGGGTAACCCAGTGCGTCAGCGGCACCCTGGTGGCGGGCGTTTCGAATATCCCTGATTCCCCGGCGCATGCGTTCGATGCAGCGAAGCTGTCTGCGTGGTACGACATGAAGGTCGGAGGCAATTCCAGGGTGGCCGGTAGGCCTGCGGTCGTCGTGACGCTGACGCCGCGTGATCAGCATCGTTACGGCATCGAGTTGCATCTGGACACTCAAACCGGCCTGCCGCTTAAGTCGCTGCTGTTGAGCGACAAAGGGCAACTGCTTGAGCGCTTCCAGTTTACCGAGCTCGACACGGATGCACCGACTGATCAGATGTTGCAGCCGAGCGCCGATTGCAAGCCGGTCGAAGTCGTCAAGGCCAAGGTCGATGCGCAGAAGCAGCAGGTTGCATGGCGTTCAGACTGGTTGCCGCCAGGATTCGAGCTGAGCAGCGCCGCTGCGCGCAAAGATCCCGACTCCAAGTCGTTGGTCACCAGTCTCATGTATGACGACGGTCTGGCCCGCTTCTCGGTGTTCATAGAGCCTGTCAGCGGCGCCGCTGTCACTGACATCCGCACTCAGTTGGGGCCCACCGTGGCAGTGTCCCGTCGTTTGACGACACCGAAGGGTGACGCCATGGTGACGGTGGTCGGGGAAATCCCGATCGGTACTGCCGAGCGGATCGCACTGTCCATGCGCAACGACGGCGCCGCGCCTGCCTCGACCAAAAAGTAACCTGACGAAACGGTAAACGCCCTCTATGAAAAAGGTTTCATATTGGGCGTTTCATGCCATAAGCCCAGTGTTTTCGGGCTCGGGACGAGAGGCTGAAATGTTTGGTCAGCTTTGCAGGTTGCAATCACATTCTTTTTTTTCTATAGGTCACAGCTTCGCGGCTCTGGCCTTTTGTTGTTTCAGCTTTCAGAAAGCTGATTGAGAGTAAAACTGGCTGAGAGCCACGCACTGAGCAAGACTGCGATGTGCAGATGCTCCTCGAACCTGTCGGTTCGTACCGCTTAACCATGCTCGTTGTGAACGGGAGCCGTATGTCGATACCACGCTTGAAAACCTATCTGTCCTGGATGGCCGCCGTGCTGATGCTCGGTCAGGTCCTCACTGCGCAGGCCGAAGCCCTGCCGGACTTCACATCGCTGGTGGAGCAGGCTTCGCCCGCCGTTGTGAACATCAGTACTCGCCAGAAGCTGCCGGATCGCTCGGTGGCTCAAGGGCAAGCGCCAGATCTCGAAGGTCTGCCACCGATGTTGCGCGAATTTCTGGAGCGCAGCATGCCGCCGGGGTCGCGTCCGCCAGGGTCGGGCAAGGGCGACCGCCAGCGCGAAGCGCAATCGCTGGGTTCGGGTTTCATCATCTCCGCGGATGGTTTTATCCTGACCAACAACCACGTGATCGACGGGGCTGACGAGATCCTCGTGCGTCTGTCCGATCGCAGCGAAATGAAAGCCAAGCTTATCGGCACCGACCCGCGCACCGATGTGGCGGTTCTGAAGATCGATGGCAAGGATCTGCCAACCGTCAAACTGGGCAACTCCGACAAGCTGAAAGTCGGCGAGTGGGTCTTGGCCATCGGTTCGCCGTTCGGTTTTGATCACTCGGTGACCAAAGGTATCGTCAGCGCCAAGGGCCGCAGCCTGCCGAACGACACCTATGTGCCGTTCATCCAGACTGACGTGGCGATCAACCCGGGTAACTCCGGTGGTCCGCTTTTCAACATGGCCGGTGAAGTCGTGGGTATCAACTCGCAAATCTTCACCCGCTCCGGCGGTTTCATGGGGCTGTCGTTTGCGATTCCGATCGACGTGGCCATGGACGTTGCCAATCAGCTCAAGGCGAACGGCAAAGTTAACCGTGGCTGGCTGGGTGTCGTGATTCAGGAAGTGAACAAGGATCTGGCCGAGTCGTTTGGTCTGGACAAACCGGCCGGTGCGCTGGTGGCGCAGGTTCTTGACGACGGCCCGGCAGCCAAAGGCGGTCTGCAGGTCGGTGACGTGATTCTCAGCGCCAACGGCACGCCTATCGTCATGTCGGCGGATTTGCCACACCTGATCGGCAACCTGAAGGACGGCAGCAAGGCCGAGCTGGAAGTCATTCGCGACGGCAAGCGCCAGAAGCTGACCGTGACGGTAGGGGCTCTGCCGGCTGAAGGCGAAGAGATGGGCGCAGCTGATTCGGGTGTGGAGCGCAACAGCAACCGCCTGGGCGTTTCGGTCACTGACCTGACCGCTGAGCAAATGAAGTCTTTGGACCTCAAAGGCGGCGTCTTGATCAAAGACGTGCAGGACGGTCCGGCTTCGCTGATCGGCCTGCAAACCGGCGATGTGATCACTCACCTGAATAATCAGGCTATCACCTCGGCCAAGCAGTTCACTGAGGTGGCCAAAAGCCTGCCGAAGAATCGCTCGGTCTCGATGCGGGTTCTGCGTCAGGGGCGCGCCACGTTCATCACCTTCAAACTGGCGGAATAATCAGCCATGACGGGAAAAGGAGCGGCAGGTCCGCTCCTTTTTTGTGCCCGGCGGTCTTGCGGCTCTCTGCGGTCACGTGTGAACGTGACGCCCAAGCCTTCCTTCAGGTACAATTCCCGGCTATTTTTCGGCGGGCAGTCTGCCTGCAACCTTTTTCGAGTGTTGATCCGTGAGTGATTTGAGTCATATCCGCAATTTCTCCATCATCGCCCACATTGACCATGGCAAGTCGACGCTGGCTGACCGTTTCATTCAGATGTGCGGCGGCCTGTCCGAGCGCGAAATGGAAGCTCAGGTGCTTGATTCCATGGACCTGGAGCGTGAGCGCGGGATCACGATCAAGGCCCACAGCGTCACCCTTTATTACAAGGCAAAGGACGGCATCACCTACCAGCTGAACTTCATCGACACCCCGGGCCATGTCGACTTCACCTATGAAGTCAGTCGCTCGCTGGCCGCCTGCGAAGGCGCGCTGCTGGTGGTCGATGCCGGTCAAGGCGTGGAAGCGCAGTCCGTTGCCAACTGCTACACCGCCATCGAGCAGGGCCTGGAAGTCATGCCGGTCCTGAACAAGATGGACCTGCCGCAGGCCGATCCGGACCGCGTCAAGGAAGAGATCGAGAAGATCATCGGCATCGATGCCACCGACGCCGTCGCGTGCAGCGCCAAGAGCGGCATGGGCGTGGATGAGGTGCTGGAACGTCTGGTCCAGACCATTCCCGCGCCGACCGGCAACATCGAAGACCCGCTGCAAGCGTTGATCATCGACTCCTGGTTCGACAACTATCTGGGCGTTGTTTCCCTCGTTCGCGTGCGTCACGGCCGCGTCAAGAAGGGCGACAAGATCCTCGTCAAGTCGACCGGCAAGATTCACCTGGTCGACAGCGTGGGCGTTTTCAACCCCAAGCACACGGCTACGGTCGATCTGAAGGCAGGCGAAGTAGGCTTCATCATCGCAGGCATCAAGGACATTCACGGTGCACCGGTCGGTGACACCCTGACCCTGAGCACCACGCCTGACGTCGAAGTGCTGCCTGGTTTCAAACGCATTCAGCCGCAGGTTTACGCCGGTCTGTTTCCGGTCAGCTCCGACGACTTCGAAGATTTCCGCGAAGCGTTGCAGAAGCTCACCCTCAACGACTCGTCTCTGCAGTACACCCCGGAAAGCTCCGACGCGCTGGGCTTCGGCTTCCGTTGCGGCTTCCTCGGCATGCTGCACATGGAGATTATCCAGGAGCGCCTTGAGCGCGAATACGACCTGGACCTGATCACCACGGCGCCGACTGTAATCTTTGAGCTGTTGCTCAAGACCGGTGAAACCATTTACGTCGACAACCCGTCGAAGCTGCCGGACCTCTCCAGTATCGAGGACATGCGTGAGCCGATCGTACGGGCGAACATCCTTGTGCCTCAAGAGCACCTGGGCAACGTCATTACGCTGTGTATCGAAAAACGGGGTATTCAGCACGACATGCTGTTCCTCGGCACGCAGGTTCAAGTGACCTACGATCTGCCGATGAACGAAGTGGTCCTGGATTTCTTCGATCGCCTGAAGTCGACCAGCCGCGGCTACGCGTCGCTGGACTATCATTTCGATCGTTACCAGTCGGCGAACCTGGTGAAGCTGGATGTGCTGATCAACGGCGACAAGGTCGACGCGCTGGCGTTGATCGTGCACCGTGACAACGCGGCCTACAAAGGGCGGGCGTTGACTGAAAAGATGAAAGAACTGATTCCTCGTCAGATGTTCGACGTGGCAATCCAGGCTGCCATCGGCGGCCAGATTATCGCGCGTACAACCGTCAAGGCGCTCAGAAAGAACGTACTGGCCAAATGTTACGGCGGCGACGTGAGCCGTAAACGCAAACTGCTTGAAAAGCAGAAGGCCGGTAAGAAACGCATGAAGCAGGTCGGCAACGTGGAAATTCCACAAGAAGCCTTCCTTGCAGTGCTCAGGTTGGAATAGTCAGGCCCTATGTCACTAAATTTCCCGCTGTTGTTGGTCATCGCCGTGTTTGTCTGCGGCCTGCTGGCCTTGTTCGATCTGATCATACTGGCGCCGCGTCGGCGGACTGCGATAGCGAATTATGAGGGCAGCGTGAGCCAGCCGGACGTCGCTGTCGTCGAACAGCTGAACAAGGAGCCGTTGCTGGTCGAATACGGCAAGTCGTTCTTTCCCGTGTTGTTCATCGTGCTGGTGTTGCGCTCGTTTCTCGTCGAGCCCTTCCAGATTCCTTCGGGCTCGATGAAACCGACGCTGGATGTGGGCGATTTCATCCTGGTCAACAAGTTTTCCTACGGTATCCGTCTGCCGGTGATCGACATGAAAGTCATCCCGGTAAGCGACCCGGCGCGGGGCGACGTGATGGTCTTTCGCTACCCGAGCGACCCGAACGTCAACTACATCAAGCGTGTTGTAGGTCTGCCGGGCGACGTGATTCGCTACACCAATGACAAGCAACTGTTCGTCAATGGACAGATGGTTGCCAAGCAGCTGATTGGCTCCGAACCCGGTACATTGGGCAGCGCCGAGCTGTACGAAGAGAAGCTGGGTGAAGTCCAGCATCAGATCCGCCTGGAGATGAGCCGCTACCGCGCGCCGCCCGATCATGAGTGGACGGTTCCGGCCGGTCATTACTTCATGATGGGTGACAACCGCGACAACTCCAACGACAGCCGTTACTGGGATGACCCCAATATTCCCAAAGACGAGCTGGGCATGGTTCCCGACAAGAACATCGTCGGCAAGGCCTTTGCAGTGTGGATGAGCTGGCCTGAGCCGAAGCTCAGTCACTTCCCGAACTTCTCGCGAGTCGGGCTGATCAAGTAACCGATGCGGCGCTGTGTGACACAGCGCCGTATGTCATTTCGGCGGGCTATGCTGCAAGGCTGACCTTGCACGCAGCAGGGAAGGGCTATTCTTGAGGGCACACATGACATCTGCCGGTTCGCAAAAAGGCTTGTCGTTTATTGGGTGGCTGGTGTTGCTGGCTGTCCTTGCATTTGCCGCGAGTACCGCAGCCAAAGTGGTGCCGCACTACCTCGATTACATGTCGATGAAGAAAATCATCGAAGCCGCCGGTACGGACAATGCCGCAGAAATCAACACGACCAGGGATTTCTACGACTACGTCGCCAAAGGCATGCAGGTCAATAACATTCGGGATTTGGATTTGAACAAGGCGTTAAGTGTGACGACGGAGAACAACAGGTTCCTCGCCCATTTGAAATACGAGAATCGTGAGCCACTGATCCAGAACATCGATCTGGTGGTCAAGTTCGACCACGAATTCAGCGTGGGTAAACCGTGAGCGTGTCATTGAGTCGCCTGGAGCGTCAGCTCGGCTATACCTTCAAGGATCAGGAACTGATGGTTCTGGCCTTGACCCACCGTAGTTTTGCCGGCCGCAACAACGAGCGTCTGGAATTCCTCGGTGATGCCATCCTCAACTTCGTGGCAGGGGAAGCGCTGTTCGAGCGTTTTCCCCAGGCCCGTGAAGGTCAGCTGTCGCGTCTGCGCGCCCGGCTGGTAAAAGGTGAAACCCTGGCGCTGCTGGCCCGTGGTTTCGACCTGGGTGAGTATCTGCGATTGGGCTCCGGTGAGCTCAAGAGCGGTGGCTTCCGTCGTGAATCGATTCTGGCGGATGCGCTGGAGGCGTTGATTGGCGCGATCTATCTGGATTCCGGCATGGAGATGGCGCGTGAACGCGTTCTCGCCTGGCTGGCCAGCGAGTTCGAGAGTCTGACGCTGGTCGACACCAACAAAGACCCTAAAACCCGACTGCAGGAATTCCTTCAGTCCCGCGCCTGTGAATTGCCGCGCTACGAAGTGGTGGACATTCAGGGCGAACCGCATTGCCGAACGTTTTTCGTCGAATGCGAGATCACCTTATTGAACGAAAAAAGCCGGGGACAAGGTGTCAGCCGTCGCATTGCCGAACAGGTAGCCGCGGCCGCAGCCCTCATCGCCCTGGGTGTGGAGAACGGCAATGACTGATTCAACTGCAACACGCTGTGGCTATGTCGCCATCGTCGGCCGGCCAAACGTGGGCAAGTCGACGCTGTTGAACCACATTCTCGGCCAGAAACTCGCGATCACCTCGCGCAAGCCGCAGACCACCCGTCACAACATGCTGGGCATCAAGACCGAAGGCGACGTTCAGGCGATCTACGTCGACACCCCCGGCATGCACAAGGGCAGTGACAAGGCGCTCAACCGCTACATGAACAAGACCGCTTCGGCGGCGTTGAAAGACGTCGATGTGGTGATTTTCGTGGTGGACCGCACCAAGTGGACGGATGAAGACCAGATGGTGCTGGAGCGCGTGCAGTACGTGACCGGCCCGCTGATCGTCGCACTGAACAAGACTGACCGCATCGAGGACAAGGCCGACCTGATGCCGCACCTGTCCTGGTTGCAGGAACAACTGCCAAACGCGCAGATCATTCCGATTTCGGCGCAGCAGGGTCATAACCTGGAAGCGCTGGAGAAGGTGATTGCCGAGCATCTGCCCGAGAACGATCACTTCTTTCCGGAAGACCAGATCACTGATCGCAGCAGCCGTTTCCTGGCGGCGGAACTGGTTCGCGAGAAGATCATGCGTCAACTGGGCGCCGAGCTTCCGTACCAGATCACCGTCGAAATCGAAGAATTCAAGCAGCAGGGCAAGACCCTGCACATTCATGCGTTGATTCTCGTCGAGCGTGACGGCCAGAAGAAAATCATCATTGGCGACAAGGGCGAGCGCATCAAGCGCATCGGTAGCGATGCGCGCCGCGACATGGAAGTGCTGTTCGATTCCAAGGTCATGCTCAACCTGTGGGTCAAGGTCAAAGGCGGCTGGTCCGATGATGAGCGCGCCTTGCGTTCTCTGGGTTACGGCGACCTGTAAGTCTGGCTGTAAACCGATTCACTGTGGGAGCGAGCGTGCTCGCGAATGAGATGTAGCATTCAGCATTGATGTTGACTGATACACCGCTTTCGCGAGCAAGCTCGCTCCCACAGTGGTTTTAGATTGCCTGTAAGACCGCGTTCTTTCATTGAGATAGCAATGTCGCAAACCCCTCCCGCCAGCCAACTCGCCTATGTGTTGCACAGTCGGCCCTATCGCGAAAACAGCGCTTTGGTTGATTTCCTCACGCCCAAAGGCCGTTTGCGTGCGGTGCTGCGCAGTGCGCGGGGCAAGGCCGGGTCGCTGGCGCGGCCGTTCGTGCCCCTGGATGTCGAATTCCGGGGGCGTGGAGAGCTTAAAAACGTCGGGCGCATGGAAAGCTCGGGTATCGCCGCCTGGCTGGAAGGTGAAGCGCTGTTCAGCGGCCTGTACCTCAACGAATTACTGATCCGCCTGCTGCCCGCCGAAGATCCGCATCCAGGTGTGTTCGATCACTATGCGGCCACGCTGGTGGCGTTGGCCGAAGGGCGTGCGCTGGAGCCGTTGCTGCGTTCGTTCGAGTGGCGTCTGCTGGACGACCTGGGTTACGGTTTCGCCCTTGATGCGGACATCAATGGCGACCCGTTGGCCAGCGACGGCATGTACCGCCTGCAGGTAGACGCCGGCCTTGAGCGGGTGTATCTGTTTCAGCCCGGATTGTTTCAGGGCGTCGAGTTGCTGGCGATGTCAGAAGCGGACTGGAGTGCGCCGGGCGCACTGTCTGCGGCCAAGCGTCTGATGCGTCAGGCGCTGGCGGTGCATCTGGGCGGTCGCCCTCTCGTAAGCCGTGAATTGTTTCGTAAGCCCTAGTCAGGCCGTCGTGCGCCTGGCCGATCAAGTTTTCAGGAGAACACAGTGACCCACAGCACCCGTATTCTGCTTGGCGTGAACATCGACCACGTGGCGACGCTGCGCCAGGCCCGTGGCACCCGTTACCCCGACCCGGTGAAAGCTGCGCTTGACGCCGAAGAGGCGGGCGCCGATGGCATCACCGTGCACCTGCGCGAAGATCGCCGGCACATTCAGGAGCGCGACGTGCTGCTGCTCAAGGATGTGCTGCAGACACGCATGAACTTCGAAATGGGCGTGACCGAGGAAATGATGGCGTTTGCCGAGCGTATCCGTCCGGCGCATATCTGCCTGGTCCCGGAAACCCGGCAGGAACTGACCACCGAGGGTGGCCTTGATGTCGCGGGTCAGGAAGCGCGTATCAAGGCAGCGGTGCAACGCCTGTCCGCGATGGGCAGCGAGGTATCGCTGTTCATCGACGCGGATGAGCGTCAAATCGAGGCCTCCGCGCGCGTCGGGGCTCCTGCCATTGAATTGCACACCGGCCGTTACGCCGATGCCGAAACACCGACCGACGTCGCCGAAGAGCTGAAGCGAGTGGCCGACGGTGTCGCGTTCGGTCTGGCGCAGGGGTTGATCGTCAATGCAGGCCACGGTCTGCATTACCACAACGTCGAGGGGGTCGCGGCGATAAAGGGCATTAACGAACTGAACATCGGCCACGCGCTGGTGGCGCACGCGCTGTTCGTGGGCTTCAAGTCGGCAGTGTCGGAGATGAAGGCGCTGATTCTGGCAGCTGCTGCGAAGGCGTGATCTGACGGCCGCACCAAGTTAAACCTGTGGGAGCGAATTTATTCGCGATTAGTGTTCGTTCCCGCGCTCCGCGTCACGCCGGGGGGACGCAGAGCGTCCTGAGCCGCATGCCCACGCGGAGCGTGGGAACGATCATCTGCAGCTTCAGGCCTTACGCCCAACAATCACCGCACGACGCGGCGCTGGGAGGCCTTCCACCGTTTTGCTGTGGTCGTTCGGATCGAGGAAGTCGCTCAGCGACTGGTAACGCATCCACTCGGTGCCGCGTTGTTCCTCGACCGTGGTGGTGCTCACGTCCACGCAGCGCACATCCACGAAACCGGCACGGCGCAGCCACAGTTCCAGCGCAGGCACGGACGGCAGGAACCATACGTTGCGCATCTGCGAATAGCGGTCTTCCGGCACCAGCACTTGATGCACGTCGCCTTCGACCACCATGGTTTCCAGCACCAGTTCGCCGCCTTTGACCAGGCAATCCTTCAGCGCCAGCAAGTGATCGATGGGTGACTTGCGGTGGTACAGCACACCCATGGAAAACACCGTGTCAAACCCTTCGAGCCGCGCGGGCAGGTCTTCCAGCGTGAACGGCAGGTGCCACGCCGGCAAATCCGGCAAGTAGCGTTGCATGGCCTGGAACTGGCAGAAGAACAGCCAGTTCGGGTCGACGCCAATCACGCTGTCAGCGCCGGCGCCAAGCATGCGCCATTGGTAATAACCGTTGCCGCAACCCACATCCAGGACGCGTTTGCCCACCAGATCCAGGTGCGGTGAAACACGCGACCATTTCCAGTCCGACCGCCATTCGGTGTCGACGTGCACGCCAAATACATCGAATGGCCCTTTACGCCAAGGCGACAGTCCCATCAGGGCGGCGCGGGTCTGTTCGCGGGTGGCGTCGTCGCAGTCGGCATCCAGGATAAAGTCATCCTTGAGTTCGACGCGGCTGGGCAGCAGCGCTGGCAGCGCATTCAATGCACCTTGCCAGCGCTCCAGATCGCCGTGACCTTTTTCCATCTTCGCGTCGAGTTGCGCTTGCAGGCCTTGGGCCCAGGCATACAGCGGTGTGCCCGCCAGACGGCGGACCAGTGGGGCTAAATCGATCATGGCAGGGCAATCAGAGAGGCGAAATTAAGGCACTGGAACCAGGGCACGACTTTGGAGAAGCCCGCCGAGAGCAGGCGTTCGCGGTGTTGTTCAAGGCTGTCGGGTTTCATCACGTTTTCGATGGCGCTGCGTTTCTGGGCGATTTCCAGTTCGCTGTAACCGTTGGCGCGCTTGAAGGCGACGTGCAGGTCGGTGAGCAGGGCGTGTTCCTCGGTGTCGTCAAAGCGCAGTTTTTCGGACAGGATCAACGCGCCACCGGGCAACAGGGAGCGGCGAATGCGACCGAGCAATGCCAGGCGCTGATCGGGTGCAATGAATTGCAGCGTGAAGTTCAGTGCAACGACCGAGGCGGGCTGGAATTCGAGGGCGAGAATGTCGCCTTCGATGACGTCTACCGGCAGCAACTCCTGGAACATCGAGTCTTGCGCATTCAGGTACTCGCGGCAGCGCTCGACCATCGCGGCCGAGTTGTCGATGGCGATCACCCGGCAATCTTCGGTGCGCACATGGCGGCGCAAGGCCTGGGTCACCGCGCCCAGAGAGCTTCCAAGGTCGTACAGCACGCTGTGGGGCTGGGCGAACTGTGCTGCGAGCACGCCGAGGTTCTCGACAATGGTCGGATAACCCGGCACCGAACGCTTGATCATGTCCGGGAACACACGCACCACGTCCTCGTTGAAGGCGAAGTCAGGCACCTGGGCCAGCGGCTGGGCGAAAATGCGGTCGGGTTCTTGGCTCACGGCGATTCCGGGGGATGAGGCGAAAAGTGCGGCATTTTAGCCAATTGTGGCGTCCGGCCGAAACCTCATCTCATCGTTCGGGTGGCAAGCCTCAATTGACCGTGATCGCACAGTCAAACGTGCGCTCCGGGCGGACTTCCGGTGCCCAAGGCTGTTGATAGACCATCATCAGGTGACCTGTGCCGGCGTTGGCGGCCTTGTAGCGCCAGACCGACTGGCCTTCGGTGCCGACCATGCCCACGTCTTCCGGGGTGTTGAACACTTCCGGGCCCATGGCATTGAGGATCGACGGCGCGGGATTCTGCATCAGCCAGCGGTGCCCGGTGGTGGGGTTGCTGGGGAGCATCAGCATCAGGGTCTGGCCGGTCTTGAGGGTGATCGGGCAGTCTTTCTGATCGTCGAGGGACACGATCTGTTTCGGTTGCTGGGCGCAGGCGGCCAGCAGGGCAAGGCTCAGCGGAACGAGCAGGCGGGCAGGGGTCATGGAGGCTCCGGTCGTAGGCAACGTGAGGGGAGCATAACCGAACAGGATGAGTTTTTGAGCGATCTGGATTTTGATTCTGCCCGGAGGGCGTGGGAGCGTGGCTTGTCCCGCGATCGGCGACGCAGTCGTCGTAAATCCTGACACTGGAGTGGGTTCAGGCACACCGCAGTGTCAGGATTTGCTGCTGCTTCGCAGCAGGTCGCGGGACAAGCCGCGCTCCTACGCCTTTCGGCAGAGGCAGCCCGAGGGCTGCATCAGGCTTCGGCATAGGCTTTAGAACAAAATCTTCGCCACGTCCGAGAAGCGTTTGGCAAAGTGCACGGTGATGCCTTCTTTCAAATAGTCCGGCAGTTCGTCGAAGTTGCCACGGTTCGGCTCCGGCAGAATCAGTTCGAAAATCTTCTGCCGACGCGCTGCAATGACCTTCTCGCGCACGCCACCGATGGGCAGCACGTGGCCGGTAAGCGTCAGCTCGCCGGTCATGGCCACGCCTTTCTTCGGCGCCTGATTGCGCGCCAGAGAAAGCAAAGCACTGGCCATGGTCACGCCCGCGCTCGGGCCGTCCTTCGGTGTCGCGCCCTCCGGCACGTGAAGGTGCACGAACGCTTCGTCGAAGAAGCCTTTGTCGCCGCCAAACTTCGCCAGATTGGAACTGACGTAGCTGTAGGCGATTTCCGCGGACTCCTTCATCACATCGCCCAGTTGACCCGTGAGTTTGAAGCCACGGTTATGGGTGTGAATGCGCGTCGCTTCGATCGGCAGTGTCGCGCCGCCCATGCTGGTCCAGGCAAGCCCTGTGATCACGCCTGTTCCCGACAGCACTTGTTCGTTACGGAACACGGGATGGCCCAGCGAGGTTTCCAGGTCTTTGGGGCCCAGCTTGATGACGGCTTTAGGGTCTTCGATCAGCTTCATGACCGCCTTGCGCACCAGTTTGCCCAGCTGCTTCTCCAGCTGACGCACCCCGGCCTCGCGGGCGTAGCCGTCGATCAAGGCTTTGAGCGCGCTGTCGCTGATGCTCAGGCTGTTCTTGGAGACCCCGGCTTTTTCCAGCAGCTTCGGCCACAGGTGGCGCTTGGCGATGGCGACTTTTTCTTCGGTGATGTAACCCGACAGGCGAATCACTTCCATCCGGTCCAGCAGCGGGCCTGGGATGGAGTCGAGGGTGTTGGCGGTGCAGACGAACAGGACCTTCGACAGGTCCATCCGCAAATCCAGGTAATGGTCGAGGAATTCGACGTTCTGCTCCGGATCGAGGGTTTCCAGCAGCGCCGACGCCGGGTCGCCCTGGTAGCTCTGGCCCATCTTGTCGATTTCGTCGAGCATGATGACCGGGTTCATGACCTCGACGTCTTTCAACGCCTGCACCAGTTTGCCCGGCTGCGCACCGATGTAGGTTCGACGATGGCCCTTGATCTCGGCCTCGTCGCGCATGCCGCCGACGCTGAAACGGTAGAACGGCCGGCCCAGGGATTCAGCGATGGACTTGCCGACACTGGTCTTGCCCACGCCCGGCGGCCCCACCAGCAGCACGATCGAGCCGCTGATTTCGCCTTTGTAGGCACCGACCGCGAGGAACTCAAGGATGCGGTCCTTGATGTCATCAAGGCCCGCATGGTGTTTATCGAGCACCTTGCGCGCGTGTTTGAGGTCGAGCTTGTCTTCGCCGTACACGCCCCACGGCACTGAGGTCGCCCAGTCCAGGTAATTGCGGGTCACGGCATATTCCGGCGAGCCGGTTTCGAGGATCGACAGCTTGTTCATTTCCTCATCGAGGCGCTTTTGCACCTGCGCTGGCAGGACTTTGCCTTCCAGGCGCTGTTCGAACTGTTCGATGTCCGCGCTGCGATCGTCTTTGGTCAGGCCCAGCTCTTGCTGAATGACCTTGAGTTGTTCCTTAAGGAAGAACTCTCGCTGGTGCTCGCCGATCTTGCGGTTAACTTCCGCAGAAATCTCTTTCTGCAGGCGCGCGACTTCGACTTCCTTGCGCAGCATCGGCAGGACTTTCTCCATACGCTTGAGCACAGGCACGCAATCGAGCACTTCCTGCAGCTCGACGCCGGTGGCGGAGGTCAGGGCTGCGGCGAAGTCGGTGAGGGGCGATGGATCGTTGGGACTGAAGCGGTTGAGATAATTCTTCAGCTCTTCGCTGTACAGCGGGTTGAGCGGCAGCAGCTCCTTGATCGCGTTGATCAGGGCCATGCCATACGCCTTGACCTCATCGGTCGGCTCGTTGGGCTGGTGCGGGTATTCGACTTCCACCAGGAACGGCGGGCGATGGTGTTTGAGCCAAGTCTTGATGCGCACACGGCTCAGGCCCTGAGCGACGAATTGCAGTTTGCCGTTCTCGCGGCTGGCGTGATGCACCTTCACCAGCGTGCCGTACTCAGGCAGCGCCTTGGTGTCGAAATGGCGCGGGTCTTCGGGCGGTGTGTCCATGAAGAACAGCGCCAGGGAGTGATGATCGGATTTACTCACCAGCTCCAGTGTTTCGGCCCACGGCTCTTCATTGACGATGACCGGCAGGACTTGAGCCGGGAAGAAGGGGCGGTTGTGGATCGGGATGATGTAGACCTGGTCTGGCAGGTTCTGGCCGGGCAGGGCGAGGCTTTTTCGGTCCGAACCGATCACTTCGTGCTCGTGATCGTCGTCTTGATGCGAATGGGAGGAGTCTGATTGCTGGTCGCTCATGGGGCACCTGCATAAATGGAGATGAGGCTTAGATGGGGCAGTCGCCCTCAGGTTTCAATAGCCGCGGTCGATAGCTTTGAATATGGACGTCGATTAAGGAAATGATTGTGACTTTGTGCCTTTCGTCGGTCATAAATGCGTGATGGCTTTGTGCCTGCTTTTAATGCGTGATCTTCCGCCGAGTGGCGGTTAATCTCCTCAGGACACCGCAAAAAACTGCCAGGGCCGGCGCTGTGTTTTCCCGACCATGCCGTTCTGGACCTTCTGTATGACCCACGTGATCTCCTCTTTGCTGATGGCTTCAGCCCTGCTGTTCAGCTCCGTTGTCAGCGCCGCGACGCTTACCGCCGATTTTTTCGACGCGAACGGCAAGCCGCTGACCGACGCCGTGCTGACGCTTCAGGGGCCTGCCGGCAAACCGGATCTTGCGCCCAAGGCTGATATGGATCAGCGCGATCAGCGCTTCGCGCCGCATGTGCTTGCCGTGCGGACCGGCACACAGATCAAGTTCCCGAACAGCGACGACATCCGCCATCAGGTGTACTCCTTTTCTCCGGCCAAGCGCTTCGAATTGCGTCTGTATGGGGGCACGCCGTCAGACCCTGTGCTGTTCGACAAGCCCGGCGTGGTGGTGTTGGGCTGCAATATCCACGACTGGATGCTGGGCTATGTGTACGTGACCGACGATCCCTGGTTTGGCGTAAGCAACGACAAAGGCACGCTGACCTTAGACCAAATGCCAGCAGGTCACTATGTGGCGACGCTGTGGCACCCACAAACGCCTGATATGCAACCTGTGCCAGGAGGCGAAATCGACATTCCGGCCGCGGGCCTGCACCAGCGCTTCAACCTTGCTGTGCAACCCAAGGATGACGACATGCCTGCAGCGCCGCCGTCCAGTGCGTTCGGCGATGCCTTTCATAAAGCGGCCCATGAATGAAACTCCGAATTAGTTTTCAGGCACGCATTGCCGGCGTCCTGATCCTGCTGTTGCTGATCGTGGTCGGTGCGGTGTTCGTGGCGGTCAGAGCGGCCACGCAGGATGCGGTGCGCAAACAGGCCCAGGCTCAACTGGACGTCGGTACTCGCGTTTTTGAAGGGCTGCTTGAAATGCGCGGCAAGCGGCTGCGCGATGCAGTGCAACTGCTCTCGACCGATTTCGGCTTTCGCGATGCGGTGGCGTCAGCGGACTCGGCGACGATCCGTTCGGTGCTGCTTAACCATGGCGCGCGCATCAGTGCCAATGACATGTTCTTGCTCGGCATGGATGGCACGGTCCTGTCGAGCACGGTCGGCCAGATTCCTGAAGGCTCGCCGTTTCCCTATACCCAGGCACTGCGCGACCTGAAGGCCCACAATCAGTCGATGCTGATCGTCCCGTTGCAGGGCAAACCGCACTTGCTGGTCGAGAGCACGGTGCTGGCACCGCTGCCGATCGCGCAGGTGGTCATGGGTTTCAGCATGGACGACGACCTGGCGCAGGAACTGCGTTCGCTCAGCGGTTTGCAGGTGTCCTTTCTGTCGGTGGTGCATCGGTTGCCGGGGCAAATCATCAGTACCCAACCCCAGCCGCTGTATGACAGCTTGCGCGGGGTGATGCTGAGCCCGGCCAATGATCAGATGCAGATGACCGAACACGGCGACCAGAGCTTTCTGAGCAAACGACTGAGCCTGGGCAATACCGGCGACAGCGCGGGCGATCAGGTCGTGGCGTTGCTGCAGAGTCCGCTTGATCAAGCGATGCAGGCGTTCGCGCCGCTGGACGAAAAACTGTTCTGGATCACGCTGGCAGCGTTGGCGGGCTCGTTGATCGGCACGTTGTTGCTGGCCCGCAGCGTCTCGCTGCCGGTGCGCGCACTGGCGATGGCCGCCGAGCGTATCGGCGAGGGCGATTACGGTACGCCGGTGAAGCTTGAGCGCAGCGATGAACTGGGTTTGCTGGCCGGCGCGATCAATTCAATGCAGAGCGGGATTGCCGAGCGTGAACAACGACTGGCGCACAACGCGCTGCACGACGGCCTGACCGGGCTGCCTAACCGCGCGCTGGTGATGGAGCGTCTGGGCAGTGCGGTCACGGCACAGCGGCCGGTGGCCCTGCTGTACCTGGGTATCGACAACTTTCGCGCCATCAACGACAGCATCGGCCCTGAAGGCGTCGAACAGTTGCTGCAGGTCATTGGCCAGCAGCTGCAGCTGCCCATGCGGCCGGGCGACACCGTGGCACGTTTGTCAGGTAACGAATTCCTGTTGCTGATCCACAACGCCGAGGCCGACACCGCAGTGGCCGTTGCTGACCGTTTGCAACGCCTGTTGCTCAAGCCTCAGCGCATTGGTGATCACGATATTGCGCTGGATGCCAGCATCGGCATCGCGGTGTACCCGGCCAGCGGTGATTCGCCTTCCGAGCTGCTCCGGCGCGCCGCCATCGCCCGTCAGGACGCGGCGCAGTTGCCGGGGCGTCTGCAGGTCTATGAAGACGGTCGAGACCTGGTGCATCAGCGTCAGATCAGCCTGATCCGCGACCTGCGCCATGCTGCGCGCAATGGCGAATTGACGCTGCATTACCAGCCCAAACTCGACATTCGCAATGGCCGGGTGCGCCAGGCCGAAGCCCTGTTGCGCTGGCAGCATCCGCAGTTCGGGAACGTCTCTCCCGCCGAGTTCATCGTGCTCGCCGAGCGCACCGGCAGCATCCAGATTCTCACCCGCTGGGTCATCGAGGAAGCGATGCGCCAGTTGGCCGAATGGGCGCGTCGTGGCTTGCATGTTCAGGTGTCGGTGAACATCTCCGCAGACGATCTGCTCAGTGAAGACCTCGCTGAACGCGTGTCGAATCTGCTCACGTTGTATCGCGTTTCGGCCGAACAACTGGTATTCGAGATCACTGAAAGTGCTGTCATGCGCGAGCCCGAGCATGCGCTGAGGGTGCTGAACCGGCTGCGAGAGTGCGGCATCAGCCTGTCGGTCGACGACTTCGGGACGGGGTATTCCTCTCTGGCGCATTTGAAGCGGCTGCCAGTGCAGGAACTGAAGATCGATCAGTCGTTCGTGCGCAATCTGGATGAAACCAGTGAAGACGCGGTGATCGTTCGCTCCACCATCGAAATGAGCCACAACCTGGGGCTCAAGGTCGTGGCCGAAGGCGTCGAATACGCCCACAGCTTGCGTTTACTGGAGCGTTGGCACTGCGATACCGCGCAGGGTTATCTGATCAGCCGACCGCTGACCGCGTTGGCGTTCGAGGCATGGATCGCCAAATCTCATACCTCTCCCAGCATGATGGTTCACTGATTGGTTCGCGTTTATGGCACGTAGTCTCTCGGCTGTTTTCAGCCCTGTGGTGTTGGCAAGTGTAGTGGGCAGTTGCGTGGGCGCGACGGCGCCTTTTGTTAACGCCGATCAGGGACGTCTGATCGCGACCGGTGGCGCCAGCAGCATCGAAGGCGGCGCCGGGGGCGGGATCATTCCGTGGGCGGTGCTGGCCGGTTATGGCGAGCAAGGCGAATGGGGCGCGAACGTGTTTGCGACCCACATCAATCTCCCGGACTACACGCTGGATGTGGCAGGCATGGCGGTTTCTTACGGCAACCGGGTGGAAGTCTCCTACGCGCATCAACGCTTTGATCTGGGCTCGCTGGTCCACAAGCTGAGCCTGCCTGAGGACAATCTCTCGCAGGATATTTTCGGGGTTAAGGTGCGCCTGTTTGGCGACCTGATCTACGACCAGTTGCCTCAAGTCTCCGTGGGGCTTGAGTACAAACATCAGAACGATTTCCTGATCCCGAGCCTTGTTGGCGCTCGGCGTGATTCGGACGTGGAGGGTTACCTCACGGCCAGCCGTTTGTTCATGGGTGCTGCGTTTGGCTACAACGTGGTAGTCAACGGCGGGGTGCGTTACAGCCGGGCCAATGAAACCGGGCTGTTGGGTTTTGGCGGTGATCGCCGGGACACCCGCAGCGTCCTGAAGGAAGGCTCGGTGGCGCTGCTGTTCAACCCGCGTTGGGCGGTCGGCGTCGAGTATCGGGAGAAGCCGGACAACCTGTCATTTGCCGGTGAAAGCGATTGGGCTGACATGTTCGTCGGCTGGTTCCCCAATAAGCATGTCTCTGTGGTGCTGGCCTACGTACGCCTCGGCGAAATCGCGACGCTGGACAATCAGAACGGCACGTATCTGTCGGTTCAGGGGAGCTTCTGATGATACGACCGTTGCAGTGGATTGGCGTTTTGACCCTCGCGTTGCTGGTGGGCTGTGCGCAGCAACCGCCGAAGGATGACAGCCTGTATCACGCCTTGGGCGAGCGTCCGGGGATTCAAAAGATCGTCGAAGGCATGCTGTTGCACATCGCCAAGGATGACCGGATCTACAAATACTTCGCCAAAGTCGACATCGTCAGGGTGCGCGACAAGCTGGTGGAGAAGTTTTGCGTTGAGGCTGGCGGGCCTTGCACCTACACGGGCGACACCCTGGAAGAGGCGCATAAGGGTTTGAATTTGAGCCGCAGTGATTTCAACGCCCTGGTGGAAAACCTTATCGACGCGATGGACGACCAGCATATTCCGGTGCCGACCCAGAACCGGTTCATCGCAAGATTGGCGCCCCAGCGTGGGGAAGTGATCGAGAAGTAAGCCCGGTCTCTCCTACGCCCTCCGGGCAGAAGCGAGGTTGTGCCAGTCACACCGCA
This sequence comes from Pseudomonas abietaniphila, assembly GCF_039697315.1. Taxonomy (NCBI): domain Bacteria; kingdom Pseudomonadati; phylum Pseudomonadota; class Gammaproteobacteria; order Pseudomonadales; family Pseudomonadaceae; genus Pseudomonas; species Pseudomonas abietaniphila. The sequence goes on along the minus strand of NZ_CP155619.1, from coordinate 1,751,556 downwards.
CGCACCGGTCTTGCTGCCGGTTCCCGGCAGATCGTCCGGATGCGGCCCAGACACAAGCCACGCTCCTACGCCCTGCGGGCAGAAGCGATGCAGTGCTTGGCATGATCTTCACGCTCTTCGTGCAGAAGCGGCGTGTCATGGCTTTTGATTCTGGCCGGAGGCCGTAGGAGCGCGGCTTGTCCCGCGATCTGCCGCGCAGCGGTAGCAAAATCAGACGACTCGGTTGTACTGACACACCGCATGCACCGGTCTTGCTGCCGGTCCCCGGCAGATCGCGGGCAAGCGCGCTCCTACGCCCTCCGGGCAGAAGCGAGGTTGTGCCAGTTACACCGCACGCACCGGTCTTGCTGCCGGTTCCCGGCAGATCGCGGGACAAGCCACGCTCCTACGCCCTGCGGGCAGAGGCTGATCGTAGAGGCTCACGGCTTTTGATTCTGGCCGGGGCCGTAGGAGCGCGGCTTGTCCCGTGATCTGCCGCGCAGCGGTAGCAAAATCAGACGACTCGGTTGTACTGACACACCGCATGCACCGGTCTTGCTGCCGGTTCCCGGCAGATCGCGCGACAAGCCACGCTCCTACGCTCTACGGGCAGAAGCAGTGCTGTGCGTGAAATGATCTGCACGTCCTGCGGGCAAAAGCGATGCGGTTCTTGGCATGATCTGTACGCCCTACAGGCAGCAGCGCGTCGAGGAGAGGGCAGGCGGTGAGGCTCGGGATACAAAAAAAGGCGGTCATCTTGGGATGACCGCCTTTCCTTTTACTGCACTACTTCATCGCTTACCGCGGCCGATCACTCCGGGAGTTTGTAGGCAATGATGTAGTCGCCCATGCGGGTGCCCAGCGAGCCGTGGCCGCCGGCGACGATCAGCACGTATTGCTTGCCGTCCTTGCCGGTGTAGGTCATCGGGGTCGCCTGGCCGCCTGCTGGCAGACGTCCGGCGAACAGCTCTTTACCGGTTTTCACGTCATAGGCACGCAGGTACTGGTCCAGGGTGCCGGCCAGGAAGCCGACGCCACCTGCCGTGACCATCGAACCGCCCATGCTCGGTACACCGACCGGCAGGCCGATAGGCACTGGCGTGTTGTCGCGGGTGGTGCCGTTCTTGTGCTTCCAGATCACCTGATTGGTGGTCAGGTCGACGGCCGCAACGTTACCCCACGACGGGGCCTGGCATGGAATGCCGATCTGCGACATCAGTGGGTGCATGATCACCGCGTATGGCGCGCCGGTGTTCGGCTGCACGCCGCTGGTTTCGCTTTCACGCTTGCTGCCGGCTTCCACTTTGGCGCGTGGCACCAGCTTGGAAACGAAGGCCATGTAGTTCGGGCTGGTGAACATCAGCTGACGAACCGGATCGACCGACACGGCGCCCCAGTTGAACACACCGACGTTACCCGGATAGACGATGCTGCCCTGTTCCGACGGAGGCGTGTACTGACCTTCGTAACGCAGTTCCTTGAACTGGATGCGGCACAGCATCTGGTCGAACGCGGTGGCGCCCCACATGGATTTTTCGGTCAGCTCAGGTGGCAGCATGTTCAGCTGCGAACGCGCCTGAGTCGGCGACGTGTGGTCGCCTTGCGCAGCACCGGTCGGCGCCGGAACTTCGTCGATCGGCACGATCGGCGTACCGTCGCGACGGTCCAGCACGTACAGACTGCCTTGCTTGGTCGGCTGAATCACGGCCGGCTTCACGCCGTCCTTGGTTTTCAGGTTGATCAGCGTTGGCTGGCTCGGTACGTCCATGTCCCACAGGTCATGGTGAGTGAACTGGTAGTTCCAGCGCACCTTACCGGTGTTGACGTCCAGCGCGACCAGACCTGCGCTGAATTTCTCGGCGCCAGGGGTGCGGTCGCCGCCGTACTGGTCAGGCATCTGGTTGCCCAAAGGCAGGAACACCAGGCCCAGATTCTCGTCGACACTGGCCAGCGACCACATGTTCGGCGCGTTGCGCGAATAGAACTGGTCGGCAGCAATGGGTGCGGTGGCGTCCGGGTTGTTCGGGTCCCAGTTCCACACCAGCTTGCCGTCGTGCACGTCGTAGGCACGGATCACGCCCGATGGCTCGTTGGTCGACTCGTTGTCGGTCACGTGGCCGCCGATGATGATCAGGTTACGTGTGATCGCGGCAGGGGAAGTGGCGTAGTAACCACCGGCCGTGAAGGGACCGATGTTGGCGCGCAGATCGATCGCACCTTTGTTGGCGAAGTCTTCGCAGACTTTACCGGTGTCGGCGTTCAGCGCGATCAAGCGAGCATCGGCCGTCGGCAGGTACAGACGACGCGGGCACGAAGCAGCGATGGCAGTACCCGCTGGCGACAGCGCGGCAGCCGGTGCGCCAACGTCGGATTTGGCGTAGGCCGCTTCGTCGTAGTACGAAACACCACGGCAGGTCATGTGCGCCCAGCCGGTGAAGTTCTTGGCGCCTTCCTTGGAGATCTGCGGGTCGTACGACCAGATCGTCTTGCCGGTGTCAGGGTCCAGCGCCAGCACCTTGCTGTGAGGTGTACAGGCGTAGATCATCCCGTTGACCTTGAGCGGGGTGTTTTCGTTGGTCAGCTCGACCGGGTCTTCTGCCGTTGGCAGGTCGCCGGTGCGAATGCGCCAGGCTTCTTGCAGCTTGCCGACGTTTTCTGGGGTGATCTGCTTCAGTGGCGAGTAACGATTGCCGTGCTCGGAACGGCCGTACGCCTGCCAGTCGCCATCGGGCATTGGCTGAGGATCGTAGGCCACGCCTGCGTCGTCACGGTCCAGCGTGCCTTTGATTTCACCCGGGCTGGTGAACTGACTGGCCAGAGCCGTCAGACCGGCCAGGACCACGGCGATGCTCAATGCAACGGTCGGCATGCCGCCTGGCTGGCCGCGCAGCAGAGGGCGACGGAACCATGGCAGCAGCATGACAATGCCGAGTACGAACCACAGCGACAGACGTGGCACCAACTGCCACCAGTCCAGGCCGACTTCCCAGAGCGCCCAGACCGTGCTCGCGAACAGCACCAGCGCAAACAGACCCAGGGCCGAGCGACGGCCCATGATCAGCAATACGCCAGTGATGACGAAGCCGATACCGGTCAGCAGGTAGTACAGCGACCCGCCCAGTGTCAGCAGTTTGATACCCCCGGCCAACAAGGCCAGGCCCATCACCAGAATCACCAGCCCGAGCAAGCTCGGTAGCAGGCGACCCTTACCGAAAGCACCGTCAGTGCTCATATTGTCGTACTCCGTAACGATTAAGTGGTTGACGCTTTGTTCTTTTCGTCTGATCGACTCGAACCGTTTGAATCCGCTTCATTCACGCTAGTTCCTGAAACGGGATTCAGAAAGTTTAAATAAGCCGATCAGAACGAAGATTGGATCTTGAGTCCGGCCACCAGCGCGTCATCGACCTGGTTCACGCCGCCCGGATGACGGATGAATTGCAGGTTGGGGCGCACGGTCAGCCAGTTGGTCAGGTGAACGCCGTAGTACAGTTCGGCGTTGTATTCGGTGTCCTGCACGGGCAGGAAGGCCGGGTCGTTGTAGTCCGACACGCTGTCGGCCTGATTACGCAGGTTGATGTTCTTGCGATACGCCGGGTTCACATGAATACGGCTCACGGCCAGGCCGAGATCATCCTGCGGGCGCGCATCGAACGGACCCTTATAGGTCGCGCCCAAGGCCACGAAGTTGTCGATCATGTTGGTTTTTTTGTCGTGCAGCGTGCCGTTGGCGAACAGGCTCAGCCCGCGGCTATTGTCGCTGGCCAGGCTCGTGACCTGCTGGCGCAGGGTCAGCCACATGCCGTGTTTGCTGGACGAAGAGGCGTAGTCTTCGCCGCTCAGCGCGGCATAGCGACCGTTGCTGTCCTTGTAGACGTCGCTGCTGTCGGCGGTGCTGTAGTAGTAGCCGAGACGGTATTCGCCCGGCAGGTCGTTGACTTTCGGCGACCAGACCAGCTCCACCGGCAAGACCGCGCCTTGGGTGCCACTGCCGCTGAGCTTGAAGTTGTTGTCGTTTTCCAGGTTCGACGGGTTCTGCTCGAAGGCGCCGATCTGTACGAACAGCTCAGGGTTGAGCTGGTATTTGACACGCATCGCCCACTGGCTGATCGGCCAGTTGTACCAGATGCCGCCGCCCCAGTTACCGACCTGCGAGCCACAGAACGCCAGGTTCTGGAAGTCGCACGGGAAAGTGTTGAAGTCTTCGCCCTCGTTGAAACGACCGACCTTGATGCTCAGTTTCTGATCGAGAAATTTCTGCTGGTACCACAGGTCCGTGAGGCGAGTGACATTGCCACGGCCCCAGACTTCCTGGGACGAGGAGATGGTGCCGACGCGCGGATCGGAAACGCGGTCGTTGCTGATGTTGTCGCCGTTGCGGTTGGTCAGCGTCAACTGGAATTCGGCGTCATGCCAGCCGAGGATTTTCTGCAGGTCCATGTGCGCGCCTAGCGCGAACTGATCGCTGTAGCGAGTGGCTTTATCGTGGTTGTAGCCGCCGTGCAGGTTGGAACCCACTTCCACGACCGTGTCGAGTTTGAAGTCATAACCCTGTTGCGACAGCTCGGTGCGCTTGCCGCCCCAATCCCCCAGCATCCACGGCGACTCACTGTCGAATGCAGGCGCTGCGTTGGCGCAGGCCGCAAAGCCGAGGGTGACCAGCGCTGCACTTTGTACGGTCAGCAGTCTGGCGGTCGTTAAAGCGGGGCATTTCGGATGAGTAGGCATAGGCGGCGAGTTCTTTTTTGAGGAATCTAAAAGCCAAAGGAAACGCTGCTCGCCGCGCGTAAAAAATGCTCGGCAAGGGTCCGAAGGAGAGACGGATTAATCGTTTCAGTGTTTAGCGCCGGCGATGATAGGGCCCTAACGATTTTTTAAAAAGTCGAATTTGCGACATGATTAGTTGCCGCTTTGGTAACAGTGCGGGGAATTTGAGGTAGCGCTATCCCTTAGTCTCTATAAGGATGGGCGAACGACGTGGCCTGGCGGGCACTCATCTACCGTTACACTGGCGGTACAGATGAAAGCTGGGCGTTCCAGCATGTATAGGCGGCAGCCCGTCACAGGTCGCTGCCGACCTTGAACCTGTAACCCGTTCTACAATCTCTTCACACTCATCCATTGCTCCGTTAAGGTGCGCACCTCGCGACAACGTGTCCCTTCATCAAGTGCAAAAGGCCCGGCATGACCACACCCAACAACAACCCGCTGCATGGCGTGACGCTGGAGCAGATCCTCAACGCGCTGGTCGAGCACTACGAGTGGTCGGGGCTGGCGGAGCGCATCGACATTCGCTGCTTCAAGAGCGACCCGAGCATCAAGTCGAGCCTGACGTTTCTGCGCAAGACACCTTGGGCGCGCGAGAAGGTCGAAGCCCTGTACGTGAAACTGGCACGCACCAAACGCGGGTGATCGCACCCCGCTCGAACGCTTTCAAGGACTGAATCAGATGCACAGCCAAACGCTCACCCTGGCGCCGGGACAACGCCGCCTCGCCACTGCCGGCGCGGTGCTTGGCTGGTTCGCGTTGGCGGTGCAGCTGTATTTGATCCTGTGGGGACGCTGGACCGATCAGGCCAGTCTGGTGGGCGGGCTGGTGCGTTTTTTCAGTTTCTTCACCGTGTTGACCAATACGCTGGTCGCCGTGGCGCTGACCTGTGCCATCACCGAACGGTATGGCGCGGCGCACCGTTTTTTCCGATCCCCGATCGTGTGTGCGGGCATCACCACCAGCATTCTTCTGGTGAGCATCGCCTACAACCTGCTGCTGCGCCATTTGTGGACGCCGCAAGGCTGGCAGTGGCTCGCCGACGAGCTGCTGCACGATGTCATGCCGCTGCTGTTTGTCGGTTATTGGTGGCTGTACGTTACGAAGGGTTTGCTGGGCCTGAAGCACGTATTGGCGTGGATTGCGTATCCCGCGGTGTACTTCGCCTGGCTGCTGTTTCGGGGAAACGCCTTTGGCGATTATCTCTACCCGTTTCTGGACATCGGGACGCTCGGCCTTGGCCAGGCACTGATCAACGCCTTAGGGGTGTTGGCGGGGTTTGTGGCGATCGGCCTGATGATCGTGCTGATCGACAGAATCAAGGCTCGTCGCGTTCAGAATCGGTAGGCCTTCACTGCATGCTGCTGCGAAGGCCCACGGTAGACGCCGCGTTACGCTTCGTCGGTGTCGGCCAGACGCCAGTAACCCGCGGCTTTCACGGTCGCCTCATCAAGCTTGAATTCGTCGAGCAGCACCCGCCGAACCTTGCGTGACAACGCAGACTCCGTTGCGACCCAGGCATACAAACTCCCCTCTGGCAGCGTCAACTGGCGCGTCACGTCCAGCAGGCTCTCTTCACCACGCAGCACCCAGATCACTTCGACTTGCGCGCGGCTTGTCAACGCCTGGCGCTCGGCGGCGTCTTCGATCTCAACCACCACCAGCGCACGGCGATTGGCCGGCAGTTCTTCCAGGCGCCGGGCGATGGCGGGCAGGGCGGTCTCATCGCCGATCAACAGGTAACTGTCGAACATGTCCGGCACGATCATCGAGCCGCGTGGGCCAGCGATGTACAGGTGCTGCCCGACAGCCGCCTGCGCCGCCCAGGTCGCGGCCGGGCCGTCGCCGTGCAGCACGAAGTCGATGTCCAGTTCTCCCGACGCGGCGTCATAGCGGCGGGGCGTGTAGTCGCGCATGGCAGGCTTTGGGCCGTCCGCATTCGCGCCAGGCATGAAGTTGTCCAACGCCGCCTGTTCTTCTGGCGTGGTGGCGAACAGCAGTTTGACGTGGTCGTCGGTGCCGAGGCTGATGAAGCCGGTCAGCTCAGGTCCGTGCAGGGTCACACGGCGCATCCGTGGCGTAAGGTCCGTGACGCGCAACACGTCCAGTTTGCGGCGCTTGATTTCGTGGCTGACGCGATGAATCGATTGCTGTGAATTCATTCGGGCTTCTCCGACCGATTGTGTGGGCCATCGGCGACGGCTTTGGCGGTTTCGTTCAACAGGTCGCGAACCCGGATGATTTCTTCCGGGCTCCAGCGGCCGTGATGCATCTGCAGGGCGTGCCTGAGGTTGTGCACCGCCTCGTGGATTTCCGGCGGACGATCGTGACCGCGCAGCGAGCGCTTGCTCACCTCGATGCGCATCTTCACACCGTCCAGCGCAACGGCTTGCTCGATCAGGTGTTGTTGACCCGCCGGGGTGATCTGGTAGCGCTTCTTGCCGCCTTCTGCGTCGCCAGTGATCAACTCACTTTCTTCCAGAAAGGTCAGGGTGGGGTAAATCACGCCAGGACTCGGGCTGTAGGCACCGTCGAACAGGCCTTCAATCTGGCGGATCAGGTCGTAGCCGTGGCAAGGCTGATCGGCAATCAGTGCCAGGAGCAGGAGTTTCAGGTCGCCGGGGGCAAACACTCGAGGACCGCGTCCACCGCGTTCCCGACCGGTGCGTTTTTCAAAACCATCGCGGCCGTCGCCGTGGTCACCGAAGTGAGGGCGGTGGTGATGGGGGTGATCGTGTGAGTGGTCTCTCATCTTTTTTCATCTCTCGTTACACGTTAGATATACCTTAAGATATATCTTAATATGTCTGCAAGAGGCTTAAAGACGAACGGTTCTCGTTTGTGCGATTGCGTGGATCGCTGCTGGTCGGCTTGAGTGAAGTTTTAGTGGCTGGAAATACGCAGGATCAGTGAAGGCTCGCCACTTGCGTGGCCGCTGGCGCCTTGCACTGGGTGAACGTTCCGGGCTCCAGGTAGGGATTGAGAATCGGCGCCATGCCTTTGAGGACCTGGACAGGCAATGCCGAGGTGAACTTGAAGCTTTCGGCCGCGCGGCCCGGCACGTACGCGGTCAACGTGCCGTAATGGTTGTCGCCGATATAGAACACGAAGGTGGCAGTGCGGTTGATCGCCTTGGACGCGAGCATGCGTCCGCCGGAACCGAAGCTTTCGATGCGGTTGTCACCTGTACCGGTCTTGCCGCCCATCGCTAGAGTGGTGCCGTCCTGCAATTTGAAACTGCCCGACACGCGCCGTGCTGTGCCCGCGTCCACCACCTGCGACAGTGCTTCGCGCATTGCGGTTGCGACAGCCGAAGGCAGCACGCGTTTGCCCAGTTCGGGGTTGTTGGTCAGCAGCGTTTCGTAAGGCGTGTCGGCCGCAAAGTGCAGGCTGTCGATGCGCAGGACCGGTAGCCGGATGCCGTCGTTCTGAATGATCCCGATCAGTTCGGCCAACGCGGCCGGACGGTCGCCTGAGCTGCCGATGGCGGTCGCCAGTGAAGGGACGAGATGGTCGAAGGGATACCCCAGCCGTTGCCAGCGTTGATGAATGTCGAGGAAGGCCTCGATCTCCAGCATCGTGCGGATGCGACTGTCTCTCGCGCTTTTGTGCCGACTCTTGAACAACCAGCTGTACACCTCTTGACGCTCGAAGCGACTGGCGGCGACAGCCTCCTTGAACTTTGCATCGGGGTTTTGCAGCAGATAGCCCACCAGCCACAGGTCCAGCGGATGAACCCGGGCGACGAAGCCTTGATCCGGCAGGTCGAATTTGCCCGGACCGTACGCGTAATACAGCTCGTCGAGCCGCTTTTCGCTCAGCGGTGGTTGACGTTTGTCCGCCACGACATGGGCGCGGACGAAGGCGTTGAACGCGCTTTGGGTCGCCTCGGGCAACAGGTACCGGTGGACGGCCGCCAGGCGGCTGGCGGACGGATGGACCCCGTCCAGGAACGTGTCCAGCCGGTCTTGCGTCGTCTTGTTCTTGTAGCGTTTCCAGAACCTGAGCAGGAACGAAGTCCCCTCGCGATCGGCAAAGTCGGCCAGGTATTCCTGACGCCTCGGGTCGCTGTCGTCCTTGAGCAGCACGGCGCTGTTGTTCGGGCCCTGATAGGTTGTGTAGCGCACCACATCACGCATCAAACGAATGAACGGCAGGTTGATCGATTCTCGCAGCGCGTCGCGCAGGGTCGGGTTGCGCTCATTGTCTTCACGACGAAAGTTATTGAAGTGATGCATGCCGCCGCCGGTGAAAAAGTACTCGCCAGGGCTGGCGGAGTATTTGCGGTCGAGCGCTGCCGTGAGCATTTTCGACAGATCCCGGTCATTGTTTTGCATCAGGTAATCCAGTGCCCAGCGACTCAGCCGGTCAGGTTCTTCGACCGGGACCTTCTTGAGCTCCGCGTTGCTCATCCCGGCGTATTTGTCGTGAATCTCCGAGATGATCTGCAGATACGTCGTCAGCACGCGCATTTTCGCGGTGGAGCCCAGCTCCAGCTTGCTGCCTTCGTTGATGTCGAACGGCTGATCCGTGCTGTCAGTCTGCACGCGGACCCGTGAGCCGTCGGCATCGCGTTCGAACAACGTGAAGCTGTAGCGCACCGCCTGGGTGCTGGTCGGTGTCAGAAGATGCTCGCCGAGCAGACCCAGCTTCGCGGCGTATTCAGGGTTCGCCAGGTCGCGCAGGTATTGGCCGACGCTCATCTGCAGGTCGCTTTGTAGCGTGCTGGTGGCCGACAGGTCGAGGCGGTCGAGATCGTAAAGCGGCCGGTCGAGCATGTTCGACAGGCGCGTGCGGGCGACCGTGATGCCTTTGTTGGTCTCGATGGGTTGCACGGTCGGCTGCTGCACCCAGTCACGGTAGGTCACAGTGGCGCCCAATGCGGCGTCTGCCAGCGGTGGATCGATCACCTGGTTCTGCGCCAGCAAACGGATATGGCTGTCCGTCAGGTCGGCCAGCTCTTTGCGGCCCTTCGCCAGATAATGCGAAGGCCGACGCTGGGCAATGACCAGCGACAGGACTTCACGCAGGGCCAGCCCTTTGGCTGCCATGGTCTTCGGGTCTTTGGCGGGCGAGGCCAGCAACTGATTGGTCCGGTCAAAATCGGCGCCGTACCAGACGCGCAGACCTTCAGCCATACCGTGTACTTCACCATGCCCAGGCACCGCCGACAGTGGCACGCTGTTGAGGTAGTCGCGCACCACCCGTTGCCGTGCTTCCAGCGTTTGCGGGCCGGGTTGATAGGCGCGCACGCTGGCGGAAATCATCTGACGTATTTTCTCGCCGCCCGACTGCGTCAGGCCATCGGGCGAGTGACGGTATTTCTCCAGTTGGGTCGCCAGCGTGCTCCCGCCCGCCGATTGCCCTGGCAGGCCAACCAGCTTCGCCACCTGGGAAATGGCGGCCTTGAGGAAGCGCGGCCAATCCACAGCCGGGTTGGCCAGCGGCTGCTTGTCATCCAGCAAATCCCGGTTTTCGATGAACAACAGGCTGTTGACCACCACGGGCGGGATCGACACGAAGGTGGGGTATAACTGCTGCGGGTAGGTGAACTGATACAGCGAATCGCCCCGGCAATCGGAAATGGTCAGGCCTGACTGACTCTTTTCCTGGTAAGGCACGAAAAACCCGCGCTTGGCGTAGGAAACCAGCTCAGGAGAGAACCGGGATTGCTCGGTGATACGGTAATCACGTTTCAGCAGGCGAGGCAGGAACTCGCCCAACGAGGAGTAGCCCAGGCGCTTGTCGAAAGGCCCGTCCCCCGGATACAGAATCGCGTCGCTGGGGCCGGACTCTACGGTGTAATTCAGTTCATGGGCGAACTGGCTGAACTCACGGGCCTGAAGCCTGGAACTGCGGGTTTCCGTTGCCACGGCAAATCCCAGGATCACCGACGCCAACAGCACCAATCCCACCAGCAAGCGCCACAGGTACCACTTGCGGCGTGGGCGGGCAGGCATCGGTACATCCCCATGACTGTCAGCCTTGACCGCAGCCTTCTTTTCGTCTGAATGCCACAAAGCGCCCATATCATTGGCCCGGTTAAACCTGTTAATCGCACCTGACTACAAGCTTAGACGCTGGGCGGGGAAGGTGAAGAATTTGTGTAGAAAGCGTCCGGTGCTTCGGATCAGGCTATGACGTGGCGGCGTTCGGTTATGACACGGAGCTGAGGCCCGTTTCAAACTGGATAGACCGCACCGCTCGGCGATAAGTCGTAGGAAGTTTCGGAAATGATTTCTTTGCTGTTGACGACTATTAGGCGGGCTGCTTACGTCGTTGTACCTCTAAGAAATAATATCAATCGAAATGGACAGGATGTTTCATGATTAAAAATAAAAAAATTGAAGGCTCAATGATTGGCGCTTCGCTGGCGTTGGTAATGTGCACAGCGTCGGCCCTTGAAGTCAAAGGGGAGTTGGTTGTAGATCATGTGTCAGCTTATACTCCAGCTGCATCTGTAAGTAGCAGTTTAGAGGAGAAGCTTAGTGATGAGCTACATACCAAAACAGCTACCTTGGAAGCGGCGGATGCGATTCACTACTACAGCTTTAGCGCCGTCCGGGGGCAGAAGGTTCTGCTTGGGGACTCTGTGCAGCATGATGGGCCTGTTTTTTTCGAGATTGAATATCTTGAGGGAGGCGAATGGAAGAAGAAAATTGAGAGTTCGAAGGTGTTTTCAGGTCTTGAGCCTGGGGTAGAAATAAAGATTAGGGTCTCTCATAAGAAAGATCAGCCGTATTCACAGCGTCCGTACACTTTTGTATTCGGGTCTTCTCCCGTGCTGAAGGAGTATCATTTAAAAGATCAATACCGAATGAAACGGATTCCAAGCGGCTATACGCAACCTTCGTTCTTGCCGGTTCAAGGCTCGATTGAAGCTCAGCTTGAGGCCAGCTTCACTGATTCGGTGGGGTCACCGCTCAAGGGCGCAATCGGTTGGTTTAATATGGACCTCGCAGAATCCCGGATGCGTCCTGTGGTTGTTTGGGTAGTCAGCGATGCCGCGGGCCAAGTTTCAAAAACTGTCAGTTTTGAACGTTGTTACGGTGGTAGAGAAACTGCAGATATCGAAATCTTCTATGGTCCGGGTACTTGGCGTAGTTATTACTACGTCGGCAGCTATCGACTGGAGAATGCTTATCCTGATCGTCTTCCTCAAACGGTAGAGCAAGAAGGGGATCGAGTTTTCGGGCATGTATGCGGCCACAGAAAAGTGCGCCGATAAAGGCTTGATGCACTCGCTAACTCGCCAGGCGGTCGATGTTTTCCGCCTGGCTCTGTAAGGTTTCTAAACGATTTCGGAAATGGTGGGTGATATTTCGTTCAAGGCGCTAATGATCTGACTTTTTAATTCACTCATCGCGTCACCACTGTTCAGTATCGTTCCGAAGTCAATAAGTGATCTGACAGGGCGCTCCGCCAAGTCGGTTCGATCTAAAGTATAGCTTCGTGCATGGATCACAGACTGCTTTATATTGTTCACAAGATCACGGGCCGTTGCGCCAAATCCATGATAATCACTGAGCAGTTGGGCCAGTTTAGCTTTCCGTTCATTGGGAAGCTGTCCCGATGCATCAATGATTTCAATTTGTCCATGTTCGTCCAGACCAAATTCAAAGCTAACACCGATAAATTCGGGGTGTGCGTCTTCCAGCTCGTTTCTAAAAATCTCAAATTGCAGCTTGAGGAGGCTTAGTCGCAGGCTCGCCGAACTCTCTTCAGGCGAGAAAACAGCCCCCGTTGTGACTATCATGTTGCGTGTCCCGTCATCTGGACGAGGCGTTTCAGGTGCAGTGTTTTTACTATCCGGACGCTGAATGAGTGTCATAGGCCCGGGTTGTGCCTCCGTCTGATTGGTCATCGATTCCCATTTTTTTGGCACCGCTGTATGCGTTGCGATAGTAGAAATTTCCATCTTCATTCCCTCACTGATTTATCTCTACCCTCCGCATAACGGCCGTCTGCGAAAAAGCTTTGCCTGATAAACCAGTAGGAAATTTCCGAGAGGTTTGCCTAGTGAGAACCAGGCCTCAAACCCGCACCACCGTCGCCACCTTCGGGCTCCCCAGTCGTTTGTTCAGCTCCAGCCAGTTGGACAACAGCAGCATCAACCCCAGCCCCAGCAACGCCGTGATCACGCGCATCTGCCAGGCATCACCGGCCAGCGCGTTGACGCCATCCGCCAGCGGCGCGAGGAGCACGCCCAGGCAGAAGATTTCCAGCGAGTAACGGCCCATGCGACAGGTTTGCCGGGCGGGCCAGTTGTCCAGCCAGGTCATGGACGCTGGCAGCGATTTGGCGACCACGTACACCAGCGCCACGAAATGCAGCAACCGCAGTGGCGACAAGTCGGTTTTGCTGATCGGGTAGATCAGGTCGGTGAACGCTTTGGGCAGCAGCGCATCGTGAACGTCGGGGAATTTCCAGAGGAAGGTGAGGGTGCCGGCCATCAGCAAGTAAACCGCAGCCAACAGAAACAGCGGCTGCTGCCATACCGGGCGCACGGTCGGGCGCGGGCTGGAAGGTCGCTGGGTGTGCATCGCGAAGGCGCCGCCGAGTACGAAGATCAATTGCCACGCCGCCGGGTTGAAATACCAGTAACCACCGCCTTCGTAGGCACGCAGGTTCCAGCCGAACAGCGGCACCATCATGTACAGCGTGATCGACAGGCCGACCGCAAGCGCCACGTTGCGCAGCATGATCGGCAGGATCAGTGGCAAGGCGCCCATCAGCAGGATGTACAGCGGCAGCGGGTCGGTCAGGTTGGGCTTGAAGCGCAACAACAATTCGTCGGCGAGTGCCTGTTGCGGGTTGCCGACGAAATATTCGAGGCCCATCTCGCGCACCATGTCACGGGTTTCGACATGGTTGTTGGCGACAAAGACGATGCCCATCAGCAAGGTCAGCAGGAAAATGTGCGCCACATACAGCACCCACGTGCGGCGCAGGATTCTGAGGCAGGCGACGACAAAGCCATCGCGCTCGACCACACGTCCATAGGCCAGCACGGCGGCGTAACCCGCGAGGAATACAAACACCTCGGCGGCGTCGCTGAATCCGAAATTACGCAGGGTCAGTTGCGCGAAAGGGTTGTCCGGTACGTGATCCCAAAAAATGAAGATCAGCGCCAAACCTCGAAAGAAGTCGATTCGATGGTCGCGTCCGTTCGTCATGACGGTGGGCTCTTGCAAGTCTGTTTAGAGAAGAGGGCCGCGCAGGGCCTTGGTTCCACGCCGCCAGCGGGCGCTGATCGGCGGCGCGCAGGGTGGCGCTTTCAGGGGGGAAAAGCAAAAGGGGGGTATTACAGAATGTCTCAGGTTTGCAGGCACCGGTTGAACGGTGCGAGGTGCAAACGGTAATGCTTGCCAGCAGCGGCGACGCTTGAAATCACCGCAGCTGGCAGTCAGGGCGTCACACGATTCGATCAATCAATCTCATTGGGCTCGAAGCTGTCGGCACGCGCCATGCGCCACATGCGTGAGTAGAAACTGTCGTCGACCACGCCGTTGAGCAACTGGCCGGGTTGCAGGAACACGTGGGATTGGGAGAACAACTGAATCTCGGTGGCCGACATGCGACGTACCAGATGCTTGGCTTCCAGCTGGTCAGGTGAATCCAGACCGGCCGCCGCGAGCATTTCCGCCAGGGCGTGAAGCGTGTTGCGGTGGAAGTTGAAGACGCGCTGGGCTTTGTCCGGGACCACCAGCGCGCGCTGGCGCAGCGGGTCTTGCGTGGCGACGCCCGTCGGGCATTTGTTGGTGTGGCAGCTTTGCGACTGAATGCAGCCGATGGCGAACATGAAGCCGCGCGCCGAGTTGGCCCAGTCGGCGCCGATGGACAGCACGCTGGCGATGTCGAAGGCGCTGACGATCTTGCCGCTGGCGCCCAGCTTGATTTTGTCGCGCAGGTTCACGCCCACCAACGTGTTGTGCACGAACAGCAGGCCTTCGCGCATCGGCACGCCCATATGGTCGGTGAACTCGACCGGCGCTGCGCCCGTGCCGCCTTCGGTACCGTCGACGACGATGAAGTCCGGCAGGATGCCGGTGTCCATCATGGCCTTGACGATGCCCATGAACTCCCAGGGATGACCCAGGCAGAATTTGAAGCCCACCGGTTTTCCGCCGGACAGCTCTCGCAGTTGCGCAATGAACTGCATCATCTCGAACGGTGTGGAAAAGGCGCTGTGACGGGAGGGCGAGATGCAGTCTTCGCCCATGGGAATGCCGCGGGTATCGGCGATTTCCTGCGTGACCTTGTGCTTGGGCAGGATGCCGCCGTGGCCGGGTTTTGCGCCCTGACTCATCTTGATTTCAATCATGCGGACCTGCGGGTCCTGCGCCTGTTTGGCAAAACGCTCGGGGTCGAAACGGCCGTCTTCGGTGCGGCAGCCGAAATAGCCGCTGCCCAGCTCCCACGTCAGGTCGCCGCCGTTTTCGCGGTGGTACGGGCTGATGCTGCCTTCGCCGGTGTCATGGGCGAAGTTGCCAAGTTTGGCGCCTTTGTTCAGCGCCCGGATGGCATTGGCGCTGAGCGAGCCGAAGCTCATGGCGGAAATGTTGAAGATCGACGCCGAATACGGCTGAGTGCACTGCGGACCGCCTACGGTGACCCGGAACTGGTTAGGGTCCGACAGCGGCGCCGGACGCATGGAGTGGCTGATGAATTCGAAGCCGGACTGGTAGACGTCGATCAGGGTGCCGAAGGGTTTGTCCGCCGATTCATTCTTGGCGCGTGCATACACCAGCGAACGCTGCGCACGGGAAAAGGGCAGGGCGTCGCTGTCGGACTCCAGCAGGTACTGGCGGATTTCAGGGCGGATCGTTTCGACGGCGTACCGGATGTTACCCAGGATCGGGTAGTTACGGCGCACCGAGTGCGGGACTTGAATGAGGTCGAAAATACCGATCAGGCTGAGAATCGCTGTCGCCAGCGTGAACGGCCAAAGCCACTCGTGGTAGAGGAACGGGAGGCTCAGCAGGGTGAACAATACACACCCGACGAAAAAGGCGTAGCGACTTAAAAGGGACAGGCTCATAGACAATCCTGGGTCTTAACACGGTTGATGGAAGAGACGCTGTGCCGCGCCTTTTTTCGGCAAGACTTTCCTTTGCCTCAAGCGCTTTGCGCCTGAAGAAAAATCGAAAACAGTTCCGACTGAGATTTGATTCCGAGTTTGCTGTACATGTGTTTCTTGTGAACGCGCACGGTTTCTGCAGATATCTCCAGTTTGCGCGCGATCTCCTTGCTTGAGCAGCCGCTGAGCATCAAACGGCCGACGTCCAGCTCACGCGCCGTCAGTTGGGCGCCACGACTCTGCTGAACCGAGGCTTCCAGTTGTGTTCGCCAGTCGGTTGTTGGTAAAGGCGCGACGGTGGGTTCGTCAGCGGCCTCAGGCTCCGCCAGCTCAAACGGCAGGCGCTGACGCAACAGGGCAATTACCCATGGTTGAATCATCGACAGCAGGGCGATCTGCTCGGCACTGAAGCGCTGTGTCGAGCCCAGCGACAGGCACAGCGTGCGGTCGCTGTCGAGCTGGCAGTTGAACTGGATTTCATCGGCGACGACATTCAGACGAAAGTACCGCTGGTAATACTCAGTCAGCTCGAAGTGCTCCGGAGCCACTTCAGCCAGCCGGAACAGCCCACTTTGCGAGCGCTCGCGGCTGGCGATATAGAATGGATCGAGCAGGTACAGGCCTTTCAGGTAGTCCTGAAACAACTGATCGGGGCTGCCGTCTTCGGCGGGGCATTCGGCGAAGACCTGAGGCCGTTCTCCAGCGCTGAACTGCAGGGCCACCCAACTATCGAAGGTCACGTATTGATTGAGCAGCCGCACCAGTTGTGCCCAGAAGTTGGGCCGGTCCAGCGCTTCGATCAACTGCGCGACCGAGCGATGCCAGGCCATGTCCTGAAGTGCGATTGTCATTGATCTACCCCTATTGGGTTACTACAGCTGCGTAATACCCCGTAACAGTTGCTGATGCGCATACTGCCCGCAGCGCCAATGATCAGCCAGCATTTTGTGCCGATCGGCAACGTGACTCGATAAGGAGAACCCATGAAGGTCGAATTTGCCCAAATGACGGGCCAGGACAATGGCACGCGCCATAACCTGAAACGCGCGCTCAATGCGATCGCCGCCTGCGCCGATGACACCGCGCTGATGGTGTTTCCGGAAACTCACCTGATGGGCTTTCCGTCCAGCGAAACCGTCGCTCAGGTCTCCGAGCCACTGGACGGTCCAACCGTTCAGGCCGTGCAGCAGGCCGCGCGTGCGCGCAACGTTTCGGTGGTCATTGGTATGGCCGAAAGCGACAACGGTCAGTTTTACAACACCACGTTGTTGATCACGCCAGAGGGTATCGCGCTGCGCTATCGCAAGACCCACCTGTGGGCATCTGATCGTGGCGTGTTCACGCCCGGAGACCGTTATGCGACCTGTCTGTGGAATGGCGTGCGGGTCGGCCTTCTGATTTGCTACGACATCGAGTTCCCTGAGTCGGCCCGTGCGCTGGCGCAACTGGGTGCCGAGCTGATCATCGTGACCAACGGCAACATGGACCCATACGGCCCGACGCATCGCACCGCAATCATGGCGCGCGCCCAGGAAAACCAAGCGTTCGCGCTGATGGTCAATCGCGTGGGTGAAGGCGATGGCGGGCTGGTCTTTGCCGGTGGCAGTGCGCTGGTCGACCCGTTTGGCACGCTGTTGCAGGAAGCCGGTCGCGAAGAATGCCAGTTCAGTGCACAGCTTGATCTCAGCCAGCTGCAAGCGGCACGCCGCGACTACCGCTACCTGGACGATCAACGCCTGCGCCTGCCGGGCGAAGTGATCGAGCACGCCAACGGTGTGCGCGAACTGATGATTCCAAAAACCGCATAAAAGCAGTGCCTGCCGAGCGTCGCTGCGGCGAACGCTCAGCAGTTCCCAATTAAAAGAAACGCCTTTGTTCTGCCGAACTTTTCTCTGCCATAAAACCTATAAATTCGGAGTAGTCGCTCATGGCTCGTTTGCAACGCACCCTTTCATTAGGGTCGGTGGTGCTGTTCGGCATCGCCTATATGACCCCTATCATCGTGCTCGGCACCTTCGGCATCCTGGCGCAATCCACAGGCGGCATGGTGCCGGCTTCTTACCTCGCGGCATTGGTGGCGATGTTCTTCACCGCCATGAGTTACGGCCGTATGGCGCAGGCTTACCCGGTCGCGGGCTCGGCCTACAGCTATGTGCGCAAGGCCATCAGCCCGAAGCTCGGTTTCATCGCGGGCTGGGCGGTGCTGCTTGACTACCTGTTCCTGCCGATGGCGATCTGGTTGATCGGCGCTGCGTACCTGGGCTCGGCCTTTCCCTCGGTACCGCAGCCTGTCTGGGTGCTGGCCTTCATCGTTGTCACCAGCGTGATCAACATCGTGGGGCTGAAACTGGCCAACACCGTCAACGCCTTGCTGATGATCGTGCAGTTCCTCGTGCTGGCTGCGTTCGTCGTGCTGTGCATCCACTACATCGGGGGCGATGCCAGCACACCGTTGTGGACGCTGGCGCCGTTCTACAACGGTGACATGCAGATGCCGCTGATCATGAGTGGCGCCGCGATTGCCTGTTACTCGTTCCTGGGCTTCGACGCGGTCAGCACCCTGACGGAAGAAACCAAGGACCCGCGCAAGACCATTCCAAGGGCGATCATGATGATTACCTTGATCGGTGGGTTGATCTTCGTCGGCGTGTCTTACTTCGTGCAGTTGGCGCATCCGTCGGCGCAGTTCGAGAACGTTGATTCTGCGGCTTACGAAATCGCCCGCAATATTGGCGGTGATCTGTTCGTGACGATCTTCCTGATCGGCCTGATCGTCGGCCAGTTCGCCTCGGGGCTGTCGGCTCAGGCCAGCGGTTCGCGTCTGCTGTATGCGATGGGGCGGGACGGTGTGTTGCCGAAGTCGTTTTTCGCGGGGTTGAGCGAGCGCTTCGGAACACCGGTCAACAGCATTCTGCTCTGCGCCGTGGTGGCGCTGCTGGCCCTGAAACTTGACGTGACCACATCGACGTCGTTCATCAACTTCGGTGCGTTCCTGGCGTTCAGCCTGGTCAACCTTTCAGTGATTTTCCATTACTGGATCGCCGTTGAGAAACGCGGTCTTCGCGAGGTGTTGCTGTTCCTGATCTGCCCGCTGATCGGCCTGTTGGCCGACGTGTGGCTGATGGTCAGCCTGGACAAGCTGGCGATCATGCTCGGCGTGAGCTGGCTGGTGTTGGGCTGTATTTACCTGGCCTGGCTCACCGGTGGTTTCCGCCGTCAGCCGCCTGAAATGGATTTCCAGGAAGCGGTGTGATTTCAAAAGGAGGCGCGCTGCAACGGCGCGCCCCTGCATTTCACATGACCCTCCCCTCGATCAGATGACGTGTTGAAAGCATCAGCCCCGCCCGTTACTGGCCGAAGACGCGCTCCTTGGTTTCTTGCGTGTGCTCGACCATCCTGTAGATGTCTTCCTGTCCTTCTTCGGTGCAGCGGCGAATGTCCTGGATCAGTTCTGCTTCCTTGGGCGACAGCGCGATGTAGCCCAGCTCGCATGCCCAGCGGTTGAAGGCTTCATGGCTGTCCACGGGAAGTGTTGCGTCCGCGGCTTCGTTCAAAGCGTCTATCAATGGCTCCAGCTTGTCCGCCAGTACATCACGGTCAATTTGAGCGTTGGCTTCCTGCACGAACCGCTCTAGAACATTCAGCGCGCTTCGAGCATCGATCAGACGCATGTGGCTGGGGATGCTCATTTCATATCGATCGATCATTGGCATTGCACAACTCCCTGGTGGTGATTTTTCATTCCGTTCCCGAAAAATTCGGGGGTGCTTTGAGCAGCGGCGCGAACCTTATAGACACTTTCGGCAGGATCAAAGGCCAAAGTTGTAACGGTTACAAAAAAGTGGGGTTGAACTTTTTCCAATTGTTACTGTATAACGTATTACATGATTACTTACATCTGGAGAGCGTTATGAAAGCCGATATCCATCCCGACTACCGTCAGGTCCTGTTTCACGACACTGCAGCCGATGTCTATTTTCTGATTGGATCGACTGTCGATACCGACCGCACGCAGAAACACTCCGACGGGAACACCTATCCGTACGTAGCGCTCGATGTGTCCAGCGCTTCGCACCCGATGTACACCGGTCAGCAACGCAAGACCACGACTGAGGGGCGTATTGCGGGGTTCAACAAGCGGTTTGCTACGTTTGGGTCTGGTGCCAAGAAGGCTGAATGACTGAGGCAGGTCCCGCGCTTTGGGTGTCGTTTGTCGATGACCTGGGGTGCGGGATTTTTTTTGGCTGTGTGTTGGGATTTGGCGCTGGGTTTTCGGATTTATCCGTTTTATTGGGTGGCGCTGATGTATGGGTTCTGCCTGGGGGCGGAACAGTTCGGCCGTTAGGACAAACCATCAGCGTCACCGTAAATAGTGGAGATGCAGACCATACAAGCCGGCTTGCTGGCGAGGCGATGGGTCGGCAACGTCGACGGGGGGTGAACCAGCGTATTCGTTTCCGCAGGTTTTATGTTCGGCCATCAACAGGTGTGCTAGGTCGACATTCCGTCATTCAGATGCCCCGGACACTGGACTATCGACGCAAATTGCTTTTAGCTCTGCGACCTGAAATCCAGGAGTTCCCCTTTTGAAAAAGTCAGTCGCCATCGTTTTCGGTGGGCAATCCTCCGAGCATGAAGTGTCGTTGCAATCGGCACGCAACGTGATCAATGCGATTGATCGCAACAACTACTACATCACCCTCATCGGCATCGACAAGCAAGGTCACTGGCTGCGGTTTGACGAGCGCGATTACCTGCAGAACGCGACCGATCCTGCGCACATCAAGCTCAGCGAATCCGGCCGGCTGTTGTCGCTGATGCCCGGTGCCCAAGGCCCTCAGTTCGTTGAAGTGGAAACGGGGCTGGAAGTGCCGCGCATTGATGTGGTCTTCCCGCTGATCCACGGCAGTTCTGGCGAAGACGGTTCGCTCCAGGGCCTGTTGCGGCTGCTCGATATTCCGTTCGTAGGCCCCGATGTGCTGGGTTCGGCGGTGTGCATGGACAAGGACGTGACCAAACGCTTGCTGCGCGACGCCGGCATTGCCGTGGCGCCTTTCGTTGTGCTGCACCGGGGCGAATCGGTTGACTTTGTCAGCGTGTCGGCGCAACTGGGTCTGCCCCTGTTCGTCAAACCTGCCAGTCAGGGCTCCTCCGTCGGCGTCAGCAAGGTCACGGACGAGGCCAGCTACGCTGCCGCGTTGAAGCTGGCGTTCGATTACGACAACAAGGTCCTGATCGAACAGGGCATTGTCGGGCGGGAAGTGGAGTGCGCGGTGTTGGGCAACCACGCCCCGCAGGTCAGCGTGTGTGGCGAGGTGGTGGCCAACGATGAGTTCTACGCCTATGACACCAAGTACCTGAACGACGGTCAGGCGCGGATCGCAATCCCTGCCGAGCTCTCGGCAGACCTCAGCGAAGCCGTGCGGGAAGTCGCCTTGCAGGCGTATCGCGTATTGGGCTGTGCCGGGTTGTCGCGGGTGGATTTCTTCGTCACCGACGCGCGTGAAATCATCATCAACGAGGTCAACACCCTTCCTGGGTTCACCTCCATCAGCATGTACCCGAAACTCTGGCAGGCCAGCGGTTTGAGCTATCCCGAGCTGATTGATCGGTTGATCGTGCTGGCGCTGGAGCGCGCGGATGAACATCGCGCACTGAAAACCGAGGTGGTGCTGTGAAGGTCATTCGCATCGCCGCGGCGCTGCTGATTGGCCCCGACGGTCGAACCCTGCTGGTGCGAAAGCGCGGAACGCAGGCGTTCATGCAGCCGGGCGGCAAGATCGATGCAGGCGAGACGGCGGTGAATGCGCTGGCGCGTGAGCTGCACGAAGAGCTTGGGTTGTGTGTGGCGCCGGAGCAGGCGCAGTTTCTGGGAGAGTTTTCAGCGCCAGCCGCCAACGAGCCGGGCTTTGAAGTGAACTGCCAGCTCTATCGACTGGACGTTGCGCACGACGTCAAACCAGCAGCCGAGATTGAAGAGGTCGTCTGGGTCGATGCCGGTGATGTGAACCATCTGCACTTGGCGCCGTTGACGCGGGATTCGATCCTGCCGCTGTATCGAAGCCTGCAAACCGCCTGAGTCCTGCAACGAACCCGGTAGGAGCGCGCTTGCCCGCGATTGCGTTGTGTCAGTCACCGCCGTCATCACAGACACGCAGCTATTGCGGGCAAGCGAGTTCCTACACCAAGGTTTCCCCATTCACCGCACCGCACTGACCCCATCCAGCGTCGAGAACGACGTATCTTTCGCCGTCAGCAGAAAGTCTCGCATGTACGGCGCGTCCAGCATGTCGGCGCGAATCGCCGCGTACAGCGTCGCAAATAATCCTTTCTCACCCAGCCGCTTGGCTTTCACGTAGCCGCGTGAGCTGTATTCATGCAACGCCCAGTGCGGCATCCCACACACGCCACGGCCGCTGGCGACAAGCTGCATCATCATCACCGTCAGCTCCGAGGTGCGGACCTGCGCGGGCTCGACGTCGGCGGGCTCCAGAAAACGCGTGAAGATGTCCAGACGGTCACGCTCGACCGGGTAGGTGATCAACGTCTCCGTGGCCAGGTCTTCCGGGACGACAAAGGGCTTGCTCGCCAGCGGGTGCTGGTTGGCCACGGCGAGCATGGCCTCGTAGGTGAACAGCGGCACGTAGGTAATGCCTACCAGATCCACCGGGTCCGAGGTCACCACCAGGTCCAGATCGCCACGGGCCAGAGCAGGCAGGGGCGCGAAGGCAAAACCCGAAGCCAGGTCCAGCTCCACTTCAGGCCAGGCATCCCGGAACTGATCGATGGTCGGCATCAGCCACTGGAAGCAGCTGTGGCACTCGATTGCCATGTGCAGACGCCCCGCCACGCCACCCGCCAGACGTGAGATGTCCCGCTCGGCACTGCGCAATTGCGGCAACACCGAGTCGGCCAGTTGCAGCAGCCGCAGCCCCGCGCTGGTGAAGCGCACCGGCTTGGTCTTGCGCACGAAGAGCGGCATCCCCATGCGCTCCTCCAGTTCCTTGAACTGGTGGGACAGGGCGGATTGCGTCAGATGCAGACGATCCGCCGCATCGACCAGGCTGTCGGCCTCGCGCAACGCGTGCAGGGTTTTCAGGTGGCGTATCTCAAGCACCGTGGCGCTCCATGAATGAATTTTGTGATCAACACGAAAACAATGAGTTTGTCTCATGTAACAGCGAGTGTCGACAATGGCGCCATATTTTGAGTGGAGTAGTTGTCATGGCCCTGGCCCATAACCTTGGATTTCCGCGCATTGGCGCCGACCGCGAACTGAAGAAAGCACTGGAAGCCTACTGGAAAGGCGATCTCGATCAGGCGGCCCTGCAATCGGTAGGACGCGAGCTGCGCGCGGCTCACTGGCAACTACAGAAAGAGTCGGGTATCGACCTGCTGCCTGTGGGAGATTTCGCTTGGTATGACCACGTACTGACGCATTCGCTGACCTTCGGCGTGATCCCCGAGCGCTTCGCCGGGGTGAAAAACGAAAAGGGCCTGCCCACCCTCGACACGCTGTTCGCTATGGCCCGTGGCGCCTCCAGTCCCTGCTGTGGCGGCAGTCACGGCACGGCGCAATACGCTCAGGAGCTGACCAAGTGGTTCGACACCAACTACCACTATCTGGTCCCGGAATTCACCCGGGATCAACGCTTCAGACTGAGCTGGGAGCAGCTGTTCGAAGAAGTCGACGAAGCCACTGCGCTGGGCCACCAGGTCAAGCCGGTGATCATCGGCCCGCTGACGTATCTGTGGCTGGGCAAGGCCAAAGGCGACAGCTTCGACAAGCTCGAACTGCTGGACCGCTTGCTGCCGATCTATGGCGAGATCCTCGGCCGTCTGGCCGGGCAAGGCGTGGAGTGGGTGCAGATCGATGAGCCGATCCTCAGCCTGGACTTGCCGCAGGACTGGAAAAACGCTTTTGAACGCGCCTACCACAGCCTGCAGTACTCGCCGCTGAAGAAGCTCATCGCAACCTATTTCGGCGGTCTGGAAGACAACCTCGGTCTGGCGGTCGCGCTGCCCGTGGCCGGTCTGCACGTCGATCTGGTGCGCGCGCCTGAGCAATTGCCGGCCTTGCTGGATCGTCTGCCGACTTACAAAGTGCTGTCCCTCGGCGTCGTGAACGGCCGCAACGTCTGGCGCTGCGATCTGGAGGCCGCGCGTGAGGTCTTGCTCGAAGCTCAACTGCGCTTCGCCGATAACCTGTGGGTCGCCGGTTCCTGCTCGCTGCTGCACAGCCCGGTCGATCTGGAACGCGAAGACCAACTGGATGCCGAGTTGAAAAGCTGGTTGGCCTTTGCCACGCAAAAATGTGCTGAAATTTCGATCCTCAGCACCGCCCTCAACGACCCTCAGGACGAGCGCGTCCAGACGGCGTTTGCCGAAAGCCGCGCCGTGCAACTGAGCCGCAAACAGTCGCCACGCATTCACAAACCTGAGGTGCAGGCACGTGTGGCCGCGATTACTGCCGCCGACAGCCAGCGTCAATCGGCATTTGCCGACCGCATCGAGGTGCAGCGTGCCCGCCTGAATCTGCCGGCGTTTCCGACAACAACGATTGGCTCATTCCCACAGACTGCGTCGATCCGTCTGGCTCGTCAGTCGTGGAAGCAGGGCAAGCTGTCGGCCAATGATTACCACGACGCCATGCGCGCCGAGATTCGCCATGCCGTGGAAATCCAGGAGCGTTTGGGTCTGGACGTCCTGGTGCATGGCGAAGCGGAACGTAACGACATGGTCGAGTACTTCGCCGAGCAACTGGACGGGTATGCGTTCAGCCGCTTCGGCTGGGTTCAGAGCTATGGTTCCCGTTGTGTGAAACCGGCAGTGATTGTCGGCGACGTGAGCCGCCCGCAGGCGATGACCGTGGACTGGATCGAGTACGCGCAGAGCCTGACCGATAAGGTCATGAAGGGCATGCTGACCGGGCCCGTGACCATGCTGATGTGGTCGTTCCCGCGTGAAGACGTTTCACGCAAGGTGCAGGCGCAGCAATTGGCGCTGGCGATTCGTGACGAAGTGGTCGACCTGGAGAGTGCCGGCATCAAGGTCGTGCAGATCGACGAAGCGGCTTTCCGTGAGGGGTTGCCGTTGCGTCGCGCGCAATGGACCGAGTACCTGGACTGGGCGGTGGAAGCGTTCCGTCTGTGCGCCTCGGGTGTGCGGGACGAAACCCAGATTCACACCCACATGTGCTACAGCGAGTTCAATGAGGTGATCGCGTCTATCGCCGCCATGGATGCCGACGTGATCACCGTTGAAACCTCGCGCTCGAGCATGGAGTTGCTGGAGGCGTTCAAAGCGTTTGATTACCCGAATGACATCGGCCCAGGCGTTTACGACATCCACTCGCCACGGGTGCCGGACAAGGCGGAAATGGTCACACTGATGACCAAGGCGGTTCAGCGCATTCCCGCTGAGCGGTTGTGGGTGAACCCGGATTGCGGCCTGAAGACCCGCGCGTGGCCCGAAACCGAAGCCGCGTTGGTGAACATGGTGGCGGCGGCCCGGCAGTTGAGGTGTGAGTTGGCCTGACAAGCCAACACACTGACAGGCGCAAAAACTGGTGGGAGTGAGCGTGCTCGCGAAGACGTCATTGCAGCCCACACACCCTTGGCGGTTGGCTCAGCATTCGCGAGCAAGCTCGCTCCCACAGGTTCGTTGCAGGACGTCGACCCCCGTTTCAATCACCTTCGACAGAGGCACCGAAGCGGGCGTGGGCTGCTTTTTCTTGCCGCTTGCAACTTGCTACTTCCGGCTGCCTCACGACCGTTGAGCCCCCTTCATCAAAATGTCACGCAACTGTGGCAGCGCGCTTGGGAAAACTTCATCAGACTCGCGGCCTACTGGGGTTCTGCGTTTCGGTGTTTTTCATGCGGGTTTTATTTTTCCTGGCTGCGCTTTTGTGCAGCTTGCCGTCCTTTGCGGCTTCTCGATGCGATATCAATGTTCCCACGCAAGTGGCCGAACTCGATGAGGTGCACCTGGCGTATCAGAGTATCGGTCGAGATTCGGACCCGGCATTGCTGCTGGTCATGGGGCTGGGTGGCCAGCTGATTCATTGGCCGGACGAGGTCGTGGTCGCGCTGTGTCAGCAAGGTTTCCGGGTCATTCGCTACGACAATCGCGATGTCGGTCTGTCGACGTGGGTTCAGGCACCGGCCACTGCGAACCTGACGTACGAAGTGCTGCGCTACAAGATTGGCCTGCCGGTGTCGGCGCCGTATTCACTGACCGACATGGCCCAGGATGCCATTGGGCTGATGGACACCCTGCACATTCAGCACTTCCATGTGCTGGGTGCGAGCATGGGCGGGATGATCGCTCAGCATCTGGCGGACATGGCGCCCAAGCGTGTGGAAAGCCTGACCCTGATCATGACCAGTTCCGGCGCACCGGGTTTGCCGATGCCAAGCCCTGCATTGCTGCAGCTGCTCGCCCGCCGTGGCGCACCTGATCGTCAGACGGCGCTGGAACAGCAGGCGGATTTGCTGGCGGCGCTGGGCAGTCCGGAGGTCAAAGACGATCGGCAAAAGCTGCTGCAGCAGGCGGCTATTTCCTACGATCGTGCGTTTAATCCGGAAGGTGTGAAGCGGCAGATTCTGGCGATACTCGCCGAACCCAGCCGCGTCGAATTGCTGAATCGCCTGCGCGTTCCGACGCTGGTGGTGCACGGTACAGCCGATCCGTTATTGCCGGTGATGCACGGCATTCACGTCGCCGCGCATATTCAAGGCAGTCAGTTGAAGCTCATTCCGGGGCTGGCTCATCGTTTCCAGGAAGCCTTCAAGGCCCCGTTGCTGGCGGCCGTCTTGCCGTACCTGCGTGAGCATCGCGAGGACGCGTCGCACGTGGCGGCACTTTGAAGCCGGCCCATCGAGGGTGATTGGCAGACCGCGTTCGCTGCCCTCGTAACCTCGGACGTCTCCCACAGGGGCCGCGACGTTCGGCAGCTTCGCGTTTTTTCAGGGATTTACTGTGTCTGAACGTGGTACGCCGTATGTGTAGGAGCGCGCTTGCCCGCGATTGAGGCATGTCCGGCGCCATCCCCCTCATTGATGCGGGGCTATCGTGGGCAAGCGCCTTTGGTTTGTCCCTGAGCCTGATCGGCGTATCGTGGCGTTTATCCTCTTTTGCACGAGGCTGCCATGAGCACTCCGCTGAAAATCGATTTCATCTCTGACGTCTCCTGCCCGTGGTGCATCATCGGCTTGCGGGCGCTGGACCAGGCACTTGAGCACTTGGGTGACGAAGTTCAGGCGCAGATTCACTTTCAGCCGTTCGAACTCAACCCGAAGATGGTTCCAGAAGGGCAGGAAATCTTCGAGCACATCGCCGAGAAATATGGCTCGACGCGCGAGCAGTACCAGGCCAATGCCGAGAACATCCGCGAGCGCGGGGCGGAACTGGGTTTCGTCTTCAAACAGGGCGAACGCCGGATCTACAACACCTTCGACGCGCATCGCCTGCTGCACTGGGCTGAGCTGGAAGGCAAGCAACAGGCTCTGAAAGAGGCGCTGTTCACGGCGTATTTCAGCCAGCATGCCGATGTGTCCAGCCATAAGGTGCTGGCGGATGTCGCGCAGAAAGTCGGCCTGGACCGTGTGCGGGCCGAGGCGGTACTGGCGTCAGACCAATACGCCGCTCAAGTGCGTGAACTGGAAGAGCTCTGGGTCACGCGCGGTGTCAGTTCGGTGCCGACCATCGTCTTCAACGACCAATACGCCGTGACCGGTGGCCAGCCGGTAGACGTGTTTGTCGGCGCCATTCGTCAGATCATCAGCGAACAGTCGAGTGTCGTTAACGCCGACCAATGTTGAGCTACGCTGACTGACGCGTCCGCGAGCAGGCGTGCTTTCACAGGGCTCCTCGTTGCCCGGGTGAGGGCGAACCTGCTCGCGACGCACTTCACTCGCAATCACTCATTTCCAATCTCGCGTAAAAAAATCGCTTGCTCCCATCAACCACTTTCGGATATCAATTTGTACATGATTAGACAGGTTCGATTTGACAAGAAAAAACGCGTGGTCGATGAGCTCGCCCGACGCATAGAAACCGGCCAGATGGGTTCCGGTGAGCTGCTTCCGGGTGAAAACCTGCTGGCTCAGGAATTCAACGTCAGCCGCGGCACCTTGCGTGAGGCGCTGTCCGAACTCAAACGCCGCAACTACATCGCGACACAGACGGGCGTGGGTTCGATCGTCACCTACGACGGGATTTCCCTGGATCAACGCGCGGGCTGGGCGCAGGCACTGGCGGACACCGGCGCCGGGGTCAGCACTGAAATCCTGCGGCTGGTTGCCGTGCAGCGTCCTGATCTTGAGGTCCGCTTTGGCACTGTGGATTTCATTGCGCTGGATCGCCGTCGTACAGCGGCGGACGGCAGTGTGGTGTCGCTGGAACGGGTGCTGATCCCGGCCGTGGACGGCCTGGAAAACCTGCCGCGTGACGGCCTTATCGATGACTCGCTGACCGTGACCATGGCCGCTCATGGGTACGTCGGTGATCGCGGCGACCAGTGGATCGGCGCGGAGCCCTTGAGCAACGACGATGCCGCGCTGATGTTGCGCGAACCCGGCACAGTGTTTCTCAAGGCGACACGGACCACCTTCGACCGGCGACACCGTTTCATGGAGCACGTGGAAAGCCTTCTGGACCCCGTGCATTTTCGTCTTCACCTGGCTTTTGGATCGTCTACATGACCGCATTGATCGACATTCGCGACCGCGCGCTGGCCGCTTTCTATGGCCTGGCCCTTGGCGACGCGCTGGGTATGCCCACGCAGTCGTTGAGTCGCGAGCAGATCAAGCAACGCTTTGACTGCATTACCACGCTGACCGCTGCCGATGCCGATCAACCCATCGCCCCGAACATGGTGGCCGGTTCGATCACCGACGATACCGAACAAGCGGTGCTCGTTGCGGAGCTGCTGATTGCCGGGAGCGGCCGCATTGAGCCGTCGGATCTGGCGCAGAGCCTGATCGACTGGGAAGTGGTCATGCAGGCGAAAGGCTCACAAGACTTGCTTGGCCCGTCCACCAAGCGCGCCATTGAAATGATTCTGGCAGGCCACAGCCCTGAAGAGTCTGGTCGGTTCGGCACCACCAATGGCGCCGCCATGCGCATCACGCCGGTCGGCATAGCCGCTGATGTGCAGGAAGAAGCGCAGTTCGTCGAGTCGGTGGTGCAGGCCTGTCAGGTCACCCACAACACCACCCTCGGCATTTCCAGTGCCGCTGCCGTGGCGGCGGTGGTCTCGGCGGGCATCAACGGCGTCAGCCTCAGTGATGCGCTGGACCTCGCCGTGCGCATTGCGCAACGCGCCGAACGTCACGGCCACTGGATTGCAGGCGGTCGCATTGCGGCGCGCATCGTCTGGGCGAAGAAGCTCTGCGCCGGCTGCAGCAATGAACAGCTGCCTGAATTGATTTACGACGTGATCGGCACGTCGGTGGCGTCACAGGAATCGGTGGTGGCCGCGTTCGCGCTGGCACATCAGGTCGCCTCGGGTCAGCTGTCGGCCTTCGACGCGCTGTGCATGGCGGCAAGCCTGGGCGGTGACACGGACACCATCGCCGCAATTCTTGGCGCGATGCTGGGTGCATGCCACGGCATGAGCGCCTGGCCGGCCAAGCTGATCGAACAGATCAAGACCGTGAACGGGCTCGAACTTTACCCAGTGGTCGAGCATTTGCTGTCTCTGCGCGCGGTCTGACGACGCCGTCAAGCTGAACTGAAAAGCGGAACCAAATAAGAGACACACCCATTGCCCTGATCACAGCGGCGATTTGGAGCCTTTTGCTGTCCCGACCGGACACCGAAGGCGTCCTGCGACACGGATGTCACTTGCGTTGCGTACTGCCCACAACCAGAACAAATGGCAACAGGAGCATTTCCCATGACGACATCCAACGCCGCTCAAGGCGCAGGACAGCTTGAAACACGCGGCATCGAGCCGGTTCCGGAAAACGAATGCAACGGCCATCCGCTGCAGCTGTTCTGGGTCTGGTTCGCGGCCAACATCAGTATTCTCGGCTTGCCGCTGGGCGCAACGCTGGTGGCCTTTCGCGGCCTGTCGATCGGGCAGGCAATCATCGTGGCGATCCTCGGCGCCGCGGGCTCTTTCGCCGTGGTGGGCGTGATTTCCATCGCAGGCCGTCGCGGTCGCGCGCCGAGTCTGACCCTCTCGCGCGCCATCTTCGGGGTGCGCGGCAACATCGGTCCTACCATCGTTTCGCTGATGTCTCGTCTGGGCTGGGAAACCGTGAACACCACCACGGCGGCCTTCGTGCTGCTGTCGTTGTGCTCGATCCTGTTCGGCACGGCGGTCGAGGCGAAAAACTCGCCGGGCCTGACGCTGCTGTTCATCGCGATTTTCGTGCTGATGACCCTGACCGTGTCGGGTCTAGGGCACGCCACGCTGCTGGTCATCCAGAAATGGGCCACCTACATTTTTGGTGCGCTGAACGTGATCGTCGGCGGCTTCCTGATCGCGCACATTGACTGGGCGGCGGTGTTCAACGCCACGCCAGCGCCGCTGAGCGCGATGATCATCGGCGTCGGCACCATGGCTGCGGGCACCGGTATAGGTTGGGCCAACGCGGGGGCTGACATGTCCCGTTATCAGCACGGCAGCGTCAAGGCCACTCGCCTGGTCGCCTCGGCGGCGTTCGGCGCGGGCATCCCGCTGGTATTGCTGATCACCCTCGGCGGTCTGCTGTCGGTCGGCAACGATCACCTGGCCTCGGCGACCGACCCGATCATCGCGATTCGCGAACTGCTGCCGACGTGGATGGCGGTTCCTTACCTGATCACTGCATTTGGTGGCCTGCTGCTGTCGAACAACCTGTCGGTGTACTCGGCGGGCCTGACCACGCTGACCCTGGGTCTGAAGATCAAGCGCGTTCACGCGGTGATCGTCGATATCGTGGCGATCTTCGCCGGTTCGATCTACTTCATGTTGATCGCCGATAGCTTTTACGGTCCGTTCATCACCTTCATCTCGATGCTGGCGGTGCCGATCACGGCGTGGGTCGGGATCTTCGTGGTCGACCTGATTCATCGTCATTACTATTCGGCCAAGGATCTGATGGACGTGTCGCCACGCAGCGCCTACTGGTATCGCGGCGGTGTCGAATGGCGTGCGCTGGGTGCCTGGGCACTGGCAATCGTGCTGGGCTTCAGCTTCACCACCGTCGCGACCACGCCGGAAAACGTGCTGTTCAAGGGCTTCCTGTCTGATTCCTGGTTCGGCCATAACGGTCTGGGCTGGATCGTGACGTTCGTGGTTGCCGGCGGCCTGTACGCGTTGCTCGGCGGTTCCCGCGACCGTCGCATCGTCACCAAAGAGGCTGCTCATGCCCGCTAGATTGCTGTACACCGGCCAGGTCGTGGTGGACCTGGTCATGGCGCTCGATGCGCTTCCGCGTTCGGGGGGCGATGTGCTCGCCCGGTCCGCCTCGTTCGAGACCGGCGGTGGTTTCAATGTGATGGCCGCTGCCTGTCGTAACGGCTTGCAGACGGTCTATCTTGGTCGTCACGGCAACGGTCGCTTCGGCGACCTGGCACGTCAGGCAATGACCGCCGAAGGCATTGAAATCGCCACGCCGGGTTCGGACGATCAGGACACCGGCTTGTCGGTGGCACTCATCGAACCGTCGGCCGAGCGATCCTTCATTTCCTACGTCGGCGCGGAGGGCGGCTTGTCCCGCGACGACCTGCACAGTGTCACGGTGCAACCCGACGACTTTGTGTTCGTGAGCGGTTACAGCCTGCTGCACACGCACAAAGTGTCGACCTTGTTGAGCTGGCTGGCTGAATTGCCGAAGGGCGCAGGCGTGGTGTTCGACCCGGGACCGTTGGTGAATTCACCGGACAGCGCCGAGATGCAGGCCGTGCTGCCGATGATCACGCTGTGGACCAGCAATTGCGAGGAGGCGTTGCGGTTCACCGGCTGCGAGATGATTGCCGATGCGCTGGAGCAATTGGCGAAGTGGTTGAATGAGGATGCGTTGATCGTGGTGCGCGACGGCCCGCAAGGTTGCTGGTTACGTCAGGGAAGCAAGGCGCAACACGTGGGCGGTTTTCCGGTCACGGCCATCGACACCAATGGCGCGGGCGATGCCCATGCCGGTGTATTGCTGGCCGGGTTGGCGGCGGGGCTCTCTGCGGAACAGGCCGCTGTGCGCGCCAACGCGGCGGCGGCGATTGCCGTCACCCGCTGGGGTCCGGCGACCGCGCCGAAGGCTGATGAGGTGGATGTGTTGATCAAGGCCTGCACGGTCTAAATTTGTGGGAGCGAATTCAGTGTCTGGCCGAACAATGTGTCAGGCCCGCCGGGATCGCCAAGTATCGTCACCGCACAATCTTGTCGACATGAATCTCCAGTTTCTTGAGCCGGTACCACAGGCTGCGCTCGGAGATGCCGATCAGTTGTGCCGCCGCCGCCTGAACGCCGTGGGTCTCTTGCAGCGCCGCTAGAATGTAGGCTTTTTCGACTTCTGCCAGGGCGGCATCAAGGTCTTTGGGAATGCCCGGCCCGTCGCTGAGAATGCGTGCGCTAGAGCCCTCCAGCGGCCTTGAGCCGAACAGGTAGGCCGGTAGATCGGACTCTTCGATGGTGCTGCCGGACGCGACGATGGTCGCTCGCTCGACGCAGTTTTGCAGCTCGCGAATGTTGCCCGGCCAGCTGTAGTTCGTCATGGCGAGCAAGGCCTGCGGGCTGAAACCGTTGATGCGTTTGCCGGCTGTGGCGCCGAGCGTCAGCGCAAAGTGCCGCGCCAGCGCTGGAATGTCTTCCACCCGTTCGCGCAAGGCGGGCAGCGGTATGGGGAACACATTCAATCGGTAGTACAGGTCTTCGCGAAACTCCTTGCGCGCCACGGCATCGAGAAGGTTTTTGTTGGTGGCCGCGATCACGCGGACGTCCACCTTGCGCTCGCGGGTATCACCCACCGGCTCGATCACGCGCTCCTGCAACGCCCGCAGAATTTTCGCCTGCAACGCCAACGGCATGTCGCCCACTTCATCGAGAAACAAGGTGCCCTTGTCGGCCTGTTGAAAGCGACCCACGCGATCGGAAACGGCACCCGTAAACGCGCCTTTCTTGTGGCCGAACATCTCGCTTTCCAGCAAACCCTCCGGAATCGCCGCACAGTTCACCGCGACAAACGGCTTTTCGGCCCGATTGCCGTGTTGATGAATGGCGCGCGCGACCATTTCCTTGCCCGTGCCACTTTCGCCGGTGAGCAGGATGGTCGCGCTGCTTTCACGCACCGACTCCACCGCCTGCAAGACCCGCCGAAACGCCGGGCTGTCGCCGACCAGGCTTTCGATCTGTTGATGCTCGTTCAGCTCTGCGCGCAGTCGCTGGTTGTCGCGCAGGATGTCGCGAAACTGCAGCGCCTTGTGCACGGTCATGTCCAGCTCGTCGATATCGAACGGTTTGCTGATGTAATCGTAAGCGCCGTTTCGCATCGACTGCACCGCATTCTTGACCGTGCTGTAGGCGGTCATCACGATCACGGGCAGTTGCGGAAAGCGCTGTTTGATTTCACTCAGCAACTGCGGACCGTCCATGCCCGGCATGCGCCAGTCGCTGATCACCAGATCGATGTCCTCGCGTTCGAGCACGGCAAGTGCGTGCAGACCATTGCCGGCGGTGAACACATGAATGTCATTCTGACCCAAGGCCGAGGCCAGCAGGTCGCAGAGCTTGGGCTCGTCGTCGACCACCAGCACATTGTGGCTCATGCCTGTTCTCCTTCATCGGCGGGCAGGTACAGATTGAACGTCGCACCGGCACCGGATTCGCTCACACATTCCACTCGGCCGTCATGGTTTTCCATGATCGAAAACACCTTGGCCAGGCCCAGCCCTGTGCCGGAGGCTTTGGTGGTGACGAAGGGGTTGAAGATACGTTCTATGATCTCCGGCTCGATACCCTGACCCGTGTCACTGACGCTGATCATCGTGACAGCGCGTCCTTTGTCAGCCTGCCCGCGAGAGATGGAGAGTGTCAATCGGCCTCCTGAGGGCATGGCATCGATGGCGTTGAGGATCAGGTTGAGACAGGCCTGGGTCAGTTGTCTGGCATCGGCGTACACCGTGGCTCCCGGCGCGCGCTCATCGATCACTGCCTCAACGTGATGGGTCTCCAGTTCCGGCGCGCAGAACCCCAGCACGTGCTCAAGCAACTGCCGGGCTGGCTGGATTGAGCGAATGGGCGCGCTGGGTTTGGCGAAGTCGAGAAATTCAGTGATCAGGTCATTGATGCGGGTCACTTCAGAAATGACGTATTCCAGATGACGCATGTCGGCTGCCGGCAGACTGGCTCGACGGTGCAGCAATTGCGTGGCCGTCTTGATGATGCCCAGCGGGTTGCGGATCTCGTGCGCCAGCCCCATCGCCACTTCGCCCAGCGTGTGCAACCGGTCGCGCCGGCGCAGCTGAGCTTCCAGATGCTGAAGTTCGCGCAAGCGTTCGGTCATGTGGTTGAAGGTCACGCTCAGCTCGGCCAGTTCATCGCCGCCGATGACCTCGACCTGGCGATGGTAATCACCGGCGGTCACCGCACGTACGCCTTCGCGCAGGCCTCGCAGCGGGCGGGTCAGGTGTTGAGATATCAACCAGCCGACGCCCAGCGACAACGCGGAACCGACCAGCAGAATCGCCAGAAACAGGTTGGTCTGGTTGACCAGGCCCACCAGGGTCGAATGACGCAGCAGGCCGCTGAATATCACCCCTTGCAGCTCACCGTTGTCGTTCACAATCGGCGAGTACAGGCCGCTGTAACGCGACGTCGACTGTTCGCTGGGCTGCCGCGTCTCGCGCAGAATGTTCTCGATGCGTGCGGGCACTTCGGTCGGATGGTCTTCGAAGCGCTGGGTGGAAAATACTTCGCCGAAGCCGCTGGGGTTGCGCAGGTACAGCCGCAGGTCAAGCGAGTGCACATCGGCCACGCTGGTCAGGAAACTGCTGTCCAGGTAAGTGGCGATCACCAGCACATAGTCGACGCCGCCCTGGAGGGTATGAAACGTGGAGACAACGGTGCCCACGGGATTGCCGCCTTCGTGGATGGTCTGCAGGACGGCTTTGGGCGCCAGGCTGATCTGGCTGACGATGTCGTCGGCAGCGGTGGAGAAGACGACCTTGTGATCATCGCTGCGGATCAGCGCCACCACGTCGATGCCCATGGCGTCGGCGATGTCGGTAATCAACTTGTCGCGTTTGTTGCCCGAGTCGGCGTTGGGGCGTGCATAGCGCTCGAACAACTGCGCGACACGGGCGTTGTTGTGCATGATTTCGGTGGTTTCATCAATCACGATCTTGGTCGACTCCTGCAACCAGATGCGCACGTTGCTCTCGAAGATCTGCGACAGGGTGGAGGCGGCCAGCTCGGCGGCGATCATGGTCGGGATGACGCTGACCAGCCAGAACGCCAGCACCAGTTTGCGCTGCACGCTCCAGCGCGAAAGAGAAAAAAACGCCCGCACCGCCTGCTTTGGGGTATCAGTCATTGATGTTCGCTTATGGCGGCGGCCATCGCGGGGTCGGATCGGTCCGGTCGGACGAACAGTTTGACCAGTTTGAGCACGGTGTTCAGCGTCCGGTTGCGGTGGCGGAAGAAAAGCAGGTTGTTTTCGAAGCGACAGCCGAAGCGCAGCTTGTTGGCATAGCCTGCCTGGCCCGCTTCGTACACCGCGATACCGTGGTGGATGCAGTATTCGACATTGGCCAGCCAACTGCGTGCATAGAGGTTGTGCTCACGGGTGCGTTCCAGATCGTGGGCGAAGATTTTATCGATCATGCGTTGATCATCCAGCAGCATCAGGTTGAACGCCACCAGCCTGTCATCGATCCAGTACAGCACGCACACCGCCCGCTCGCCGAGCTGTTCCAGAATGCGCGTGAAGTAAGCGGGGCCGAGCCGTTCGAATTGTAGATGACTGCGCGCCAGTGTCGATTCGTACAGCCGCATGATGTCCGGGAGCAGGTCATCGATGTGTCGGCGCCATTCGATACGCGGTCCCGGACCGCGCAGCGTGCGTCGCAAATCCTTTCGGGTAGACCTGCCCAATGAACCCAGATACGCATCGAGAGACCCGTACGACACAGGCAACAAGGCGCTGGGCATTCCCGGCATAACTTGCAGCCCCGCACCGCGACAGGTCTCGGTCCACAGACGGTCGTCGCGGGGCGCATCTTTCACGGCCAGCAGACCGATGCCCAGGCCGTCGGCATCACGCCGGGCCAATTGCAGCAAGCGGGTGAGCACGTCCTGGCGTTTGCCCTCGGGCACGTGGCGCGCGATCCCTGCGCTGCATCGTTCGGCGACGGGCGAGCCCAGGGCGTACAACGGCAAATCGAGCACGCCGGGCCACAGCCGGCTGAGCGTGTCGGTGATGCGTTTTCCGATACCCTGCATCGTGGTGTTCAAGCGGTAGCAGGTGATGAAAGCGGGAACGACCGCCATCAAGGTCGGGCCTTCAAAGACCGCCAGGTAGCGCCAGGTGAAACGTTCGATGCCCGCTTGCTCGACGGCGAGATAAAAATCCCAGTCCTCGAGCAGACCGGGAAAGCAGCTGTTCCATTCGTCACGATCAATGGAGCGGATGCTGGAAAAGGCGTGCGCAGTGATCATGATTCAGGCCAGTTGGGGGGAGTCGTCATGATGGGTCAGGCTGTTCTCAGGTTGACGGTCGCTTGATGCGTCGCCCATCCCCAGGCTTGCCCGCACACGGGTTTCAATGAATGAAGCGCTCAGGGCAATGACCTGACGGTATTCCAGATCGACCGTGATCATGTGATAGCAGTTGTCCAGCAGGACCTTGACCACCGGCGCTCCCAGACGCCGTTCGACGTAATCGGCGTTCCAGCGGCTAGTGATGTCATCTTCAAGTGAGTGCAGCACCAGCGCAGGTGTCGTCACCTGCGGCATGCCACGTTTGACGACGGCGATCAGGCGGTGCAACTCGCGCACGCTGATGCCGGACATGGTCAGCAGCCCGGCGTTGTTACTTTCGCCGTCTTTCATCTGCTTTTCGACGATCGCCCGCAGGCGTGGATTCTTGATGCCATAGGGCGGCTTTTCGTTGAAGCGACAAACGTGTACGCCAAACGGCACCATCATGTAGAGGTGCGTGAACTTGGCCACGAACGGCATGTTCCAGCCGTCGTAGCGCAAGGTCGTCGAGTACAGCAAAAGCCCGGCAATTTCCCCCGGGTGTTGTGCGGCCATGTGCATCGACATGACCGCCCCCATCGACAGCCCGCCAACGAACACCTGACTGTGTCGCTGGCGAATCCCGACAAAGGTGCGACGGGCACTTTCGTACCAGTCGCTCCAGCGGGTGCGCTGCAGGTCGTCGTTGTCGCCACAGTGGCCGGCCAGCGTCGGCACGTACACCGTGCAGCCTCTGTCTGCCAGGCCTTGGGCGACCCGACGCAGTTCCGTCGGGGTGCCCGTCAGGCCGTGGATCAACAACACACCCACTGCGCCATCGCCCAGGATGAAACCGGCGTCGCCTTCGCCCATGTCGATCGCGGTTTGCGACGGCGCCGTGTTCATCGTTTCATGGCCCGGTGCAGCAGGCGGTCGAGCAGGGCGATACCCAGATCGATCTCGGGATAACTGATCTCCAGCGAGGGGGCCAGCGTGATCACGTTCTTGTAGTAACCGCCGACATCGAGCACCAGGCCCAGGCGTCTGCCATCGATTTCGATGTCGCCCTTCATGCCTTCCTCGACCATGAAGTCCAGCGTCGCCTTGTCTGGCGTGAAGCCGTCCGGCCCGCAAATTTCAGCGCGCAGGGCCAAACCCAGACCGTCGACGTCGCCGATGATCGGGTAACGCTTCTGCAAGTCGCGCAGCCCTTCAAGGAAATACTTGCCCTTGTTCATGACCATCGCGCCGTAGTCGATTTCCGAGGTCATCTTGAACATTTCCAGACCCACCGCCGTGCCCAATGGATTGGAGGCGAAAGTAGAATGGGTGGAGCCTGGTGGGAAGATTTTCGGGTTGATCAACTCTTCTCGGGCCCAGATCCCGCCCAATGGGTTAAGCCCGTTGGTGAGGGCCTTGCCGAACACGATCACGTCCGGTTTGACGTCGAAATGCTCGATCGACCACAGCTTGCCGGTGCGATAGAAACCCATCTGGATCTCATCGACCACCATCAGGATGCCGTGCTGGTCGAGGACATGCTTGAGCTCGGAATAGAAGTTCATGGGCGGGATCACGTAACCGCCGGTGCCTTGAATCGGCTCGACGTAGAACGCTGCGTATTCGCTCTGGCCGACTTTCGGGTCCCAGACACCGTTGTATTCGGTTTCGAACAGGCGGGCGAATTGCTGAACGCAGTGGCTGCCGTATTCCTCTTTGGTCATGCCTTTGGGGCCGCGGAAGTGGTACGGGAACGGGATGAACTGCGCGCGCTCGCCGAAATGACCGTAACGACGACGATAGCGGTAGCTGGAGGTGATCGAGGAGGCGCCCAGCGTACGCCCGTGATAGCCGCCTTCGAAGGCAAACATCAGGCTCTTTCCGTTGCTCGCGTTGCGCACCACTTTCAGCGAGTCCTCGATGGACTGCGAGCCGCCGACGTTGAAATGCACGCGACCGTCCAGACCGAATTTCTTCTTGGCGTCCACCGCGATGTGTTCCGACAGCTCGATCTTGCCTTTGTGCAGGTACTGGCTGGCGATCTGCGGCAGCGTGTCGATCTGTTGCTTGAGCGCGTTATTCAAACGCGGATTGGCGTAGCCGAAGTTGACCGCCGAGTACCACATTTGCAGGTCAAGGTAAGCCTGATCACTGGTGTCGTAGACGTAGGAGCCTTCGCAGCGGCTGAAGATACGTGGCGGGTCGATGTAATGGACGGTGTCGCCATACGAGCAGTATCGGGCTTCTTTCTCCAGGAGGACCTGGTCTTCGGGGGTTGCGATGCGAATGTCAGACATGGTGAAAGAGTTCCTGCTGTTCAAGAGGGAGGCGTACGGTTGGCGATGGCAGGCTGTGAGGCAGCAAGGCCAGCAGCGCGGGTAATTCGGCGAAGGAGTCGAAGCGGGCGAAGGGGATGCCGTTGCGTTCGCAATGCTCGGCGAGGCGTCCTTTGGCGAACACGAAGTCAGCCGTTTCGGCCACGCACATGTCGGACTTGCCGTCACCGATCACCAGCACGCGCTTGTTGTCAGGCGTGGATCGGCACTTGCAGTTGCCGGAGGCCGCGCGGCAGGCATCGCTGGCGTAAGGGAACACGATGCGCCAGCGATCCCGGTCAACCTGACGCAGGCCGTTGGCAATGATCGGGAGAAGGGGAAGCCTGTGCCGGGAAAGAATCCGCGCGATGCCTTGCTCCAGCCCGTCGCTGACGATAGCCATCGTCGCACCCAGCCCAAGCGCTTGCTCGACGAACGCCGGAAAGTGGGGGTCGATCTCGACGCTGTCGAAATAGTCCAGCAGTTGCGCCGGGTACGCCTTGACCAGCGACAGCTGAAGGCTGAGGCACTCGCGCGAACCGATCCGGCCACTGATCCACGCGTCTTCGATATCTGCCCAGCTTGGGTCGGCGAAGCGCTCCAGAATGTTGTCGATGACGTCGGTCGGGGTGATCGTCCCGTCGAAGTCGCACACGATATGCCATTGCATCATCTGTGGTTGCCTGTCTTGTCCTAGGAATGAGCCGGGCGAGCGGGGCGCCGGGGTCTCGTGACAGGGCAGGAGCAGGGACTGTGCCAAGGCGCTGGAAGCCTGATTGCGATGGGCTTTGATACGAGATCGGGGGCATCAGAGACTCACGAAGCTACAATTTTTGTAGCTCGCTACAAACAAGATCAGTGCTTGCGCTGGCGGTCAGGTCTGGGGATTGATGCGCGCATGTTCGCCGCCCCGAGATCGCTGCCATGACCGTTCTGCCGTGTTCTTTCAAGCGCAACCTGTGCGTCGCCGGGCTGCTTTGCGCCGCCTGGTTCAGCCCTTTGTGTCACGCGGATTCCCTGACCGGTGATGTCGGCGCCGGGGTTGCCTACCAGCCGGATGACCCGACCGGGAGCCGCTATGAAACCCGGCCCGTGCCCTATCTCGATCTGTCATGGGGGCGGGTCAACCTGAGCTCGGACGAGGGGTTGTCCTGGGATGCGATCAAAGCCAGCGGCTGGAGCGCCGGGCCCTTCGTCAACTACGTTCAGGGCCGCACGGCCAATGGCGCGCTGCATGGCCTGCATGACGTGTCGGACATGGGCGAGGTTGGCGGTTTCGTCGAATACAGCCCCTCGGACGTCTGGCGTGTGTTCGCCGAGGTGGGCCGCACGTTCGGCGGCAGCAATGGCCAGGGCGGCGTGTTGGGGCGGGTCGGAGGTGAACTGGACTACCCGCTGGGCAGAGGCATCTTCGGCGGCACGACCCTGGCTGCGCATTACGCCAATGCCGAACAGGCACAGACCTTTTATGGCGTGAGCGGCCCCGAATCACAGGCTTCCGGCATACGCGCCTACAACGCGAGCGGCGGCTTCCAGAACCTGACCCTCACCCAGAGCGTGGCCTTCCCGTTGGCGCCGAACTGGTCGCTGATCACAAGCGCCAGCTGGATTCACCTGGTCGGGTCAGCAGCCGACAGCAGCATCGTTCGTCAGCAAGGCCGCGTGAATCAAGGCGAACTGGACGTCGCGGTGGCTTACCATTTCAAGTGATCCCCGGATTGGTCTGGCCCTTGCAATGACCTGAAGAACACGTCTCTGTTTCGAGGAAGTTCTTCATGGCTCGTCCCGTCTATCGCTGGCTCGCGTACTCACTCTGGGACGTCGTCCCGATTGCCATGGCGCTGGCGCATTTCGCATTCGTGCTCTGGCTGGTCACGGCGTTTCACAGTCTGTCGTGGTGGGCCATCGTGCCCTTGGCGCTGCTGTATGCCGTGAGCCTGTCGTGGAGCATCAACAGCATCTCGCACAACCAGATTCACAACCCCTATTTCACTCACAAAGGCATGAACCGGGCGTTCGATCTGCTGCTGTCGGTGACCATCGGCTTCTCGCAAACCATGTACCGCGACATCCACAACCGCCACCATCGCGGCAACTCCGACCGGCCCAATGAAAAGGGCGAAACGGTCGACCCGCTGTCGATTTATCGCTATGGCCACAATGGCGAGCCTGAAGCCCTGTGGCGCTACGTGTTCCTCAGCGCTTTTCGTGACGAGCCCAAGAGCTACTACGAAGAAATGAAGCGCAAACACCCTGACGATGCGCGTTGGGCGAAGGTGGAAATCTACATGACGATGGCAGCCTACATCGCGCTGGCGTTCTACGACTGGCACGCGGTCCTGCTGCTGGTGCCGTTCTGGTATTTGGGGCAATCGCTGTCATCGTTGAACGGCTATTACGAACATCTTGGCGGCAACCCCGACCTGCCCATTGCCTGGGGCGTCAGCTCCTATAGCAAGCTCTACAACCTCATCTGGATGAACAACGGCTACCACGCCGAACATCACTATCGGCCCAAGATGCACTGGACCAAGGTCAAGGCGTTCCACAAGGAGATCAAGGAGCAGCAACGCATGATGGGGGTGAAGGAGATTCCCGTGTCGCACGGGTTGGGGTTTTTGCTGGATCATTCGAGGTCTTGAACGTGTCCTCATGTTTCCGGTTTTAGCCCAAACCTGTAGGAGCGTGGCTTGTCCCGCGATCGGCGGGGAACCCGTCGCAAATCCGGCAAATGCTGTATGTCAGATTCAACGCGGTTGAGTGGCTCTACTGGCGGTTCCCGCCAGATCGCGGGACAAGCCACGCTCCTACAGGGTTCAGCGTCAACCGGGATGTGCGGCGGACACCAGAGTGGTAGGAGCGGCTCCCGGATTTCGCGTTGAAACCCTGAGCTGCCGTTTCATGCTTCACCCTCCGCCAGCAACCCTATCCCGCCAATGATCACCCACACCCCCAACCAGTGCAGGGCGCTGATGTGCTCGCCCAGGCCTAGCCATGAGCCCAGCAGCACCACCACAAACACCAGCGAACTCAATGGAAACGCCAGCGACAGGCTGCTACGCCGCAGGATCAACATCCAGCTCAGGAACGAGCCGATGTAACAGCCCCCCGCCGTCAGCACCGCGATATTGCTCAGCGCCGCGAGAAGCCACTCGACGCCGAACGGCACGGTCGCCAACCCGTCGCCGCCGACCTTCAGCGCTAGCTGTGCGGCGCTCTCGGTACCGATCAGCAAGGTCCACAGGCCGATGGTCGCGGCACGGCTTTCCAGCCAGCGCCACGCCGGTTTTGTGCTCAACGTCT
Source organism: Pseudomonas abietaniphila (assembly GCF_039697315.1). Lineage (NCBI taxonomy): Bacteria > Pseudomonadati > Pseudomonadota > Gammaproteobacteria > Pseudomonadales > Pseudomonadaceae > Pseudomonas > Pseudomonas abietaniphila. The sequence continues at coordinate 1,709,446 of NZ_CP155619.1, read as the reverse complement.
GATCACTCATGTTCCGACTCCTTTGCGACAACCGTCGCCTGATCCAGCCCCGCCTTGCGCACGAGCCAGCCCAGCGCGCGAGTCACCAGCGCGTTGCGATGATGGAAGTAGTGGTCGTTTGCCAGCAGCCCACAGCCCAATCGCAGCTTTTCAGCGTACGCGGCCTGACTGGCTTCGAAGGCCGGAATGCCGGCGGTAATGCATCGGTCTACATGGGCCAGCCATGTGCGGTGGTACAGATTGTGTTCACACGCAGCCGACCCGTCGGAGGCGAAGACCTTGTCGATTTGCCGTGTTCCGTTGCCTAGCAGCAGGTTGAAGCCGATCAGGGTTTTCCCCGACCAGAACAGGTAACACGTGGCGCGCTCGCCGAGTTTGGCCAACACGGCCTTGAAGTACCCGGCGTTCAGCGGCTCGATCTCTTCACCACTGCGCGCCACCGTGTCGGCGTACAGTTCAAGCATGCGTTCAATGACGTCATCGACCTGATGGTGACGCGCTTCGATACGCAAATCGGATGGGGTATTGAGCTTGCGCCTGAGCCCTTTGCGCGTGGCGCGGCCAAGACGGGCGAGATACCCGGCCAGATCTGGATAAGGCAGCGGCAGTCGTGTGCGAGGCATACCGCTGATGCGGTTGAACCTCAGGTGCTCCAGCGCACTGCGCACGCTCGTCTGTTCTTCGGCGACGTCCTTGAACAGGTAAAGCCAAGCACCTTCCAGGCGGCATTGGCGGTGTAACTGGGCGACCAGCGCATTGATCAGCTCGGGTGTGCGCGGCAGCCAGTCTGGCGCGCAGGCGATGGAGCACGCCTCGGTGACAGGGGAGCCGATCGCCAGTATCGGTGCTGAATACCTTCCGAACAGACGGCGGGGCAGGCCCTCAAGCACCTGATTGAGCTTGAACCTCTGGCAATAGGCCGGTGCGACGGCAATCAGACGCTGGCCGTGGCGAACCATGAAATAACGAGGTTCAATACCTGGTAGTTCGGCTTCCTCAATGGCGGCGTAATAGTCATAGCCTTCCAGCTCATCGCTTTGCAGTTGAGCCCAGTCAGTGCGACTGATGCGATGGATGCTGTGACTGACCTCGACGTTCAGCGCGGGGGCGTCGGTCAGGCTGGCCGGGGACAGGTGCGCGGTAACCGCTTGCAGTTGTGTCATGAAATCCTCACGCGCCCGTGGCGCAAACCAGCATGACGCCGGTGGTGATGACCAGGGTGCCGAGCCAGCGACGGCGGCTGACGGTTTCCCCCAGCACCAGCCTTCCGCCCAGCACCACCCCGACATAGCTCAGGCTGGCGGCGGGAAAGACCAGGCTCAGCGGTGCCAGCGACAGTACGAACAACCAGGTGATGAACTCGATCACGTAGGCGCTCACTCCGCACCACAACAACGGCGCGCCGGCGATCTGCCGCCAGAAATGACCCAGCCGAAACCCGTCCTCGTGTTCAGGAAGCTGGTCCAGGCCGAGCTTGAACGCCAGTTGTCCAATCACATCGAGCAGAATCGACAGCGCTGTCAGCAGTACAACAGTCGGCGTCATGGAAACAGCTCCTCGAACAACGCGATCAGCGCAGCATTGGTCCGCGCATTACGCTGCAGATCGTGTTCGCTCCATCGCTCGGCCGGTGGTTGATCGGACCTGGCTTCCCAGCGTTTAAACGGGTTGCTGAAGGCAGGGGGGGCGAACTCGCCGCACACATCGATGCCCAGCACACGCTTGCCGGTCGCCAGCGCGCGCACGGCGGAGAGCAAATGATGCAGGCGCATACCGCCCTGGTCCCAATTGGTGGCGGCGTCTTCGTCCGCAAGCACGTCTTTGTCGATGGTGATCCACACCGCTTGGGTGGGCAGGCTCGCCAGCAGTTGTTCAAGGAAAATCGGCCAGTCGACCTCGACCAGGTTATGCCAGTGCAGGTGACCCTCCGCCTGTTGATGGCCTGGCCCGTCGCCCACATGGCCCCAGACCCTGGAAGGTGGATGGCGCCAGGGAAACAGCTGCAGGGTGCCGCGCTTCAATGCGCTGAGGTTTCCGCCCTTCAATTGCGGCGTTTGCAGATCGTCGCTGCAGGGCCCCAGCGTGACGATGCGCCGGACGTTCGGCAGCTTCAGCGCTCGGTTGACCCATGAGCCGCAATGCCGCTTCGGCGCGAAATGCACCCAGTCGGGGTGATTGTCGAAATGGATCAGGCTCACCGGTTCTTCAAGATCGGCGAGCAACGCAGGGGTAAGGTGGTGGTAGTCGCCGGAGCCGACGAAAAAGATTTCCGGACGGTCAGCCAGCGGCCTGGCGCGTTGGCTCAAGTGTCCGGCAAACCGTTTGTAATTGCGTTCCGTGGACCAGAGTCGCAGTGAAGGCCCCAGTTCAAGAAGGTCCAGACGCATTGCGCGGCCGTCTTGCAGACGCTCCTTGATCGGGGCCTGCTGCGTCAAGCTGTGATCGAGATCGAGAATGTTCAACGTTGTGTTCACTCGTGAAAGGCCGCTCCAGACACCGGGTTCATGGGCATGAACGCTGGCCGGGCGGGGCTTTCAGGAGGATTGCAAAGGGTGGGCCAACGGTCTGAACGCGGCCTGAATGAAGCGACGTGCAGGTGGTATCCAGGCGTGACTCACGCAAAACGCACCTGCAGAGGTCTGCGTTCAACCCAACCCGTACTTCTTCACCTTATCGAACAGCGTGGTCTTGGCCATCCCCAATTCCTGGCTCGCCTGACTGAGATTGCCGCCGCTGCGCTGCAAAGCTTCAGTGAGCAGGTTCTTCTCGAAGGCTTCGACGGCCTCGGAAAAGCCAAGGCTCTGGCTGGCCGCCGTCAGCCCTGACTTCTTGAAGGCTGGAAGGCCCAGCGCGTAACGCTCGGCGACATTGCGCAGTTCGCGGACGTTGCCGGGCCAGTCGTGGCTCATCAGAGCCGACATTGTCTGCGGGTCGAGCTGTGGCGGTTCACGGTCGAAACGCAGTGAGGACAACTGTAGGAAATGCTCGAACAGTTGCAGGATGTCCTCGCGACGTTCACGCAACGGCGGCAATTCCAGGGTCACCACGTTAAGGCGGTAATACAGGTCGCTGCGGAACTGACTGGCCTGGCTCAGTTCATTGAGGTCGGATTTGGTGGCCGCGATGACCCGGCAATCGACGGCCACGCTCTGATTGGAACCCAGCCGTTCCAGCGTGCGCTCCTGCAAGACCCGCAGCAGCTTGATCTGCAGATTGATCGGCATGCTTTCGACCTCATCGAGGAATAGCGTGCCGTTGTGGGCGTGCTCGATCTTGCCGATACGACGCTTGCCCGCGCCCGTAAAGGCGTTGGCTTCATGACCGAATATTTCACTCTCGAACAGGTTTTCCGGCAGGCCGCCGCAGTTCAGGGCGACGAACTGACTGGCGTGACGCCGACTGAAATCATGCAGGCAGCGGGCAACCAGCTCTTTGCCGGTCCCGGTTTCACCTTCGATCAGCACGTTCGCCGAGGTGTCGGCGACGTTGGCGATCAACGCGCGCAGGTTCTGCATCGCCGCCGAACGGCCGATGATCTTGCCTTCGAGCGAGTCGCGCTCGGCCAGTTGCCGACGCAGTGACCAGACTTCCCGCGCCAGTCCGCGCTGTTCCAGCGCACGGCGGGCAACGTCCACCAGGCGTTCGGGAGAGAAGGGCTTTTCCATGAAGTCGTACGCGCCATCGCGCATCGCGCCGACGGCCATCGACACGTCGCCATGGCCGGTGATCAGCACCACTGGCAGTGTGCGGTCGCGTTCCTTCAGGCGTTTGAGCAGTTCAAGGCCGTCGATGCCAGGCAGACGGATATCACTGATGACGATACCGGCAAAATCGTCGCCGACCAGCGCCAACGCCTCTTCGGCGCTGCCGACGCCCTGACTGTGAATGTCCTCCAGCGCGAGCGCCTGTTGGCAGCCAAGCAGGACATGAGGATCGTCTTCGACGATGAGGACGGTCAATTCAGTGTTCATGTGCAAATCCAATCCATCAGCGTTGCCTTCATCGCGAATGAATTCGCTCCCACAGGAAGAATGCGACCCTCTGTGGGAGCGGATTCATCCGCGAAAAAATGGCCCGGTCGGCGACTTTCCGGGATGTGATTCATATGATCGGAGCCCCGCTGTTCACCAGCGGCAAAATCAGCACGAACATCGTGCCGCCTTCGGCCGGGTCTTCAGCATTGAGGCTGCCACCCGCGGCAGCGGCGAGACTGGCCGACAGGGTCAGTCCCAATCCCAGACCCTGCTCGCCAGGTTTGGTGGTAAAAAACGGTTCGAACAGATGCTTGCGTGCTTCGGCGTCGATGCCATGTCCGTTGTCGCGAACCCGCAAGCGATACCGGCCTTCGAACAGGTCACCTTCGAGCCACAGCACGGGCAGCGGTTGCGCCTGCATGGCGTCCAGCGCGTTGCCGATCAGGTTCACCAGAATCTGTTCAAGGCGGGTTTGATCGATTGCCAGTTCGACATCATCGATCTGCTGATGCAGATCCAGAGCGCTGGCTTCCAGGCGTCCGGCCAACAACTGCAAGGCCGCTTCCACGGCCTTGCCCAACGACGCCTGACCTTTGTCTTCGCCGCGTCGGGCAAACGCCCTCAGGCTGGCGGTGATTCGGCCCATACGGTCGACCAGATCGTTGATGGTTCGCAGGTTGGTGCTGGCGGTGTCCAGCGCGCCGCGCTCGATGAAGCGTACGGTGTTGCCCGACAGCGTGCGCAACGCCGCCAGCGGCTGGTTGAGTTCATGGGCGATGCTGGTGGACATCTGTCCGATGGCGGCCAGCTTGCCGGCCTGAACCAGTTCGTCTTGCGCCTGACGCAGGGTTTCCTCGGCCTGACGTCGTTCACGAATCTGGCCCTTGAGGCGCTCGTTGCTGGCGCGCAGATCGGCGGTGCGTTCGGTAATCCGACGCTCCAGTTCGTTGTTGGCTTGCTCGAGGGCCTCCCGCGCGGCGAGGCGGGTGGAAATCACCTTGCGGCGCTCGTTCCAGGCGATCAGCAGGAACGCCACCAGCGCGCAGGCAACGGCCACCAGCATGCCTTGGTTGGCCGCTTCGCGACGCAAGTCTTCCAGCGGCGTGAGCAAGGTCAGGTGCCACGGCGTGTCCGCGAGGTCGCGGGTCTGTGCCAGATAGCTCACTACGGTGTGTTCATGGTCGACGCTGCTGTTGGCGGGAAAGGTCAGCTTCTCGACGCCGTCGGCGATCAACTCCCGCTCAAGGGGCACCAACTCGTTCAGCGGCCACCAGTAATATTGCAGGCTGCGCGCCAGGCGTTCCTTGACCTCTGCGGTCAACGGACGGACCGATTTCAGGCGTCTGGCCGGGTCGCTGGACAGAATGATGATGCCGTTCTCGTCACTGACGAACGCCTCCAGGCGCGCACGCTGCCAGCGTTCTTCGAGGGCTTCCAGGCGTACTTTGATCACCGCCACGCCGATGATCTTGCCTTTCTCCTCCAGCCCGTGGGCCAGGTAATAACCGGGTTCACCGGTGGTGCTGCCGATGCCGTAGAAGCGACCGGGCAGACCGCGAATCGCGTCCTGGTAATACGCGCGGAAGGACAGGTCTTCACCCAGATAACTGTCGGCGTCACGCCAGTTACTGGTGGCCAGCACGCGGCCCGTGGTGTCGAGCACATAGATGGCGCGGCTACGGCTGCGACGATTCAGGCCTTCGAGGTAGTCGTTGACCTTGCTTCTCAACTCCGGCGACGGGTCGTTGAGCAGATCAGAGACATTGGATTCGAGCTCCAGCACGCTGGGCAGGTAGTTGTATTTGTTGATTTCGCTTTCGACGGTGCGGGCGTGCAGCTCGAGCTGACGCTCACCGTTCTCGCCCAGTGCCTTGATGCCGTTCTTTTCGCTGTACAGATAGGTGACATAACCCAGCGCGATCATCAGCAGGATGACCAGTGGCGGCAGGAACAGATGGCGGATCAGGCGGGGTTTCACGGCAAGTGATGGCGGCGCGCTAAGAGGGGGATCGCATTTCATCACAGTCGTCCTGGACCGACCAGCCGCTCGTGTCGTTGATGTCGACACGAGCGGCGGGAGGGTTTTTTTGCCCTTGTGGGGCATTGTCTCTCACTAAAAGTGGCTGCGCTCAGCCATGCGGTGTTAAAAACAGGCTGGCAATGCTCATTGAGGTGCCTCAACTCCACTTGCTCGCCTGTTTTTGCCTTGCCTGACCTTCGCTCGCCGACTTTTCGAAAAGATCCTTCAATGTTGCAGGATTTTGTTGAGGAAGTGCTGGGCACGTTCGGAGCGTGCGTTGACGTCACCGAAAAACTCTTCCTTGGCGCAGTCTTCGACGATCTGGCCTTTGTCCATGAAGATCACGCGGTCCGCCACTTTGCGGGCGAAGCCCATTTCGTGGGTGACGCACATCATGGTCATGCCTTCGTGGGCCAGTTGCACCATCACGTCGAGCACTTCGTTGACCATTTCCGGGTCAAGCGCGGAAGTGGGTTCGTCGAACAGCATGACCACCGGGTCCATTGCAAGTGCGCGGGCAATCGCCACACGTTGCTGCTGGCCACCGGACAGTTGACCGGGATGCTTGTGGGCATGCGCCGACAGGCCTACGCGCTCGAGCAGTTGAAGGCCTTTCTTGGTGGCCTCTTCCTTGCTTCGGCCCAGTACCTTGATCTGCGCGATGGTCAGGTTCTCGGTAATGGTCAGGTGAGGAAACAGCTCGAAGTGCTGGAACACCATGCCGACGCGCGAACGCAGTTTCGGCAGATTGGTTTTGGGGTCGGCGATGGAGGTGCCGTCGACCACGATGTCGCCTTTCTGAAATGGCTCCAGCGCGTTCACGCACTTGATCAGGGTCGACTTGCCCGAACCCGAAGGTCCGCACACCACGATCACTTCGCCTTTCTTGACCTCGGTGCTGCAATCGGTCAGCACCTGGAAGTCCCCATACCACTTGTTGATATTTTTGATGGAAATCATACGGCTAACCTTTTCTGCATGAGCTTGACCAGACGCGAAGCGACAAAGCTGATCGTGAAGTACACCAGACCCGCGACGATCAGGAACTCATTGGAACGACCAATGATGTCGCCACTGGAGCGGGCCGAGTTGAGGAAGTCCACCAGACCGACCGTGTAAACCAGCGAGGTGTCCTGAAACAGGATGATGCTCTGCTGCAACAGCAGCGGGGTCATCTTGCGGAACGCCTGCGGGAGGATGATCAGGCGCATCATCTGCCCGTAGGTCATGCCCAGCGCCTGAGCGGCACCCATCTGGCCGCGGGAGATCGACTGCACACCGGCACGGACGATTTCACAGAAGTACGCGGCCTCGAACATCATGAACGCCACGACGCACGAGGTGAACGCACCGATCGGGGTGTCTTGTCCGGTGATCCAGCGCAGCACGAACGGCACGGCCAGGTAGAACCAGGTGATGACCAGCAGCAGCGGGATCGAACGGAAGTAGTTGACGTAGGCACCGGCCAGACGCGACAGCAGCTTGTTCGATGACAGGCGCATCAGGGCCAGGATCGTGCCGATGATGAGGCCGCCGACGATGCCCATGACCATCAGTTGCAAGGTCATGACCATGCCGTTCCACATGCCTGGGATAGCGGGAATGACGCCAGAGAAGTCCATTATTTACCTCCCACGGAGATCAGGCCCGGCACCGCGACTTTCTTCTCGATCACACGCATGAGCAGCATCAGGCTCATGTTCAGGGTGAAGTAGATCAGCGTGGCAAGGGTGAAGGCTTCGAACAGGTTCGCGGAAAACTCGGCGGTCTGTTTGGTCTGCGCGAGCAGCTCCATCAGGCCGATCAGCGACGCCACGGACGAGTTCTTGAACACGTTGAGGAACTCGGAGGTGAGCGGCGGAATGATGATCCGGTACGCCTGCGGCAGCAGCACGTTCCAGTAGATCTGCGGCAGTTTGAACCCCATGGCGCGCGCGGCGGATTCCTGGCCGGGCGGCAGCGCCTGGATACCGGTGCGCACTTGTTCGCACACCCGCGCGGCGGTGAACAGACCCAGGCACACGACGACGCTCAGAAACGCCGAGGTGGTCGGGTTGAGGTCTTGCTTGTACCACTCCTGCAGGTTTTCAGGCAGCAGATCGGGTACCAGGAAGTACCAGATGAACAGCTGAACCAGCAGCGGCACATTACGGAATATTTCCACGTAGACCGTGGCAATGGAAGAAACGATGCGGTTAGGCACCGTGCGCATGACCCCGAGCACCGAGCCCAGGAGTAACGCGATGATCCAGGCGGTCACGGCAATCGCGATGGTCCATCCCAGACCGGAAATGTACCAGTCCAGATAGGTCTCGCTGCCGACGCCGGTGGACTTGAAGAACACGCCCCAGTCCCAGTTGTAATTCATCAGGGTCTCCCCTCTGATCGATCGTTATGCACGCATACGCTTGGTAGCGGCTCCCGGGAAAACCCATGGGCTTTCCCGGGAATCAGGCTTTTTTACGTTTTTATGATCTGCGGTGAAGGACTCAGGCCTTCTTGTCCGGCGCCGGCTTGTCGTTCGGGTTGGCGATCAGCGCTTTGAGCTCTTCGCTCATCGGGAACATCAGGTTCAGGCCTTTTGGAGGAATCGGCTGGGTGAACCACTTGTCGTAGATCTTGTTGATCTCGCCGGATTTGTAGGTAGCGACGATGGCGTCATCCACGGCTTTCTTGAATGGCGCGTCGTCCTTGCGAACCATGCAGCCATAGATTTCGTTGGATTGCGCGGTGCCGGTCACGTGCCAGTCGGTTGGCTTCTTGGCCTTGGCCATTTCGCCGGCCAGCAAGGCGTCGTCCATCATGAACGCAACAGCGCGGCCCGATTCCAGCATCTGGAAGGACTCGCCGTGGTCTTTGGCGGAAATGACGTTCATGCCCATTTGCTTGTCGGCGTTCATGGACTTGAGGATGCGCTCGGACGTGGTGCCGGCGGTGGTTACGACGTTCTTGCCTTTGAGGTCATCGAAGTCTTTGTACTGGGAGTCTGCCTTGGTCAGCAGACGCGTACCGATTTCGAAGATACCGACAGAGAAGTCGACTTGCTGGGCGCGCTCGGCGTTGTTGGTGGTCGAACCGCATTCAACGTCAACGGTGCCGTTTTGAACCAGCGGGATACGGGTCTGGGAGGTGACCAGGTTGTACTTGACCTTAAGGTCGGGCATGCCCAGGTCTTTTTTGATCGCTTCCACGATTTTCAGCTGGATGTCAGCGGAGTAGCCAACGGGAACGCCGGAAGCGTCAGCGATGTAGGAAAACGGAATAGACGAGTCGCGGTGCCCGAGAGTAATGACGCCAGACTCTTTGATTTTCTTCAGAGTGCCGGTCAATTCGGCGGCGAAAACCGGGGTGGTGATCAAAGCGGCAGCAATGGCTGCGCCCAGAATATGGGGAACGATGCGCATCTGTTAATCCTCGACATTGTTTTTTTTATGGGTCCGGTGTTGGACGGCCCTATCGTTTCAGAACGCTTCAACGGCGGCCCAGACAGGCGGCACGCTACATCGGAGCAATCGTGAATGAGTGTAGAGCATGAGTCATGCCAAGCACGTGACACTAGGCAAGCGATTGAAATTTATAGGTATTTTTTAAGTAGGGAGGGCGCAGCGGGAATTTCGTGTCCGGGATACCGAATACGTTAGGGATGGGTGTTCGGAAATCCGAATGGAAGGTGGGCGGGTCGGTAAAAATCCTGTGGGAGCGAGCTTGCTCGCGAAGGGGCCATTGCTGATCACGCATATACAGCGTCTGATCTAAAGCCTTCGCGAGCAATCTCGCTCCCACAGAGGTGCCTCGATTGAAAGAGGGTGGGTGACTCAGGCGGCTTCTATAGCGCCTTTATTACGCGCCACCTTGTCGAGGTACGCCTGCACATTCTGCTGTTCCGCATCCGTAGTGAACAGGCCCAGCTTGGTCCGGCGCCACAGAATGTCTTCAGCCTTGGTCGCCCACTCCTGGCTGCACAGGTAATCCACTTCGCGACTGTAAAGGCCGCCACCAAGATGTTCGCCCATGTCCGACACGCCTTGCACGCCTTCAACGATCCGCCAGCTGCGCGAGCCGTAGGTAATTGCCCAGCGGTTGGCGATGTCTGCGCTCAGCCAGTTGCAGCGCTGTTGCAGCTCCGCGGCCAGTGCGGCCGGTGTGGTCATGTTCTCACCGCCCGGCAGACTCGCCTTGGCAGTCCAGCTTGGCTTCATCTGAGTGAAGAACGGTGCGAGCTGCTGCATTGCTGATTCAGCCAGCTTGCGGTACGTCGTCAGCTTGCCGCCGAAGACCGACAGGATCGGGGCTTCCTCGGCACTGCCTGATAGCGACAAGGTGTAGTCGCGAGTGATTGCCGACGGGTTGTCCGACTCATCGTTGCAAAGCGGACGCACACCCGAATACGTGCGGATGATGTCGTCGCGGCTGAGCTGCTTCTTGAAATGTTCGTTGACGATCTTCAGCAGGTAATCGGTTTCACCTTCGGTAATCGCCACTTTTGCAGGATCGCCGGTGTATTCGCGGTCGGTGGTACCGATGATGGTGAAGCGTTCCAGATACGGAATGGCGAAAACGATTCGCTGGTCTTCGTTCTGCAGAATGAACGCGTTCTCACCTTCGTACAGTTTCGGCACGATCAGGTGGCTGCCCTGGATCAGGCGGATGCCGTACTGCGATTCCAGTTTCAGGTCTTCGCGAATGAACTTGGCGACCCAAGGGCCTGCGGCGTTGACCAGTGCCTTGGCGCGGATCGAAAACAGGCTGCCGTCGGCGCGTTCCATGTTCAGGTGCCACAACCCGCCGCTGCGGCGAGCGCTCAGGCAGCGTGTCTGGGTGTGGATGTGTGCGCCTTTCTCGCGGGCGGCCATGGCGTTGAGCACGACAAGACGTGCGTCGTCGACCCAGCAATCCGAGTATTCGAAACCGCGCGTGATCGAGCTGTTCAGTGGGCTGTCAGCGCCGAACCGCAGGTTTTTCGATGCCGGCAGTTTTTCGCGTTTGCCCAGATGGTCATACAGAAACAGGCCCGCGCGGATCATCCACGCAGGACGCAGATGCGGACGGTGAGGCAATACGAAACGCATCGGCTTGACAATGTGTGGCGCTTTTTCCAGCAGCACTTCACGTTCGGCCAAGGCTTCGCGCACGAGACGGAATTCATAGTGTTCGAGGTAGCGCAGGCCGCCGTGGATCAGCTTACTGCTGGCGGAGGAGGTGTGGCTGGCCAGGTCGTCCTTTTCGCAAAGGAACACCGACAGACCGCGCCCCGATGCATCCGCCGCGATCCCGACACCGTTGATGCCACCACCGATGACGGCGATGTCATAGACCTCGGAAAGGGGCGGGGTGGGCAAGCTGGAATGGGCCATCGGGGCCTCCTGTCTGAATTCGATCACGCCTGAATGCAAAGGCATTCGCTAAAGGCGAATTCGAACATTTATGTTCATTTCCGAAAATAGTAACGCAATAACGAGCACCCGGCCACTCGGTATTGATTGAAAATACTGATGGGAGGCGCAGGAAAAGAACAAAAACGAACATGGTAGGAGGGCGGTGGGCGTGAGAAGGCTGACGGGCGCCAGACCTGTGGGAGCTAATTCATTCGCGAGACGCCGGAATCTTCGCTATCCATTGTGTCGTCTGGAAAATTTTCGCGAATGAACTCGCTCTCACAAGGTGAGAGCGCAAACGCGACGGGATGTTTAAACCACTTCCAGACGAATCTTGTTCTGCGTCAGCAGTTGCGCCAATGCAGGAACCGGCGCCTGATCGGTCACCAGGCAGTCGATCAGGGTGATCGGGCCCAAGCGGACCATGGCGTTACGGCCGAACTTGCTGGAGTCGGCTGCCAGGATCACCTGGCGGGCATTGGCAATGATGGCCTGAGAAACGCGCACTTCCTGATAGTCGAAGTCCAGCAGGCTGCCGTCTTCGTCGATCCCGCTGATACCCACCAGCGCAAAGTCGACTTTGAACTGTGTGATGAAATCCACGCTCGCCTGACCCACCACGCCGCCGTCGCGACGAACATTGCCACCGGCCAGCAACACTTCGAAGTCGTCCTTGCCGCTGAGGATCGACGCCACGTGGAGGTTGTTGGTGATGATCTTCAGGTGGTTATGGTTGAGCAGGGCGCGCGCAATCGATTCGGTGGTGGTGCCGATGTTGATGAACAGCGAGGCGTGATCGGGGATCTGCGCGGCAATGGCTTCGGCGATGCGCTGCTTTTCGTCGCGCATCTGGTCGGCACGCATGGCGTACGCGGTGTTCTCGATGCTGGAGTCGTAGGCGGCGCCGCCATGATACCGACGCAGCAGGTTCATTTCCGCCAGCTGGTTGATGTCGCGCCGGATGGTTTGCGGCGTCACGACAAACAATTGGGCCATTTCTTCGATGCTGACGTAGCCGCGCTCACGGACCAGCTCGAGGATCTGCTGTTGACGGGGTGGCAGATTCATTTTTTTTCCTTCGGGCAAGGGCGCCCATGATGCCGCAGGCAGCCATTACCTGTCAGCCGGAAAAAGAATCTCAAGGGTCAGGGCGCCCAAAACCTGTGGAAGCGAATTTATTTGCGAGAGGCCAGTAGATTCGATAGAGGTATATCGGATGTACCACAGCATCGCGAATGAATTCGCTCCCACCGTTCAACAGGTCCAGCAGTTGAGTCGCGGTGTGGCAGGTTACTCCGCGTCTTCGTGTGGCTCCCAGTCGCGGGTACGGTCCACGGCCTTGCGCCAGCCCGCATACAGTTTTTCCTTTTCCGCATCGTCGCACTGCGGCTCGAACTTTCGCTCGATGACCGCTTTGTCCTTCAACTCGTCCAGACCGCTCCAGAAACCGATGGCCAGACCCGCCAGGTAGGCAGCGCCCAACGCCGTGGTTTCACGCATTTTCGGACGTTCCACCGGCGTGCCGAGGATGTCCGCCTGGAACTGCATCAGGAAGTTGTTCGCCACCGCGCCACCGTCCACGCGCAAGGCTTTCAGGGGTTCGCCTGCGTCTTGCTGCATCGCGTCCAGTACGTCACGGGTCTGATAAGCGATGGATTCCAGCGCAGCACGAATGATGTGATCGACCTTCACGCCGCGGGTCAGCCCGAACAAGGCGCCGCGCGCATAAGGGTCCCAGTAGGGCGCACCCAGGCCGGTAAATGCCGGGACCAGATAAACGCCGTTGCTGTTTTTCACCTTGGTCGCGAAATACTCGGTGTCCATCGAGTCATTGACGATTTTCAACTCGTCTCGCAGCCACTGCACGGTCGAGCCGCCATTGAAGACCGCGCCTTCCAGCGCGTAAGCCACTTCGCCGCGCGGGCCGCAGCCGATGGTGGTGAGCAAGCCGTGGTTGGATTTGACGGCTTTCTTGCCGGTGTTCATCAGCAGGAAACAGCCGGTGCCGTAGGTGTTTTTCGCCTGGCCCGGCTCCACACACATCTGGCCGAACAGCGCCGATTGCTGGTCGCCGGCGATGCCCGCGATAGCGATGCCGCTTTTGCTGTGACCGTAGACTTCGGAGGAGGATTTGACCTCGGGCAGCATTTCCCGGGGAACGTCCAGCACGTCCAGCATCCGCTGATCCCACTCCAGGGTATGGATGTTGAACATCATGGTGCGCGAGGCGTTGGTGTAGTCAGTGACATGCACCTTGCCGCCGGTGAATTTCCAGATCAGCCAGCTATCGACCGTGCCGAACAAGAGTTCGCCACGGCGGGCGCGCTCACGGCTGCCTTCGACATGGTCAAGAATCCACTTCAGTTTGCTGCCGGAAAAGTACGGGTCGATGACCAGGCCCGTGGTGTCCTTGATGTAGTCCTCAAGACCATCGCGCTTGAGCTGCTGGCAGATTTCGGTGCTGCGTCGGCATTGCCAGACCACCGCGTTGTAAATCGGGCGGCCGCTGTCCTTTTCCCACACCACCGTGGTCTCACGCTGGTTGGTGATGCCGATGGCTGCGATCTGGTTGTGATGCAGGTTGGCCTGGGCCAGGACTTTGGTCATGCAGGCCGTCTGGGTGGCGAAGATCTCCATCGGGTCGTGTTCGACCCAGCCAGGCTGCGGGTAATGCTGAACGAACTCGCTCTGGGCAGTGCTCACCACGTTGGCGTCGCGGTCGAAAATGATGGCGCGAGAGCTGGTCGTACCTTGATCGAGGGCGATGATGTAATTCTTGTTGTCGTTGTCGGTCATGTCGGTGGCCTGGTGATAAAGCGGGTATCCGGGAACTGCCATCAGTTTACGTGCGAATTCGCGTGCAGTGCGCGGTTGGCAGTGACATTGATGGCCGAATATTCGTATTCGAAAAAATATAGACGTAAACGAACCTTGTCAAAGGTCGAAAGCGAACCGGGGTGAGATTTACACCCCCGCTGATTTTTAAGGCTCGCCGCCCTATCTGCCTAAGGCGTTTCGAAGGCGGATGGCCTAAAGTAACGGCACCGAACAAGAAACCTCCCGGTCGTCTGGAGTGCTGCATGACCCCCGCATTGGATTTATTGAAAAAGGTTCGCGCCGAACACCGTATACACAGCTACGAGCACGATCCCAAAGCCGCTTCCTACGGTCTGGAAGCCGCAGAAAAACTGAATCTGCCACCGGCTCAAGTGTTCAAGACATTGTTGGCCAGCACGGAGAAGGGCGAGCTGCTGGTCGCGGTCGTTCCCGTGGTGGGATCGCTGGATCTCAAGGCGCTGGCCCATGCCGCTGGCGCCAAGAAGGCAGAAATGGCGGACCCGGCCGCGGCACAGCGTGCCACCGGTTATTTGCTGGGTGGCATCAGCCCGTTGGGGCAGAAGAAAAGGCTGCGGACGTTCATTGATGAGACCGCTCAACCGTTCGCGACCATTTATGTCAGCGCTGGTCGACGCGGGCTTGAGGTTGAGCTGTCGGCCGCGGTACTTGCACACCACACCCAGGCGACATTTGCGCAGATTGGCCGTGAATGATCCGCGGGCATCGTCAGCAATGCCTCAAGCCTTCACGCAGTAACCCGTTGCAGCGACCAGGGTAGGGCGCTGCCAGACTCAACGATTGGGGACGCCGTCCATGCAGCTTGAATTTCATCAGGTCGACGCTTTCAGCGATCGGTTGTTCGCGGGCAATCCTGCGATGGTCTATCGCCTCGATGCCTGGCTGTCGGATGAGCTGATGCAACACATTGCGACCGAACACAACCTGTCGGAAACCGCCTTCGTGGTGCGTGAAGCCCAAGGTTGGCATATTCGCTGGTTCACGCCGACCCACGAAGTGCCGTTGTGCGGCCACGCCACGCTGGCCAGCGCCCACGTCCTGTTTGAGGTCTATGGCGAAACGGCCGACACCATAGACTTCGTGGGCAAATCCGGCCCTTTGAGTGTGACGCGGGAAAACGGACGCTTGCTGCTGGATTTCCCGGCGATGCCTCCCAGCGAAGTGGGCGTCACGGTGGACGTTGAGCGTGCGCTGGGAACCGATATCGTTGATGTGCTCGGGTCTGCGGAGCTTCTAGTGGTGCTGGAGTCCGAACAGGCGGTTCGGGAATGCAAACCCGATTTCGCTGCGATTGCCCGGCTGCCCTGGCCTGGTGTGATCGTCACCGCCAAGGGCGATGGCGAACGCTACGACTTCGTGTCCCGGTATTTCGCCCCGGCGATCGGCATCCCGGAAGATCCGGTGACCGGCTCGACCCATTGCAGCCTGATTCCTTACTGGTCAGGCCGATTGAACAAGTTCAGCCTGACGGCTTATCAGTGTTCGGCGCGCGGGGGCGAGCTGTTTTGCCGCCTGGAAGGGGACAGAGTGAAGATCGGCGGATACGCGGCGCTGGTGGCGAGTGGGACGTTAAGGTTGGGGTGACGTACACTTTTCGCCAAGACACATGACTTGTGGGAGTGAGCTCGCTCACGAAGAGTGCGTTGTATCGCCAGAACATGCGGCGGATGGACTGACCTCTTCGTGAGCACGCTCACTCCCACAGGGTCGCATTTCAATTCATCAGAGCAAGTGCATGTCAGATCGCAACATCCTGATGCACCGGCACGCTACCGACCGCCGGAAACAGCACCAGATGCTCGGCTGACACTCGAATGCCGACGTCTTCCCCGACGCCAAAATCCGCATGGCTCGGGAACAGTGCTTCCAGCAGGGTGCCGGTCGGCAGTTGCAGGCGATACAGCGTCGCTGCGCCCTGAAAGGTCTTGCTCGCGACCCGGGCTTTCAACGCGCTGTCCGGGGCATGAACGATATCGTCGGGACGCAACAGCACATCCATCGGCATGCCGCGCACGCCCCGATAGGCCCGGTTGCCACGCAGCACGCCCAGTTCGGTTTGCACGGACTCGCTATCGATCAGCTGACCCCTAATGAAATAGCCCTGACCGACGAAACTGGCGACGTAAGGCGTGGCAGGTTCGTGATAGAGGTTGTAAGGCGTGTCCCACTGCTCAAGCCGCCCCTCTTTGAAGACCCCTACGTGATCGCTGACGGCGAAGGCTTCTTCCTGATCGTGTGTCACCAGGATCGCGCTGGTGCCACGCGCTTTCAGGATGTCGCGGACCTCATGGCTCAAGCGCCGACGAAGTTCACCATCGAGGTTGGAGAAGGGTTCGTCGAGTAACAGCAGTTGCGGCTCAGGCGCCAGGGCGCGGGCCAGCGCGACGCGTTGCTGCTGCCCTCCGGAGAGTTCGTGAGGGTGACGTTTGCCCAGCGACCCGAGATTGACCAGCTCCAGCATTTCGCTGACCACCTGTGTCAGGCGAGGGTGATTGCGGATGCCGAACGCGATGTTGTCGGCAACCGTCAAGTGCGGGAACAGCGCGTAATCCTGAAACACCATGCCGATCCGGCGCTTTTCCGGGGCCAGGGTAAAACCGGGTTTGGAGATCACGTCCCCGGCCAGCACGATTTCGCCTTCATGCACCGGCTCGAAGCCGGCAATGGCGCGCAGTGTCGTGGTTTTGCCGCAGCCCGAGGAGCCCAGCAGGCAACCGATATCGCCCGCGTTGAGGTGCAGATTCAGGTTCTGCACCACCCGCTGATCCTGATAGCCGCAGGCGAGGTTGCTCAGCTTCAGCAGCATGGAATCACTCACGCGGGTTGGTAGGCGGGCGCCACAAGAAACTCCAGCAGCGCCTTCTGCGCGTGCAGGCGGTTTTCTGCCTGATCCCATGCGACCGAACGGGCATCGTCGAGCAGGTCTTCACTGATTTCCTCGCCACGGTGAGCGGGCAGGCAGTGCATGAACAAGGCATCGTCGGCGGCCAGGTCCAGCAAGGCGCGGGTGACCTGGAAAGGTTTGAAGAGGGCGATCCGCTTGGCGGTTTCTTCTTCCTGGCCCATGGAGGTCCAGACGTCGGTGCTGATCAGGTGTGCGCCTTTTACCGCTTCGCGCGGGTCCCGGGTCAGCGTGACGCGATCACCGGCCAGGGCCATGAAGTGTGGACTGGGTTCGTAGCCTTCGGGGCAGGCAACACGCAGCTGGAAGTCGAACTGGATTGCCGCTTCTATATAGCTGTTGCACATATTGTTGCCGTCGCCGATCCAGGCCACGGTCTTGCCTTTGATCGAACCCCGGTGCTCCAGGAAGGTTTGCATGTCCGCCAGCAGTTGGCAGGGATGCAAGTCGTCCGACAGACCGTTGATGACCGGCACGCGGGAATTGGCGGCGAACTCGGTGAGATTGCTGTGCGCGAAAGTACGGATCATGACCGCGTCGACCATGCGCGACATCACGCGTGCACCGTCGGCAATAGGCTCGCCGCGGCCCAGTTGGGTGTCACGAGGCGACAGAAAAATAGCCTGACCACCCAGTTGAATCATGCCGGCTTCGAACGAAACACGGGTACGAGTCGAAGATTTCTCGAAGATCATCGCCAGCACACGGCCTCTCAGCGGCTCGAAGAGCACACCTCGATTTCGCAGGTCCTTCAGCTCAATGCCGCGACGAATCATGCCGACGAGCTCATCCGGCGTGTAATCCATCATCGAGAGAAAGTGCCTTGCGCTCATCATTAACTACCTTGTCTGCAACAGACCGCAGATCCTCAAAGCCGGGTTTTATCGGGAAAACGGGCGAGACCTGCGGCAAAAGCCGCACGGGGCGACGAATAGGGAAGGCGCGAGGGTATAAGAAAATGTCGCCTCGTGCCAAGTGCCGCGGTTAGGGAAAGTGTTCGTCAGACATCCGGTCGCCTGAAAGTGCCGCGCTCAGTACGCTTTTCATGTAACGAAGTGCTACAGTTATGTACACGCAGAGGCACTTAGCCATCTTCGCTCGGCAAGTCGGTCGTCGTTTTACATCGTCGCGTCGCACGGTGGCAATTACTGCCGATTCTGTAACAGTTTCAAATTGCTTCAGAACCTTATGCGACATGCTTCACGCCGCGGAAACCCGGACGTTTCCTAATGCACTGGCGTGGGTTATAAAGGCTGCTTATGTCCTCCAAAAGGGGTGGGGAATGGATTCAAAAGAGAAACAACTGACGGAACTGCTCGGGCTCACGGCTCGCACCCTCACGCACCTCACCGCTTCCATGACATCGATGTCGTTCGAGCTGATGCGCAGTGAAGACGAGGTGACACGCTCGGCAGGTCGCCGGATGATCGATCGCATGGCGACCATCAGTGCTGGGCTGGATGACCATTGGCGTTTGATCGGGGAGCTCACCGGCGTTCAAGTGTCACAGGAACAAGTCGAAACCGTTCACGAGATTCAGATGCAGCGCAAAGTGGTCACGCCTATTGGCGGTTCCGCTTCCTGAGTCTTTTCATGTGAGTCCCTCCTTTTCGCTCGGGTGAGCTATCGGCTCGCCTGATGCTGTCCGATTCACGGCACTGACGTTTCTGGCGAAGTGCCGTGCCAGGCTCCATAGTTTTGTTTCCGCGATCACGCTGATCGCCATACAAGAATATGAGACTGGCGATGACCAAGACTCTCCACCACCGTGCTTGTCACTTGTGTGAGGCCATTTGCGGCCTGACTATCGAAACCACACGCGAAGACGACGCGTCGGTGCGTATCAGTTCGATCAAGGGCGATGCGCAGGACACGTTCAGTCGAGGGCATATCTGTCCCAAAGCGGTGGCGCTGCAAGACATTCAGAACGACCCTGATCGTCTGCGTCAGCCCATGCGCCGTGTCGGTGATGAGTGGCGGCCTATCGAATGGGAAGCGGCCTTCGAGCTGGTTGCCGAACGTTTCCATGACATCCAGCAACGTCATGGGCAAAACGCCGTCGCCGTGTACCAGGGCAATCCCAGCGTGCACAACTATGGGTTGATGACCCATAGCAATTACTTTCTCGGTTTGCTCAAGACCCGCAATCGCTTTTCCGCGACATCGGTTGATCAATTGCCCCATCATTTGACCAGCTACCTCATGTACGGCCACGGCCTGCTGCTGCCCATCGCCGACATCGATCACACCGATTTCATGTTGATCCTGGGCGGCAACCCGCTCGCGTCCAACGGCAGCATCATGACCGTGCCTGACGTCGAGAAGCGCTTGAAGGCCATTCAGGCCCGCGGCGGCAAGGTGGTGGTGGTCGATCCACGTCGCAGCGAGACCGCTTCCATCGCCGACCAGCATCTCTTCATCCGTCCCGGCGGCGATGCCGCGCTGTTGTTTGGCGTGTTGCACACACTCTTCGCAGAAGGGCTGACCCGTGAGACCCACTTGCCTGTCGATGGCCTGGAGGAAGTGCGCGCCGCCGTTGCGCCTATGGATGCCGACGCCATGAGCCAGCGCTGCGGCGTCCCGGCTGAGCAGATTCGACAGCTGGCCAGAGACTTTGCGGGCGCCAATAGTGCGGTGTGTTACGGGCGCATGGGCATTTCCACCCAGGCATTCGGCACGGTTTGCCACTGGCTGGTGCAATTGATCAACCTGGTCACGGGCAACCTCGACCGCGTCGGCGGGGCCTTGTGCACGGAGCCTGCGCTGGACCTGGTGGCTTCCACCTCAGGGGGCGGATTCAATCGCTGGCAGAGTCGCGTATCCGGGCTGCCGGAGTACGGCGGTGAATTGCCAGTCTCGGCCCTGGCAGAAGAGATGCTGACCGAGGGCGAAGGGCAGGTGAGGGCGTTGGTGACGGTCGCCGGTAACCCCGTGTTATCCACGCCTAACGGTCGTCGCCTCGATCAGGCGCTGGAGGGGCTGGAGTTCATGGTCAGCATCGATCTCTACATCAACGAAACCACGCGCCACGCCGACCTGATCCTGCCCTCGACTTCGGCGCTTGAGAATGATCACTACGACACGACCTTCAACATGTTCGCCGTGCGCAACGTCACGCGTTTCAACCGCGCCATCCTCGCCAAACCCGAAGGCGCGCTGCATGACTGGGAGATTTTCGTGGGGCTGGCCAAGGCCTTCGCCTCGAAAGCCGAGCGGGAACTGAAGCCGACGATTCCACCGGCGCAGATCGTGGATCGTGGTCTGCGTGCCGGGCTTTACGGGGATGCGTCCGACTTCAAGCTGTCGTTGGAAACGCTCTACGATCATTCTCACGGCCTGGACCTCGGAGCGCTGAAACCTAACCTCGCGGCACGGCTACGTACCGCCAACCAGCGGATACAGGCGGCACCGGAGGTGATCCTCGCCGACCTCGTCCGCTTCGCAACGCTGCCCGCGCCGCAAAGCGGGGAGCTCTTACTGATCGGGCGCCGCCACGTGCGCAGCAACAACTCGTGGATGCATAACTATCACCGCCTGGTCAAAGGCAAGCCACGGCACCAGTTATTGATGAACCCTCAGGATCTGACCAGCCGAGGTTTGAGCGATGGGCAGCGAGTTCGCGTGAGTTCGCGGGTGGGCGTGATTGAAGTTGAAGTGATGGGCAGCACGGACATGATGCCGGGCGTCGTGAGTCTTCCACACGGTTGGGGACACGGGCGTCCTGGCGTAAAAATGGACATCGCTCGCGATCAACCTGGAGAAAGCGCCAACGACCTGACCGACGAACGGCAGATGGACGCGGTGTCCGGCAACGCTGCGCTGAATGGGGTGCCGGTGACTGTCGCGGCGGCATGACGCTCATCATATTTATCGGGTCGATTAAAGCCAAGACCGAGCGTTACGCTAGGGATTCCGTTACAATGCGCCACCGTGTCGACTCATACAGTCGTAAAGTTAAGCCGAGGTGCTCCATGGATATCATCGAAACGATCAAAGACCAGATTGCCAAAAACACCGTTCTGCTTTACATGAAAGGCGCTCCGAATGCCCCACAATGCGGCTTCTCGGCCAAGGCGTCTCAGGCATTGATGGCGTGTGGCGAAAAGTTCGCGTACGTCGATATCCTGCAGAACCCTGAGATCCGCGCCAACCTGCCGAAGTACGCCAACTGGCCGACGTTCCCACAGCTGTGGGTGGACGGTGAGCTGGTAGGCGGTAGCGATATCATCGTTGAGATGCATGCCGACGGTTCGCTGCAGAAGCTGGTCAAGGAAGCGGTTGAGAAGAACGCTACTGCTTGATTCAGTCTGGTATTCGAAAAGCCCCGCTTGGTGTTGAGTCAGGCGGGGCTTTTTTGGTTTTTGGTTTTTGGTTTTTGGTTTTTTGTTTTTTGGTTTTTATTGGTGCTGATGAGGTTTGAATATCCGTTGTCTGTGTCGGCGCTGATGGGCTCTGGCTAACGCCAGACCTGTTCCGCCTTCGGCGGGTTACTTGAAAAGACCCCAAGTAACCAAGGGTCTGAGCTCCTGGTTTGGCCTCGACTTCGTCGAGGTTCCTTCACTTCGGCGACGCTCCGTGGGCCCGCGCCGAACGGACATCCATGTCCTGACGGCGCTCTCGCGGCATCCATGCCGCTCGGCCCACTGCGCGCCGCCTGCGTTCAGCCTGCACCCAAGTCGCGTTCTGCGGCGTCTGATCTATCTCGTATAAAGATCAAGATCAAAAGCAAACATTGATCTTGGCTTCCCCCCGATCTCTTGTAGGAGCAGTCGGAGGTTACGATGGCCGCGAACGCGGTGAGTCAGGCACGGTTGGGGTGTCAGTTATACCGCTTTCGCCACTGTCGTAACCTCCAGCAGCTCCCACAGGTTCTGCGTCAGGTTTGAGAGTCCTGATCCTGCCTTTGCCCCGATCTCTTGTAGGAGCAGTCGGAGGTTACGACGGCCGCGAACGCGGTGGGTCAGGTACGGTTGGGGGGGGCAGTTATACGGCTTTCGCCACTGTCGTACCTCCAGCAGCTCCCACAGGTTCTGCGTTAGGTTTGAGAGTCCTGATCCTGTATTTGCCCCGATCTCTTGTAGGAGCAGTCGGAGGTTACGACGGCCGCGAACGCGGTGGGTCAGGCACGGTTGGGGTGTCAGTTATACCGCTTTCGCCACTGTCGTAACCTCCAGCAGCTCCCACAGGTTCTGCGTCAGGTTTGAGATCCTGATCCTGCCTTTGCCCCGATCTCTTGTAGGAGCAGTCGGAGGTTACGACGGGCGCGAACGCGGTGGGTCAGGCACGGTTGGGGTGTCAGTTACACCGCTTTCGCCACTGTCGTAACCTCCAGCAGCTCCCACAGGTTCTGCGTCAGGTTTGAGAGTCCTGATCCTGTATTTGCCCCGATCTCTTGTAGGAGCAGTCGGAGGTTACGACGGCCGCGAACGCGGTGGGTCAGGCACGGTTGGGGTGTCAGTTATACCGCTTTCGCCACTGTCGTAACCTCCAGCAGCTCCCACAGGTTCTGCGTCAGGTTTGAGATCCTGATCCTGCCTTTGCCCCGATCTCTTGTAGGAGCAGTCGGAGGTTATGACGGCCGCGAACGCGGTGGGTCAGGCACGGTTGGGGTGTCAGTTATACGGCTTTCGCCACTGTCGTAACCTCCAGCAGCTCCCACAGGTTCTGCGTCAGGTTTGAGATCCTGATCCTGCCTTTGCCCCGATCTCTTGTAGGAGCAGTCGGAGGTTATGACGGCCGCGAACGCGGTGGGTCAGGCACGGTTGGGGTGTCAGTTATACGGCTTTCGCCACTGTCGTAACCTCCAGCAGCTCCCACAGGTTCTGAGTAAGGTTTGAGATCCTGATCCTGTATTTGCCCCGATCTCTTGTAGGAGCAGTCGGAGGTTACGACGGCCGCGAACGCGGTGGGTCAGGTACGGGTGGGGTGTCAGTTATACGGCTTTCGCCACTGTCGTAACCTCCAGCAGCTCCCACAGGTTCTGCGTCAGATTTGAGATCCTGATCCTGATCCTGATCCTGATCCTGATCCTGACCCTGATCTTGCCTTTGCCCTTTGGCAGAACGCACTGGCTCCCACCGCCGAAAGGGACCTGAAACACCTTCAGAAGCAAAAAAGCCCCACCTGACTCAACACCAGGCGGGGCTTTTATCTGGGCGAAAACCGATATCAGTCTTCTTCGCCCATCTGCGATTGCAGGTAATTCTCGATGCCGACCTTGTCGATCAGGCCCAGCTGCGTTTCCAGCCAGTCGATGTGTTCTTCTTCCGACTCGAGGATGTCTTCCAGCATCTCACGACTACCGAAGTCACCCACTGTTTCGCAATGTGCAATGGCCGCTTTGAGATCAGCGTGACCCTTACGCTCGATCTTCAGGTCGCACTCCAGCATTTCCTTGGTGTGCTCGCCGATCAGGATCTTGCCCAGGTCCTGCAGGTTCGGCAGGCCTTCCAGGAAGAGGATGCGCTTGATCAGCTTGTCAGCGTGTTTCATCTCATCGATGGATTCTTTGTACTCGTGCTTGCCCAGCTTGTTCAGGCCCCAATCTTCGTACATGCGTGCATGCAGGAAGTACTGGTTGATAGCGACCAGCTCGTTTCCGAGGATCTTGTTGAGATGCTGGATGACGGTAATGTCGCCTTTCATGATCGAGGTCCTGTCGAAGATGTTTATCTATAAGGCACAAGTTTGAGCCTCCAATAAACACCTGTCAAACCTAAGTGATTGAATAATAAATGAAAATAAATAGAAATAAGAATGTTTGTGTTCCGCATCTTATCGCTAACCGATTGAATTACAGGCATAAAAAAACCGGACACAAGGTCCGGTTCTTCAAAAACGGTTGAATCAGGCGGCAGAAAATTCCGCGGGGTAGGCAAGTGCGGCCTGTGTCGTTTGCAGTTCGGTCAGGGTTTCACGCACCACTTCCTTCGCCAGGCAGGCACATTTCCCACATTTGCTCGCGACACCCAGGGTCTCGCGCACTTCACGATAACTGCAGCATCCTTCCATGATTGCTTCGCGGATTTGTCCGTCGGTAACACCTTGGCAGAGGCAGACATACATAGAGAAAGGACCGTCGCTGAGTGATTGGCTCAATGCCACGGATACTAATGTTAATGAGAATGCTTGTCAAAACTACTTCATGCGCATCAGATGACGGCCGATGAGTGGTCAGTTATCGGCATTTGCCAGGCGTAAAAAAACCGGCCGATTGGCCGGTTTCTGGTCGTGCGCGAACGTCAGTCGTCGAAGTCGTGCCAGCCGCCCATTTCCTTCCAGCGGTTGACGATGCCGCAGAACAACTCGGCAGTTTTCTCGGTGTCGTAACGCGCCGAGTGGGCCTCGCGACCGTCGAAGTCGATGTCAGCGGACTGACAGGCCTTTGCAAGTACGGTCTGTCCGTAGGCAAGCCCGGCGAGCGTCGCGGTGTCGAAGCTGGAGAACGGGTGGAAGGGGTTGCGCTTCATGTCCAGCCGCGCGACTGCAGCGTTGAGGAAGCCCAGGTCGAAACTGGCGTTGTGACCCACCAGAATGGCCCGCTTGCAACCGTTGGCCTTCAGGGCCTTGCGCACGCCACGAAAAATATCGGTCAGCGCGGTTTCTTCGCTCACGGCCATGCGCAACGGGTGATCGAGCTTGATGCCGGTGAATTCCAGGGCAGCGGCTTCGATGTTGGCGCCTTCGAACGGCTCGACACGGAAGAAGTAGGTGTGTTCGGGGAACACAAAGCCTTTGTCGTCCATGCCGATGGTGGTCGCGGCAATTTCCAGCAATGCGTCGGTGGCCGAGTTGAAACCGCCGGTTTCTACATCGACAACGACTGGCAGGTAGCCGCGAAAGCGGGCTGCCATCGGATGCCTGGAGCTGGTTCCGCCGCCAGAGCCTTCCTGATCGTCGTCGTAATGGTCTTCACTCACGCGTGTTCCTCCAGCAGGCGCCAGCGCAGTGTCTCACCGGCGCGCAGCGGGATAACGGACAGCTCGCCGAAGGGCAGGCTGGTCGGGGCGGTCCATTCTTCACGAACCAGAGTAATGGTGTCGGTGTTCGCTGGCAGGCCGTAGAACGCCGGGCCATTGCGACTGGCGAAGCCTTCCAGCTTGTCCAGCGCATTGCGCTGTTCGAACGCTTCGGCATACAGCTCGATCGCGGCATACGCGGTGTAGCAGCCGGCACAACCGCAAGCGGCTTCCTTGGCATGCTGCGCGTGAGGCGCCGAGTCAGTGCCCAGGAAGAACTTGCTGCTGCCGCTGGTGGCGGCATCCAGCAGCGCGACCTGATGCGTGTTGCGCTTCAGGATCGGCAGGCAATAGAAGTGCGGACGGATACCGCCAACCAGCATGTGGTTGCGGTTATAC
Organism: Pseudomonas abietaniphila; assembly: GCF_039697315.1. NCBI lineage: Bacteria > Pseudomonadati > Pseudomonadota > Gammaproteobacteria > Pseudomonadales > Pseudomonadaceae > Pseudomonas > Pseudomonas abietaniphila. The sequence continues at coordinate 1,683,962 of NZ_CP155619.1, read as the reverse complement.
AGCAGGTGATGCGCAGTGATGGTCGCGCCAACGTTGGCCGAAGCTTCGTTGACGAATTGCACCGCGTCGGCCGTGGTGATGTGTTCGAACACCACTTTGAGTGTCGGGAAGCGCTCGACCACACGACGCATGTGTTCATCGATGAAGATTTTTTCGCGGTCGAACACGTCGATGTCGCCACGCGTCACCTCGCCGTGGATCAATAGCGGCATGCCAACTTCTGCCATGGCTTCGAGCACCGGGAAAATCTTGTCGATGCTGGTCACGCCGGAATCGGAGTTGGTCGTGGCACCGGCCGGGTAAAGCTTGGCGGCGTGGACGAAGCCCGTGGCCTTGGCGGCACTGATGTCCGCAGGCTGAGTCAGGTCGGTGAGGTAAAGCACCATCAAAGGCTCGAAGCGGCTGCCTGCCGGGCGTGCGGCGAGGATGCGCTGGCGGTAGGCATCAGCTTCCTGCGCATTGCGTACCGGCGGCACGAGGTTCGGCATGATGATGGCGCGGCTAAAGGTGCGCGCTACGTCAGCGACGGTATGGGGCAAGACGGCGCCATCACGAAGATGGATGTGCCAGTCGTCGGGGCGCAGGAGGGTCAGGCGTTCGGACATTGGGGATTCCAGGCGGGTCAAACTCGCTGGGAATGCTACCGGAAAAGACTCTTCCAGGCACTCGCTATCAAGTTTTGTAGGAAGTAACCGATAGACACGTGTAAGCGATAAATTTTGTAACGCGGTGAATTTTTTGTGGAGCCTCCCGTGCGCCAGCGATATCTAGCCCTGCTCAGCGTGTTTGCCAGCCTGCCGGCCATGGCTCTCACTTTCCAGACACGTCTGGAGAATATCGAGTGGAAGGTAGAAGGCGATCAGTTCGAATGCCGCCTTAGCCAGCCGATCACCGATTTCGGCGCGGGCGAGTTCGTGCGTCGTGCGGGTGAACAAGCGACTTTCCGACTGAAGGCGTCCGGCTACAGCCTCGCCTCCGGGTCGGCAACGCTGATTGCGGCTGCCGCGCCGTGGCAGCCCGGCCGAAGTGATCTCAATCTCGGTGCGGTAAAAGTCGGCAATGGTGACATTCCGTTTAACACCAGCCAGGCCCAGGCCGGCCGTTTGATCGCCGGTTTGATGGAAGGGCGCAGTCCCGTGATTCGCCACGTCCTGCGTGATGGCGGCGGGGCGATGGAAGTGCGCTTGCTTCCGGTCAAGTTCAGCCATGCGTACGCTGACTTTCAAGTCTGCACCGCCAAACTGCTGCCCATGAACTTCGAGCAAGTGCGGCAGGCCGAAATCGGGTTTCCGGGAGGCGGCATCGACCTCGATGCTCAAGCCAAACGTCGCCTCGATACGGTGTTGGCTTATATGAAGGCCGATCCTTCGGTGAACCGTGTCGAGCTGGACGGGCATTCGGATAACAGCGGCAATCGTCTGACCAACCGTGACCTGTCGCGTCGCCGTGCATTGGCCGTCATGGACTACCTGAAGGCCCAGGGCGTGCCGGAAGAGCAGATCACCCTGCGCTTTCATGGCGAGCAATACCCCTTGGTCCCCAACACCAACAACGCCAATCGCGCGCGCAATCGCCGGGTGAATATCCATCTGGACCGCGTCGCCGAGCAGAAACCTGCGGTGGCCCCGACCGCCGCGCCCGCGCCAGTTCCTGCGTCGACCCCTGTACCACCGCCGACGGCTGCCCCGGCACCCACGGCCGCATCCGGCACTCCGGCCGCCAAGACTTCCTGACCGCGCTGCAACCGTCGTCTGTTCGACAGATTCTGTCGCTTCGTCGTCAGAAGCTGTCGCGACACTGTAATTCCACGGGTTTGAACGGTAGAATCAGCGGTTTTCCGTACAACGCGTTGGAGTGATGGCATGGCGGACGTTAACAAGGTAGTTCTCGCGTATTCCGGTGGCCTGGATACTTCGGTAATCCTCAAGTGGCTGCAGGATACGTACAACTGCGAAGTGGTGACCTTTACGGCTGACCTGGGTCAGGGTGAAGAAGTCGAGCCAGCACGCGCCAAGGCGCAAGCCATGGGCGTAAAAGAAATTTACATCGACGATCTGCGCGAAGAATTCGTGCGCGATTTCGTGTTCCCGATGTTCCGCGCCAACACCGTCTATGAAGGCGAGTACCTGCTGGGTACCTCCATCGCCCGTCCTCTGATTGCCAAGCGTCTGATCGAAATCGCCAACGAAACCGGCGCCGACGCCATTTCCCACGGCGCGACCGGCAAGGGTAACGACCAGGTGCGTTTCGAACTGGGTGCCTACGCGCTCAAACCAGGTGTGAAAGTGATCGCCCCTTGGCGCGAGTGGGACCTGCTGTCCCGCGAGAAGTTGATGGATTACGCCGAGAAGCATGCAATCCCGATCGAGCGTCACGGCAAGAAGAAATCTCCGTACTCGATGGACGCCAACCTGCTGCACATTTCTTATGAAGGCGGCGTGCTGGAAGACACCTGGACCGAGCATGAAGAAGACATGTGGCGTTGGACCGTTTCCCCGGAAAAGGCTCCCGACAAGGCGCAGTACCTGGAACTGACCTACCGCAACGGCGACATCGTCGCGCTGGATGGCGTCGAAATGAGCCCGGCCACCGTGCTGGCGACCCTGAACCGCATCGGTGGCGAACACGGCATCGGCCGTCTGGACATCGTCGAGAACCGCTACGTCGGCATGAAGTCCCGCGGCTGCTACGAAACCCCGGGCGGCACCATCATGCTCAAGGCGCACCGCGCCATCGAGTCGATTACCCTGGACCGTGAAGTCGCTCACCTCAAGGATGAGCTGATGCCGAAGTACGCCAGCCTCATCTACACCGGTTACTGGTGGAGCCCTGAGCGTCTGATGCTGCAGCAGATGATCGACGCGTCGCAAGCTCACGTGAACGGTGTCGTCCGCCTGAAACTGTACAAAGGTAACGTCATCGTCACGGGCCGCAAGTCCGACGATTCGCTGTTCGATGCCAACATCGCGACCTTCGAAGAAGACGGCGGCGCTTACAACCAGGCAGACGCCGCTGGCTTCATCAAGCTCAATGCACTGCGTATGCGCATTGCCGCGAACAAGAACCGCAAGTTGTTCTGATCGCCGTCAACGTGTCGAGGTGCAGCCCCGCCCGGGGCTGCACCGTTCTTTCAGATCCTGCTTGCGCTCACGCAGCATTGCGGGCGTCTCCAATTCGTTTATCCCTTGCTTGATGACCGCTATTTCTCCGGCTCCGACACATCCGAAGATGGATGTCGGCAAGCGTCGATTTTTTCCGTGTTCTTGAACTCGAAGCGATACGCCTTACCGATGTTCCAGACATCACGCACGCTCAGATCAAGCAACTGTGCAATTTCCTGCGCGGTATAACCCAGCGAGGAGTAGTGCATGGCATGACCGGCGACAGAATCATCCACCATAACCGTGTCATGGCTACGGGCAGGCCTTGATCTTACCGGGCGGCTGTAGAGGATCTTAAGGCCGTTCTCGTTCGCCAGACGCTTGATCTCTTTGCGGTTCATCCGCAACGAGTACTGGAGCGCCGAGACGCCCGCGCCTTTCGCGACCAGACCTTTGAGTTGTTCAAGTTTGGCGTTCATCTGCGCTTCAGGATCCACCGCTTGGGCCATCTTTGCCGCCTCGCAGGCCATTTCTCCGGACTCACCCTCCGGGACCACGTTAATGACACCGCCCTGGGCGACGTATTGCTCTATCGCTTCAGCTATTTTCAGAGGTTCGGAGGTGATCGCTGAAAACACTCCTGTTTTTTTAGTCATGGTTTATTCCTTTGAACAAGTTTCATATAGACGGCCTTATCGCCGGCCGTTGTCCGTCATCAACTATTTTCAGGGCGGGACAGGCTTCTTCGAGCCGGCCGAACCCTGCTCGCGCTTGAAGTCCAGGCAAGGAAATAGAAAGGTGATTAAGGGCAAATGTTGATTCGGTTAAAACAGCTAATGAAGGTCGGTAGTTGTCGAAAACCGAAAGGTTGTTTGCAGAAAAAAGTAACGACTGGAAATAGTTTTGGCAAGTAAAAAATCAAATTACGGCCATTTGAGTTTTGTTATTTTTTAGAGTCTTACAGGAGGGATCTTGCGGTCTGTTAGTTGTGTAGTATTTTTCTGGTTTGCGCGAAGTTTGCTGGATTTACAGAGTGGGATGGTATTACGTGGGTGGCGGAAGGGCTGTATCAATAAAATGTTAATTAAGAGAAGCCTGTTTGTATAGCGTATGAATGGTGTTTTTTGAACTGTTAGCGAGTTTGTCGGCTCTCGCGATGTTTTGTCAGCAGGCGCTGCGGCGGAGCGCACCCGATTAGGGGTTTTCGGATTAATCCGATCATCTTGTAGTCCATTTCTCTAAATAAATATGTATGAGGAAAAGCATTTTCAGGTGTGTAATTTTTCAACGCGACGCAGGGGTATTGAGCCGGAAGGGAGTCGCAATACTTTATGGAGGTTCTCGACTCGCATGTTCCGCGGATCCGCTTATCCTCTCAGTGAGGGATACGGATTCGTACGGCGACTTCCGAAATGCCAGCGTCAGGTGGACCGGCAGAACGGGAACGCCAGGTTGTCGGCATGGGCCGGCATGAGCTCGGAGAAAAAAGGGCCGCAACGTGTTCGCCTATTCTTTATTCAGCCTTTCCATGGACGGAAAGGTGCGAAGAGGTAATAAATCTGTGAACCGAGTGCTGAAATGTGAACGACCGTCATCCCGGATTCTTCGGAGAGGTTTTTACGTTTCCGACAGGCTCCAATTCAGGAAGCAAACGATATGAATAGCCTCCAAGTAAGGATGGAAAAGTCAGGTTTTGTAGGATCTTTCTGTTGGTTGAGTAGGAAAGGTCTTTGCCTGCTAGTCCGTAGGGAGGAGCGCCATGCAAAGCACTAAACGACTAAGCTATTGTGCGGGCTCTGAAAATTCGAACAGAAAAAAAATGGACTGCTCATGAATAAAGTGTTGATCGTGGATGATCACCCTGTCATTCGGCTCGCTGTACGGATGTTAATGGAGCGTCATGGCTACGAAGTCATCGCCGAGACGGACAACGGCGTGGATGCGCTGCAACTGGCACGCGAGCATTTGCCTGACATCGTCATACTGGACATTGGTATTCCCAAGCTCGACGGCCTGGAGGTCATTGCCCGGTTGACGGCGATGACGCTGCCTTTCAAGGTGTTGATCCTGACGTCTCAGGCGCCTGGGCATTTTTCGATGCGTTGCATGCAGGCGGGCGCTGCGGGATATGTCTGCAAACAGCAAGACCTGACCGAGTTGCTCAGTGCCATCAAGGCGGTATTGTCCGGCTACAGCTATTTTCCAAATCAGGCGCTGCACACGGTGCGTTCGAGTCTGGGGAACGCCAGCGAGGCCGAAATGGTGGATCGTCTATCGGGGCGGGAGATGATGGTCCTGCAGCAGTTGGCTCGGGGAAAAACCAACAAGGAAATTGCCGATGGAATGTTTCTGAGTAATAAAACAGTCAGTACTTATAAAACGCGTCTGCTCCTGAAGCTCAACGCGCATTCGCTGGTGGATCTCATTGAGCTCGCCCAACGTAACGGGCTGGTGTAAAAAAAAGGAGTCCAGGCTCGAAACAGGTGTCAGCGATGTCGCGACGCTGCAGGCAGGAACCATGAATTTTGCCGACAGGCTAAAGCCTCTCAGGTACAAGAGAGGCTTTGAACAACTTTTTTTCGGGGCGTATCAGAGGTCGAAATCGTAATCGGCCAGTTGTTTCTGGAGCCGACGCTCTTCCAGCAGGTTGTCGATGGTGCGGCGCTTGCTGAGATTGGTTTTTGCCGTTTCTACAGGTACTTGGGCGGCGTCGTCGGTATCCCCGGACACGAAGTCGTCCTCTACGTCCATTTGCTCTTTGCCAGTGCTCATCAAGTTGACTCCAGGCTTAGACTGTCATTGGCGGACCTTATAGCGACAAACTTCGACCGGGTAAAAAAGATTTTTTCAATCGATCAACCGTCAAAAACGCTATCGCTCAATCGTCGGATGTCTTTGCCTTGTATTCGCACAGGTCTTCGATCCTGCAACTGCCACACCTTGGCTTGCGGGCGATGCAGACATAACGACCATGCAGGATCAACCAGTGATGGGCGTCGAGGAGATAATCCTTGGGCACGAACTTCATCAGTTTGTTTTCCACTTCAACAACGTTCTTGCCCGGGGCGATTCCGGTGCGGTTGCTGACCCTGAAAATATGCGTGTCCACCGCCATGGCCAACTGGCGGAATGCTGTATTGAGCACGACGTTAGCGGTCTTGCGACCTACGCCCGGTAGCGCTTCCAGCGCTTCTCGGGTTTGCGGTACTTCGCCGCCATGCAGTTCAACCAGCATGCGGCAGGTTTCGATAACGTTCCTGGCCTTGCTGTTGTACAAACCGATGGTCTTGATGTACTCGGACAGCCCGTCGACCCCCAGGTCATAAATCGCCTGGGGGGTGTTGGCGACCGGGTACAGCCTGGCCGTCGCCTTGTTCACGCTGACGTCCGTGGCTTGCGCCGACAGGATCACCGCGATCAGCAGTTCGAACGGCGAACTGTAGGACAGCTCCGTTTTGGGATCGGGATTGTCTTCGTGGAGGCGACGAAAAATTTCCAGACGTTTTGCTGCGTTCATGAAGTGCGCTTTCCCTGAGAAACGGTCGTATCAAGTGTGGCTTCGGGCCTGGTGGCAGGCGTGAGTCAGTCTATGAGCCCTCAAGGGTCTGCAGCGCCTGTTCGGCGTGTGCGACTTCAGCGCTCAATACCGCTATCTGATCAGACGGCAGCTCGGCAGATCGAGCTTTGGCAAGGGCGGCACGGCGCATGGCAAGCTGGATTTTCGCCCTGTTCAAGGCAGCCTTGTCAGGTTTGGCGGCGGGCTCATTGTTGACTGGAGCCACGGTTTGCGTCGCCTGACCGGGTTGCTCAACGCCTTGAAGTGCAGCCAAGGCGCGCTCGGCTTCGTCGAGTTCCCTCTGCAACTCCACCAGCCGCGCGGCCTGTTCTGCAATGGGTGGGTGTCCGAACGCTTTGAGTGACTTGTTCAGCTGTGCGCGGCTCATCGTGACGTCGATGCGTGCCTGCTTCAAAGCTGCGTCGCGGTCAGCCGTCTTCTGCGCCCGAACCCGTTCCAGCGCCGCCTGCACAGGATCTGCCTGAACTGGCGTCGAGGCTGCGGGCTTTCGCTGACGAGCCAGACGTTCGGCCTGGCGCTGTTGTTCTTCCCGTTCCAGTCGCGCGTTGCGCGCTTCGAAGCGCTGACGTGCATGACCGCGCTTCGCCGCTCGCGCCACCCGCTGAGCTTCGTCAAACGCCAACCCACCGACAATCGGCACCACGGTGGCCGATGGCAGAGGCAGCATGTCGATGCAGTCGACGGGGCAGGGTGCCACGCACAGGTCGCAGCCGGTGCACTCGTCGACGATCACGGTGTGCATCAGTTTCGCAGCGCCGACAATGGCATCTACGGGGCAAGCCTGAATGCACTTGGTGCAACCGATGCATTCCGCTTCACGAATGAATGCAACCTGAGGAGGGGCGCTTCCACGTTCGGTGTCCAGTTGCAGGACCGGGACGTTCAACAGGCGCGCTAAAGCTGCGATGGTTTCATCGCCGCCAGGTGGGCATTTGTTGATCGATTCGCCGCTGGCAATGCCTTCGGCGTAGGGCTTGCAGCCGGGGTGGCCACATTTGCCGCATTGGGTCTGCGGCAGGAGGGCATCGATACGCTGAATCAGGCTCATGCTTTGACCAGACCGACGACCCCGGAGGTCGTCGGCCGCGTTCAGGGTTACTTGATGCGCTGACCCGGCTTGGCGCCGCTGTCAGGACTCAGCAGGTAGATTTCTTCGCCGCCAGGACCGGCCGCCATCACCATGCCTTCGGAAATACCGAAGCGCATTTTCCGAGGCTTGAGGTTGGCGATCATCATGGTCAGACGACCTTCCAGCTCCGCCGGGTTCGGGTAGGCGCTCTTGATGCCGGAGAACACGTTGCGTTTTTCATCACCGATGTCCAGCGTGAGGCGCAGCAGTTTGTCGGCCCCTTCGACGTGTTCGGCTTTCTCGATCAGCGCGACGCGCAGGTCGATGGCGGCGAAGGCGTCGAAGTCGATTTCCGGCGACAGCGGATCCTTGGCCAGTTCGCCATTGCCCTGAGCGGCTGCGCCGGTGTCGGTGGCGCTGGCCGTCAGGTCTTCTTTCGAAGCGTTGGTCATGGCTTCCACCTTGGCCGGATCGATTCGGGTCATCAGGGCCTGGAACGGGTTCAATTGATGATTGCTGAGCAGTGTCAGGTGGTCGTCCCAGGTCAGTGGAGCGACATTGAGGAACTGCTCTGCGTCGGCGGCCAGATTAGGCAGGACCGGCTTCAGGAAAATCACCAGTTGGCGGAACAGGTTGATGCCCAGTGCGCAGATGGCCTGGACTTCATCCTGTTTGCCTTCCTGCTTGGCCAGCGACCACGGTGCCTTGTCGGCGATCCAGGCGTTGGCGCGGTCGGCCAGCGCCATGATTTCGCGCATGGCACGGGCAAAATCACGGGCCTCGTAGGCGTCTGCGATGCTGGGTGCCGCGGCCAGGAAAGCGTCGGTCAATTCCGGTGCGGCGTTGCCGGCCACCAGAACACCTGCGTTGCCTTTGTGGATAAAGCCTGCGCAGCGGCTGGCGATGTTCACCACCTTGCCGATGAGGTCCGAGTTGACCTTCTGCACGAAGTCTTCCAGGTTCAGGTCGAGGTCGTCGACACCACGGCCCAGTTTGGCGGCGTAGTAGTAACGCAGGTATTCCGGCGACAGGTGCTCAAGGTAGGTGCGCGCCTTGATGAAGGTGCCGCGCGACTTCGACATTTTCTGGCCGTTGACGGTCAGGTAGCCGTGCACGTTGATGCCGGTCGGTTTGCGGAAGCCGGAGCCTTCGAGCATCGCCGGCCAGAACAGCGCATGGAAATTGACGATGTCCTTGCCGATGAAGTGATACAGCTCGGCGGTCGAGTCCTTGTTCCAGAACGCGTCGAAGTCGAGCGTCGGCGTGCGATCGCACAGGTTTTTGAAGCTGGCCATGTAGCCGATCGGTGCATCCAGCCAGACGTAGAAGTATTTGCCTGGCTCGTCGGGGATTTCAAAACCGAAATACGGCGCGTCGCGGGAGATGTCCCACTGCTGCAGGCCCGAATCCAGCCATTCGGCGATCTTGTTCGCCACGGCGTCCTGCAGTGTGCCGCTGCGGGTCCAGCTTTTGAGCATGGCGTCGAAGGCGGGCAGGTCGAAGAAGAAGTGCTTGGAGTCCTTGAGGACCGGGGTCGCACCGGAGATCGCCGATTTCGGGTCTTTCAGGTCGGTCGGTGCGTAGGTGGCGCCGCACTTCTCGCAGTTGTCGCCGTATTGGTCTTCGGTGCCGCACTTCGGGCAGGTGCCCTTGATGAAGCGGTCGGCCAGGAACATTTTCTTTTCCGGGTCGAAATACTGGGTCACCGAGCGCGTGGCGATGTGGCCCGCGTCGCGCAGCCGGGTATAGATCAGGCTCGACAGCTCACGGTTTTCTTCGGCGTGGGTCGAGTGAAAGTTGTCGAAGTTCACCAGGAAATCGGCAAAGTCGGCGCTGTGTTCAGCCTGGACATTGGCGATCAGTTGTTCTGGCGTGATGCCTTCCTTTTCGGCGCGCAGCATGATTGCCGAGCCGTGGGCATCGTCCGCGCACACATAGATGCACTGATTGCCGCGGTGCTTCTGGAAGCGCACCCACATGTCGGTCTGGATGTACTCGAGCATGTGGCCAAGGTGAATGGAACCATTGGCATAGGGCAGGGCGCTGGTGACGAGAATCTTGCGTGGCTCGGACATGGGGCTCGGCTACTTGAAGTGAAACGGAGGTCGGCCACTATAAAGGTCTGAGCGTTTTTTTTCATCCCACACCGCGTGTCGGAATCGGCATCGCGCGCCCCGGGAAAACACGGCCCCCTCTTATTCCGATGAACGCGGTAGGATAGCCGCCTGTTTTGCTCAGTCTTTTTCGGGAGTGACCCATGAGCGCTGTCAACCGCGCAACGGTGGAAGCCGTCCTTCGCCAGTACACCGATCCTTATTTGAACCAAGACCCGGTCAGCGCCGGTTGTGTGCGTGCCATCGACATCGAGGGCGATCGCGTCAACGTGCGTCTGGAGCTGGGCTATGCCGCCGCGTTGTTCAAGAACGGCTGGGCGCAGATGCTGCAGATGGCCATTGAAGGGCTGGAGGGCGTCGCCTCGGCCAAGGTTCAGATCGACACGTTGATCACCGCTCACAAGGCGCAGGGGCAAATCCCGGGCCTGGCCAGCGTCAAGAACATCGTCGCCGTTGCATCGGGCAAGGGGGGCGTCGGCAAATCCACCACCGCGGCCAACCTGGCCTTGGCATTGTCCCGCGAGGGCGCGCGGGTCGGCATTCTCGACGCCGATATCTATGGTCCGAGTCAGGGCGTGATGTTCGGTATCGCTGAAGGCACCCGGCCGAAGATCAAGGATCAGAAGTGGTTCGTACCGATTGAGGCCCATGGCATCGAAGTCATGTCGATGGCGTTCCTCACTGACGACAACACGCCGATGGTCTGGCGTGGGCCGATGGTCTCGGGCGCATTGCTGCAGCTCATCACCCAGACGGCCTGGAATGACCTGGATTATCTGGTCATCGACATGCCGCCTGGCACGGGTGACATTCAGTTGACGCTGGCGCAAAAAGTGCCGGTCGCCGGCGCGGTCATCGTGACGACACCGCAAGATCTGGCTTTGCTGGATGCGAAGAAGGGCGTTGAGATGTTCCGCAAGGTCAACATCCCGGTGCTGGGCGTCGTGGAGAACATGGCGGTGCATATCTGTTCGAATTGCGGTCATGCCGAGCATTTGTTCGGCGAAGGCGGTGGTGAGAAGCTCGCCTCGCAATACGGCGTCGAATTGCTGGCTTCGCTGCCGCTGTCGATGCTGATTCGTGAACAGGCCGATGGGGGCAAGCCGACGGCGATTGCCGAGCCGGAAAGCCAGATCGCGATGGTGTATCAGGAGTTGGCGCGCCACGTCGGGGCGCGGATTGTGTTGCAGGAAGCGGCGACACCGGCGATGCCGAATATTTCGATCAGTGACGATTGAAGCATTAAAGTGGGGGCTGTTCGCGAGGGTGTAACGTTCGGGATTCCGTAGCGTCTCTTTCGCGAGCAAGCTCGCTACCGCAGGGGTATAGAGCAGCTACAAAATCTACGGGCATAAAAAAACCCCGCTGTTGAGGGCGGGGTCTTTTAAGCGATTCAGTACAAGTTAGATAACTTGAACTTCTTCAGCTTGCATGCCTTTCTGACCGCGGGTAGCGATGAAAGAGACCTGCTGGCCTTCTTTCAGGCTTTTGAAGCCGTCAGATTGGATTGCTTTGAAGTGTACGAACAGGTCGTCACCGGATTGTGGAGTGATGAAGCCGAAGCCTTTTTCATCGTTGAACCACTTAACGGTACCGGTTTGGCGATTAGACATGGTGTATCTCCTTGGACAAAGTTAACTGCGACACAGGAAGAACCCTGGCCGAGACTGAGTGCAAAGAGCAGGAAAAATTCTTGGAGATGGTTGGATCGAAATTCAACATCGTGTAGAGATTCTCAGTGACACAAGCAACACAGTGGACCCACCTTAACCCTTTTTTCCGGATGTGCCAATGGGCATGTCTCGTTTATTTCGACGGAAGGCATAAAGCGTTCACCGCGGATCGCGCGCAAGCTTTGAACACGGCGCCCTGGACCGGTAAGATGCCGGACATCTTTTTTCACCTCGCTATTCAGGACACCGCCATGAGCATCAAATCGGACAAGTGGATTCGCCGCATGGCGCAGGAACACGGCATGATCGAGCCGTTTGTAGAGCGTCAGATGCGCGGTGAGGGCGCTGACCGGTTGATCTCTTTCGGTGTATCGAGCTACGGCTACGACGTGCGTTGCGCCGACGAATTCAAGGTGTTCACCAACATCAATTCGGCGACCGTCGATCCGAAGAATTTCGACGAAAAAAGCTTCGTCGACATTAAAAGCGATGTCTGCATCATCCCGCCGAACTCGTTCGCACTGGCCCGTACCGTCGAATACTTCCGCATTCCCCGCAATGTTTTGACCATCTGCCTGGGCAAAAGCACCTACGCGCGGTGCGGCATCATCGTCAACGTGACGCCCCTTGAGCCAGAGTGGGAAGGTCACGTCACGCTGGAGTTTTCCAACACCACGACCTTGCCGGCGAAGATCTACGCCAACGAAGGCGTCGCTCAGATGCTGTTCCTGGAGTCGGATGAAGAATGTGAAGTTTCCTACAAGGATCGTGGCGGCAAGTATCAAGGCCAGCGTGGTGTCACACTGCCACGGACCTGAGCCATTGAGCCGGATTTCGCCGTTGGTCATTTCGAAACGGAATTAGTCTCGAAAACCGCACTCTATTGACTGAACTGTTCCCATCCGCACCATGCGGATGGGGCCAACGCTCAGGAGTGCCCTATGAAGAGACAAATCAGAACCAGCAGCAAGGAAGCCGACCCCGGACAGAACCAGGTCGGGTTGCTGGCTTGGTCGCTGTTAGCGCATCCCCATTTGAACAACATGGTCGCCGGCGGCATCCCCGGCCAGCCTAATCCTGATACTCCCAACGATTACCCCCAACCCGAAGAGCCCGGCGAGCCAACGTTGCCTGACGAGCCGCCTCCTGCTCCGGTTGCCTGACCCAACGGCCTGTCGGTGCTGCGGCATCGGCAGGCTCCCCCTTGCAAAGCCTGATCACTAACACCCGCTCTGTGACGCTTTTGCGCCTACAGAGACTCCCAGACCGCTCCGTCCCCCACCACATACACCCTGCTGTTTTCCTGCCGCTCGATGTTCATGCCCCCCGTAAAGGCCCCGAACGCGGGAAGCACGCTGACGTGTTGCAACACGTAAAAGCACGGCAGGCGCAGACGCTGCCGTCCTCTGCCAAAGAGCCGGTAGGTTGGATGTACGTGGCCCGCGAGGACGTGGTGAGTGGGATGAGGATCGGGTTCGTGCTGCAGCGCGAAGGGCCCCAGCAGAAGCGGTTCCGGTACGACGGTGATGCGCAAGTGGGGAGGGGGATCCCCAGCACGTTTGTCGTGGTTGCCGCGAATCAACGTGATTGCCAGTGACGCATGTCGCTCGCGCCAGGCCTGTAAGGCCGCCAGCGTGCCTGCAGCATGGGACTCGGGAGCGTGCAGGAAATCTCCGAGAAATATCAGGTGTTCGCAGTCATAGGCGGCGAGAAGCGCATCCAGCCGCTGCAGGTTGTCGTCTGTGGTGCCGTGGGGCACCGGCTGCCCCAGTTTTCGGTAGGCCGCCGCTTTACCGAAATGCGCATCGGCGATCAACAAGGCGCGTTCTGCTGGGTAATAAATCGCTTTATCCGCCAGCAGCCACAACTCGGCACCGGCCAGTTGAATGGAAAGATAAGGCCTCATGACGTCACCTCGGGCCCGGCGGCTTTCTCCAGGTCCCGCACCATGCGCGCGATGCGGTCGGAAAGTTTCTCCGTGCTGAGGCTTTCACGCATGCGCTCGACCAGCAACGGGAATGCCATCGGCGTCGGGCGTTTGATCAGATGCAGGTCGAGGGTGCGGCTGTTGATTCGTTGCAGCGTCTGTTCCAGTCGGTTGACGTCCAGTTCCTGTCGCAACACTTCCTCTTGCGCCTGAGTCAGCAGCAGGTTGCCCGCGTCATATTGCTTGAAGACCTCAAAGAACAACCCGCTGGAGGCTTGCAGTTGGCGATTGCTTTTGGGCGCCCCGGGATACCCGGAAAACACCAGGCCGGCAATTCTCGCGATTTCGCGAAAGCGACGTAACGCGAGCTCACCGGCATTCAAGCTGGCCATGATGTCGGTCAACAGATCCTCCTCGCTGAACAACGTTGGCGTCAGGCGTTGCGACCAGTCGATTTCGGTCGCGCTCAGTAATTCGAAACCGTAGTCGTTGACGGCGATGGAAAACGTCAGTGGCGTATCCCGGCTCAGACGCCACGCCAGCAGGCTCGCCAGACCCAGATGGACGTGGCGGCCGGCAAACGGATAGAGAAACAAGTGCCACCCTTCACGGGATTTCAGCACTTCGGCCAGCAACGTGTGCTTGCGCGGCAACGCTGACCACTCGCGCTGCACGTCTAACAACGGACTCACGGTGTGCATCTCGGGGCTGTCGAATACCCCTTGAGCCGCCGCGTCGAATTTTGCCACCACCGCGTCAGCCAGTTCACTGGAAAGCGGCATCCGTCCGCCATTCCAGCGCGGGACAGCGGCTTTCTTGCTTGTGGCCCGTTTGACGTAGGCGGTCATGTTTTCCACCCTGACCAGTTCGAGCAGGCGCCCGCTGAACAGAAATCCGTCCCCGGGCTTCAGACGCGCGATGAAACCCTCTTCGACGCTGCCCAGCGAACCTCCACCCCCGCCCTTGCTCCAGTACTTCACGTTGATGCTCGCATCGCTGACGATGGTGCCCACGCTCATGCGATGACGCCGCGCCAGCCGCGCATCGGGCACTCGCCAGACGCCATGTTCGTCAGGCTCTACACGGCGATAGTCAGGGTACGCGGTGAGTGACAGACCACCGTGGCGCACGAATGCCAACGCCCATTGCCACTCCTCGTCGGTCAGATCGCGGTAGGCCCAGGCGCTGCGAACTTCGGTCAGCAGGTCGTCGGGCAAAAAACCGCCACCGAGTGCCATGCTGACCAAGTGCTGTACGAGAACGTCCAGCGGTTTGTGGGGCGATTCCCTGGGTTCGATCATTCGTGCCTCGACCGCATCGTGTGCTGCCGCCGCTTCCACCAGTTCAAGGCTGTGCGTCGGCACCATCGTCACGCGAGATGGCCGGCCAGGTGCGTGGCCGGAACGTCCTGCGCGCTGCATCAAGCGCGCGACGCCCTTGGCCGAGCCGATCTGCAACACGCGTTCTACCGGCAGGAAATCCACACCGAGATCCAGGCTGGAGGTACAGACCACGGCTTTGAGGTGACCTTCCTTGAGTGCGCGCTCGACCCAGTCGCGCACTTCGCGGGACAGCGATCCGTGGTGCAGTGCGATCAGGCCGGCCCAGTCAGGTCGGGCGTCCAGCAACGCCTGGTACCAGATTTCCGATTGTGCGCGGGTGTTGGTGAACACCAGGCAACTGGCGCTGCTGTCCACCTCGGCAACCACCTGCGGCAACATGCGCAATCCCATGTGCCCGGCCCAGGGAAAGCGCTCGATACCCTGCGGGATCAAGGTGTCGACAATCAGATCCTTGACCACTTTGCCTTGCACGGTGGTGCCGCCCTCGCCGAGCAGCACCTGTTGCGCATGGTGCTGATTGCCCAGCGTGGCCGACAGTCCCCACACGACCAGGGCAGGGTTCCAGTGACGTAATCGCGCGAGCGCCAGTTGCAGCTGAACGCCACGTTTGTTGCCGATCAGCTCGTGCCATTCGTCGACGACGATCATTTTCAGCGTGGAGAACGTCGCTTCCGCGTCGGCGCGGGTGAGCAGCAGGGTCAGGCTTTCGGGCGTGGTGATCAGCGCAGAGGGCAGCCGACGACCCTGTTTTGCGCGCTCGCTGCTGCTGGTGTCGCCGGTGCGGAGCCCCACGCTCCAATGGATCTCAAGATCCCGCAAAGGGGCTTCGAGCGCTCGCGCAGTGTCGGCAGCAAGGGCTCGCATCGGCGTAATCCACAGCACCGTCAACGGCGCAGGGGCAGGTTTGCGTTTACGGGGTTTTTCCTCGACCGGGGAGGGCACAGGCTTGGCGAACTGATTGAGGGCAGCAAACCAGACCGAGTAGGTTTTGCCTGCGCCGGTGCTGGCATGCAGCAAACCCGACTCGCCACGGGCGACGGCGGCCCATACCTCTTTCTGAAAGGGGAATGGCTTCCAGCCGCGAGCGGCGAACCAGCGCTGGGCAACATTGACGGATCTGGGCATGCGCGGGCTCTGAAAAGTGTTCTTTCAAAGACCGTCGGGGGAGGGGTTTAGTTTGGTTGGATGATCGTTAGTGTCGGTTCGTCGGACAGGAATCCTGTGGGAGCGAATTCATTCGCGAAGGATTGTTCAGGCGCCAAAAGGGGGGCGGCTGTACGATCGCATCGCGAATGAATTCGCTCCCACAGTAGTCCGCGTTAGTCAGCATCCAATCGCGAACCGGATTATTTCAAATTGCCACTCAAGAACTGCTGCAACCGCTCGCTTTTCGGGTTGCCCAGCACGTCGTCAGGATGGCCGATCTCTTCGATCTGCCCTTGGTGCAGGAACACCACCTGGTTGGCGACCTTGCGGGCGAAGCCCATCTCGTGGGTCACCAGAATCATGGTGCGGCCTTCTTCGGCAAGGCCTTGAATCACTTTCAGCACTTCACCCACCAGCTCCGGGTCGAGTGCCGAGGTCGGTTCGTCGAAGAGCATGATTTCCGGTTCCATCGCCAATGCACGGGCGATCGCCACGCGCTGCTGCTGACCGCCCGACAGGAATGCCGGGTATTGATCGGCAACGCGCGCTGGCAGACCGACCTTCTCCAGGTACTTGCGTGCGCGGTCTTCGGCTTCGGCCTTGGAGACACCCAGCACGCGGCGCGGCGCCATGGTGATGTTTTCCAGCACCGTCATGTGGCTCCACAGGTTGAAGTGCTGGAACACCATGGCCAGGCGTGTACGGATGCGCTGCAGCTCAGCCGGATCGGCGACGCGCATGCCGGTTGCATCGCTGACCATGCGGATCTGCTGGCCATCCAGGCTCATGGCACCGTCATTGGGTTGTTCGAGGAAGTTGATGCAACGCAGGAAAGTGCTCTTGCCCGAACCGCTGGCGCCGATCAGGCAGATCACGTCACCGACGTTGGCCTTGAGCGAGACGCCTTTGAGCACCTCGTGTTCACCGTAGCTTTTGTGCAGGCCATCGATGGTCAGTTTGTACATGACTGGCAATCCTTAAGGAGAAAGTAAGTAGCCGCTGCGGTAGGCTTCGGTGCCGGCAACATGGGCGATGACCATGCCGGCAGTTGCCATGCGTCGCAAAGAGCGGGCGTACATAAGGCCGGCGTTGGCCGCGTGGATCGGGGTCACCGCGTCGCTGATCGGGTCGATGACCTCAGCGATCAGTTGCCCGGCCTCGACGTATTCGCCTGGCAGTGTGCAGAACACCAGCAGGCCGCCGACAGGCGTGGCAACCGGTTCGACCGCCGCCAGTGGCGTCGCCGGGTATAACAATTCGGGTTGCGCGGCAGGCTCGCCAGCAATCGCGCCGTACTGCATCAGGTAGCTGATGATCGCCTGGCAATCGCGACTGCCGAGGGCGTGACACACATCGCCCTGACCGCGTAATTCCAGCGTCACCGAAAAGCTGCCCAGTGGAATCGGGAAGCGTTTTTCGAAGCGCTGTTGCAGTTGCCACCACACCAGCGTGAAGCATTCGTCGAACGACTGGCCACCGGAGTCCGTTGCCAGCAGGCTGGCTTGAGCGCCGAGGTAGCGCGACAGTGGCTCGACCTGCGACCAGGCTTCCGGCGTGGTGTACAGGTGTTCCACGGATTCGAAATCGCAGTGCAGGTCGAGCACCATGTCGGCCTCGCAGGCCAGACGTTGCAAAGTCAGGCGTTGCGATTCCAGTTGAGTGGTGCCGACGCAGCTATCCAGCGCGGCACGCAGGCTTTTGCGAATCAGCGTGACATTGTGCTGCGCGTCGTCGGTCAGCAGCGGCTCGACTTCATCGCCCACTTGCTGGCTGAGATCGACGAACCGGCGGTTGAAGTTCTGTCCGCTTTCCAGCTCGTAGCGGCCCAGTGGGATGTCCATCAGCACCTGTTCCAGGCCGATCGGGTTGGCCACCGGAACGACGATGATTTCGCCCAGCAATTGACCTGCTTTCTCAAGCTCGGCCAGGCGCTGTTTCAGGTACCAGCTGACCAGCATGCCGGGGAGTTCATCGGCGTGCAGGGAGGACTGAATGTAGATTTTGCAGGCGCCGTTTTCCGGACCGTAGTGAAAGCTGTGGATCTGCCGCGCGGTGCCTGGCACCGGCGCCAGCAAATCATGAGTCTGGTGTCGCATGGGCAGGTCCTAGTGAGACGGGCCGAGGAAGGCCAGCCAGCGGCGTTCGGCCAGGCGGAACAGGCCCACCAATATAAAGGTGACCGTGAGGTAGATCAGCGCGGCGATGCCGAACGACTGGAACGTCAGAAAGGTGGCCGAGTTCGCATCGCGTGCAACCTTGAGGATGTCCGGCACGGTGGCGGTGAAGGCCACGGTGGTCGAGTGCAGCATCAGGATCACTTCGTTGCTGTAGTAAGGCAGCGACCGACGCAGGGCGGACGGCATGATCACGTAGGTGTAGAGGCGCCAGCCGGTCAGGCCATATGCCTTCGCCGCTTCGACTTCGCCATGGTTCATGCTGCGAATCGCACCGGCGAAGATCTCGGTGGTGTACGCGCAGGTGTTGAGGGCGAACGCCAGAATGGTGCAGTTCATCGCGTCACGGAAGAACGCGCCCAGCATGGGTTGTTCACGCACGGCGGCGATGCTGTAGATGCCGGTGTAGCAGATCAGCAACTGGATATAGAGCGGCGTGCCACGGAACAGGTAGGTGTAGAACTGCACCGGCCAGCGAACCAGCGGGTTGCGCGAGACGCGGGCGATGGACAGCGGAATCGAGACGATGAAACCGATGGCGATGGACGCGCTGAGCAGCCACAGCGTCATGGCCAGGCCCGTGATGTTCTGCCCGTCCGTATAAAGGAAGGCGCGCCAGTATTCTTGAAGCAATTCGATCATCGTTGAGCCTCCCGGCTGCCTGCGGCGTAACGCCGTTCAGCCCAGCGCAGGGCAAAGTTGGAGACGCTGGTAATGACCAGATAGATCAACGCGGCGAGCACCAGGAAATAGAACAGTTGGTAGGTGCTTTTGCCTGCATCTTGAGACGCTTTGACCAGATCGGCCAGGCCGATGATCGACACCAGTGCCGTGGCTTTGAGCACCACTTGCCAGTTGTTGCCGATGCCGGGAAGGGCAAAGCGCATCATCTGCGGGAACACCACGAAGCGGAAGCGTTGAGCACGGCTCAAGCCATAGGCGGTGGCGGCTTCGACCTGTCCACGCGGCACCGCGAGGATCGCGCCGCGGAAGGTTTCGGTGAAGTACGCGCCGTAGATGAAGCCCAGCGTAATGACACCAGCGGCGAAGGGATCGATTTCGATGTAGTCCCATTCCATCGCTTCGGTGAAGCTGGTGAGCCAGGTCTGCAGGCTGTAGAAAATCAGCAGCATCAGCACCAGGTCCGGTACGCCACGAATCAGCGTGGTGTAGACCTGTGCCGGGATACGCAGGACCGCGGCTTTGGACAGTTTGGCACTGGCGCCCAGCAGGCCAAGCACGATGGCCAGCAGCAGCGACATTACCGATAATTTGACGGTCATCCAGGTGCCCTGAAGCAGCAACGGGCCGAAGCCCTTGAGGCTGAACGCGGACAGTCCCAGGTTTTGCAGGAGAGTTTCGAACATGTGGAACCTATACAGTCAATAAAAACGCCCACCGTGTTCAGAGGGGGGATTCGGATGAACCTCTGAACGCGACGGGCGTTAGTTTACTTATTTACCGCTGTACAGATTCAGATCGCCGAAGTGCTTCTTCTGGATCTCGGCGTATTTGCCGTCATCGTGTAACGCTTTGATACCTTTGTCCAAAAGCGCTTTCAGCTCTTTGTTACCTTTCGAGATGCCGACTGCAGTTTTGGCTGGCAGCAGTGGGTCGTCGATTGGCTTGCTGACTTCGTAGCCAGCACCCTGTGGCGACTTCAGGAAACCCAGTTCGGCTTGCAGCATGTCTTGTACGGAAGCGTCCAGACGACCGGACACCAGGTCGGCGTAAACCTGATCCTGGTTGGCGTAGGCCTGGGTTTTCACGCCAGCCTTGTCCAGAATCGCCTTGGCGTAGGCTTCCTGGATGGTGCCTTGCTCATAGCCAACGGTCTTGCCTTTGAGCGAAGCAACGTCAGCGCTCAGGCCGGAACCTTTCTTGTAAACCAGCGAAGTCGGGCCGGAGAACAGTTCGCTGGAGAAGTCGATGACTTTCTCGCGAGCCGGGGTCACGGTCATGGAAGAGATCACGCCGTCGAACTTGTTGGCTTTCAGGCCAGGGATCATGCCGTCGAAATCGCTTTCGACCCACTTGCACTTGACCTTCAGTTCAGCACAGATCGCGTTGCCCAGATCGATATCGAAGCCGACCAGGCTGCCGTCAGCGGCTTTCGATTCGAATGGAGCGTACGAAGGATCGACGCCGAAACGCAGCTCCTTGTATTCCTTGGCCATTGCGTTGCCAGCGGCCAGACAGATGGCGAGTGCGGAAAGGGTCAGCCATGCTTTTTTCATCGTTCAGTCCTTAAAACCAAATTGAGCGTTGGGAACACGCGAAGGCTTGCTACCGGCAGGTGCCAGACCGCAAAAAGATAGCAATTTCCGAACCAAAGAGACGAACGTGCGTTTTAAATGTACGGAGTTGTCGCAATGATGACTTTGAGCCATCTCTTGTCTTTTTTCAGTGCGCCGGAGGCAGGGGGAGAGTAGCTGGATCGGCCCACAAGTGCGCGTAAAAATTGCGTGTGGACGTTCATCCACCCTCAGATTTTCGTAAGCGTAGGAAGATTCGAAACGTTTTTCAGCCTCCACCCCGAACCGTCACGCCGAAGCGCGCTCCTACTCGGGGCATTTTTTGTGGGCGGCTGTTTCGACAGCGCCCCAAAACGGTGCTCAGGACAGCAAGTCCTGCAGCGTCCCCAGGCTGTCGGCCTCGGCCACGGGCTTGTCCTGCCGCCATCTGAGCATTCTGGGAAACCTCACCGCGATCCCGCTTTTGTGGCGTTTTGACAGGGCAATGCCTTCAAATCCCAGTTCGAAAACGAGCGTAGGGGTAACACTTCGCACCGGGCCGAATTTTTCGACCGTGGTCTTGCGGACGATTGCATCGACTTTGCGCATTTCTTCATCGGTCAGGCCCGAATACGCTTTGGCGAACGGTACGAGAGTGCGTTCGCTGGACTGCGGCGGGCCATCCCAGACCGCAAAGGTGTAGTCGCTGTAGAGGCTGGCGCGACGGCCATGCCCGCGCTGGGCATAAATCAGCACGGCGTCGACGCTGAACGGGTCCACTTTCCACTTCCACCAAACACCCATGTCTTTCGTGCGGCCGACCCCGTACAGCGAATCGCGTGCCTTGAGCATCATGCCCTCGACCCCGAGACTGCGGGAGGCTTCGCGTTGTTTGCCGAGGTCGAGCCAGTCTTTGCCGCTCAAGACCGGAGAGGGCATCAGCACAGGGCTCTGCGCGTCGGCGATCACCTGCTCCAGTTGTGCGCGCCGCTGATGCTGGGGGTTGCTGCGCCAGTCGTGGCCTTGCCATTCCAGCAGGTCGTAGGCAAGGACGACCACGGGCACGTCTTCGAGGATTTTCTTGCCAAGGGTTTTGCGACCGATGCGTTGCTGTAAAAGCGCAAAGGGCTGTACGGAAGGCGTTGATTCTTGGGTTGCCTGTGGTGCAGGTGTACTGAGCGCGAACTCGTCCGGGCTGATGCCCTCCTGATCAGAGGGCGTCTTCCAGACCACAATCTCGCCGTCGATCACGGTCCCGTCGGGCAGGCACTGAACGAGCGCATGCAGCTCCGGGAAACGGTCGGTTACCAGCTCCTCACCTCGTGACCAGATCCACAGTCGGCCCTCACGCTTGACCACCTGCGCGCGAATGCCGTCCCACTTCCATTCCACCTGCCAGTTCTCGGCCGGGCCCAGCAGTGTTTCGAACTGATCGACCGGTTGTTGCAGGGCGTGGGCGAGAAAGAACGGGTAGGGCTGACCGCCCCGTTGCGCGTGCTCGTCCTCGGACTCTTCGGCGATCAGCTTGAGATAACCTTCGGCGCTTGGGCGATGGGACAGATCGGTGTAGCCGACCAGCCGCTGTGCCACGCGCTTGCTGTCGATGTCCGCCAGGGCTGCCAGTGCGCGGGTGACCAATAGTTTTGAAACACCGACCCGGAAACTGCCCGTGATCAATTTCAGGCAGACCATCAGACTCTGGCGATCCAGTTGTGCCCAAAAGGTCGGTAGACGCTGGAGCAGTTCTTCGGGTGGCAGGCCGCGCAAGGGCAGCAGGTTATTTTCCATCCAGCTGGCCAGGCCTTCGTCAGAGCTGTGTTCGGCTTGAGGGAGCAGCAACGACAGGGTTTCCGCCAGATCGCCCACCGCCTGGTAGCTTTCTTCGAACAACCACTCGGGCAGCCCGGACAGCACCATCGCCTGCTCACGGAGCAAACGCGTCGGCACCAGTTGCCTCGGACGCCCGCCGGACAGGAAATACACCGCCCAGGCCGCGTCTTCCGGCGCCGCGTGGGCGAAATAATGCTGCATGGCGGCAAGCTTGGCGTTGCTCGACGTCGTGGCATCCAGCAGGGCATAAAGCTCGGCGAAGGCCTTCATGAGGCGGCCTCTTCCACGGCATCAGGCTTGGCCGGCGCGTCGTCTTCCTCGTCGCCGTATTCAGTGGTGAAGCCTTGCGCGTCCAGACCTTTTTCACGGAGGTAACGCACCAGGACCGCGACTGAACCGTGGGTCACCATCACCCGTTCCGCTCCGGTGTTTTCAATGGCCCACAACAAGCCCGGCCAATCGGCGTGGTCAGACAGCGCAAAACCGCGATCCACCCCACGGCGCCGTCGCGTGCCGCGCAGCATCATCCAGCCGCTGGCGAAGGCGTCGCTGAAGTCGCCGAAACGACGCATCCAGGTACTGCCGCCAGCGGACGGCGGGGCAACGATAAGGGCCTGACGCAAGGCCGGGTCGGTTTTTTTGAAATCGCCTGCGTAGTGGGTCTCGGGGATCAGTACCCCGGCTTCGCGATAGACCCGGTTAAGCGGTTCGACGGCGCCGTGAACCAGGATCGGCCCGATGCTCGGGTCGATGCCGTGAAGGATGCGTTGTGCTTTGCCGAACGAATAGGCGAATAACACGCTGGCCTTGCCCACGGCCGCGTTGGCGCGCCACCAGTCGTTGATGCCGGTGAAGATTTCCGACTGGGGTTGCCAGCGGTAGATCGGCAGGCCGAACGTGGATTCGGTGATGAAGGTATGGCAACGCACAGGTTCGAAAGGCGCGCAGGTGCCGTCAGGTTCGACTTTGTAGTCCCCGGACGCGACCCAGACTTCGCCTTGGTATTCCAGACGAACCTGCGCCGAGCCGAGCACGTGGCCTGCGGGGTGAAGGCTGAGCTTCACGCCGTGGTGGGTGATGGATTCGCCGTATTCGAGGGTCTGCAGGTGGATGTCCTGGCCCAGTCGGGCACGCAGAATGCCTTCACCGGCGGCCGCTGCGAGGTAATGCTCATTGCCGGTGCGCGCGTGGTCGCCATGGCCATGGGTGATGACCGATCGTTCGACCGGGCGCCACGGATCGATGTAAAAATCGCCGGGCGGACAGTAAAGGCCTTCGGGACGGGCGATGACGAGGTCCATGGGATGACCGGATTAAGGGGCTTGTCAGGTAGAGCGGTTGGACGGATGGAAGTTCGGGGTTTTTGTTGGGCTGCTTGTGGTGCGCGATCACGTGTGTATATCCCTTATCTCGAGTGACGCGGTTTTTTTGGGCTCTGGCTAACGCCAGAACACATATAAAGCGCCGACACAAATAACGGGCTAGACCCAAAGCCCAGCGCCGACACCCAACCATCACCGCAAAAGCGCTATTTACCTGGCGTCAACGTCAACCGCTGCTTCCCGTACACCTTCTCAAAGTTCTCCGGCTGCATTGGCACCGACATGTACTGCCCCTTCACCCAAGGATCGATCCCGTCGGTAAAGTGCGGGCTCGCCGGGTTACCCGACTGCCCCGCAGCGTTTTGCGCCATCATCGGCTCCTGTTGCGCGAAGTCGACGATCATGCGCATCGCCGGAATCACCGCCGCGTTGAAGTCCTGGCCCCAGTGGAAGCCCGACGCATTCAACGTCGTGTGATCGCCGCCAGCGGCCATCGGGCCTTTGATCACGCCGGCTTTGCTGCCACCGATCGCTGCCTTCAACTGAGCGCTTTGCGACGTCCACGTGTACTGATGCAATTTGCCCCATTGCCACGCCTTGTGATCAGCGCCCAACTGACTTTCGCCCGCGCTGATCGCAGCGGCCAGACTGCGCGCCAGAATCGCGGGCTTGTCTTCTTTTTGCGGGGTTTTGACATCATCCCAATACGGGCTGTCCTCGCGCCCCAGCAGGTGGTCGGCCTGTGGCGAGTAGGAAAGGTCAGCGGTCTGGACCAGCGCTTTCCACGCCGGGCTGTTTTCCGGCCCCAGCTCGTCGAGGAATATCTGCCTGGTGCTTTCCTGCAGGAACAGCTCATAGATCGCGGCGTCCGCCGAGACCGGCGACAACCGGCCGTCGAATGCCATCAGACGGCTCAATGCCTCGCGCGCCTTGTCCCTGTCCGCCGGCGGGAGTGCATCGATCGCTTGCTTCAGCGGTTTGGACATCCCTGGCGCTTCGAACATCTTCTTGAGCTTCGCCGCAAACGTCGTGGTCTGGTCGTATTGCATGCTGATCGTGCTGCGAGTGTCCTGCTTGCCGGTATTGGCCAGTTCGGCGATCCGCTCGGCGCGTTCCGGGTAGTCCCACGAATTGGACAACTGCATCCCGTAGCCCTTCGGCACGGTGCGCTGGTTGGCGGTGGCGATCCAGCCCTGCTGCGGGTCCTGATCGTACGGGTGCAGCATGGCGTCGGCGTAACCGTCCCAGTCGAAACGGCTCTCCCAGCCCGGCGACGGGATCAGGCCCAGGCCTTCGCGGCGGTTCGGGTAACGTCCCGTCACCTGCCAGCCGGTGTTCGAGGCGTCGGCAAAGACGATGTTCAGGGTAATGGCGCGGATTTCCCGCGTGGTGTCAAAGGCCCGTTCAACGTTCTGCGCCCGGGTCAGGTCGAACAGCGCATCCAGGGTCTTGTCGTCCTTGGCGTCTGGCGTTTGCAGGGCGATACCCAGACCGCTGGCGAGTTGCGCAGCACTGGCATTGAGCAAGGGCCCGTGACGGGTTTCATAGGCAGGCTCGCGCACCGGAGACTGACCTTTGACGAAATACGTTTCTTCGTGGGCGCCGGCCGCGACCCACTTGCCATCGGCCATGACCATCAGGCGATTGTTTTCGCGCTTGAGCTTTTCCAGGAAAAGGTCCTGGTTATCGCCCATCGCCGGGCCCATGCCCCAGGCCAGCTTGCCGTTGAAACCGGACAGCACCAGCGGCAGACCTGCGACGGTTGCACCGGCAGCCTGGTATTTCGGCGCGCGGATCTGCACGAAATTCCACATGGACGGCAAGGTGGCGGGCAGTTGACTGTCAGTGGCCAGCAGGCTTTTGCCCGCGCGGGCGCGTTGCGGTGAAATCACCCAGTTGTTGGAGGCCGAAACGCCCAGCAGGTTGAGGTCGGAGAGTTGCAGCGCGGCCTTGTCCAGATCTCTCAACCCCGGCATCTGACTGCCCAGGTTCAGCCCCTTGAGTTTGTCGGCCTCCGCGAACGGCAGCGCTTCATCGGGGTAGGTCGGCAACAGCCAGGCGAGCTTGTCGGCACTGACTTTCTGCGCGAGCACCAGCGAGGAGATTTCTTCCTGCAGATTTACTGACAGGCTGAAGTTGAGCAGGCTGAAAATCAGCGCCGAGTCTTCGGGCTTCCAGTATTCGGGCTTGTAGCCCGCGTCGGCGAGGTCGGACGGCAACTTGTCTCGATAGCGGAACAGGTAGGCGTTGACGCCCCGTGCATACACCTCGAAGAAGCGTTTCAAGCGTGGCGATGAAGCGTTATAGAGGTCACTCGCGTTCTGCTTGAGCTGGGCAGCGCGCATCATGCGATCCAGGTCCAGCGCGCCAGGCCCCGCAATTTCCGACAGGCGGCCCTGCGCCAACAGGCGCATTTGCACCATTTGCGAGATACGGTCGCTGGCGTGGACGTACCCCAGCGTAAAGAGTGCGTCGTGGAAGGTGCTGCTTTCTATCAGCGGCATGCCCAGGTTATTGCGGCGCACCGACACGTTCTGCGCCAGTCCCTTAATCGCGTATACCCCGCTTGTGGGCGGCAGGTTGTCACGGTCTTCACCGCCGAGCTGGCAGCCGGCGAGGCTCAACAGGCCCATCATGGCGGCGGCAGTACTGAGTCGCGTCTTCAGGGAAGAGAGGGCTGGCGAGGCCATGATGGAGCTCCTGCGGGGGTAGGCGTTGGAAACGCGCTACGTTAGAGAGCAGGCAGGCGCCACGCAAGCGGGGGACGGGAGTTTATTTCAGGATTTTTCATAGTCTTCGAGCGACCGCGCAAAACATTGTGGGAGCGAATTCATTCGCGAGAGGCAGGTGCAGACGATCCCAATGCATCGCCGCGCCAATCTTTCGCGAATGAATTCGCTCCCACAGATTAAATCGTGCCTTTACTCAAGCGCCGTGGCACTTCTTGAATTTCTTCTCGCTGCCGCATGGGCAAGGGTCGTTGCGACCCACGTCCTTGAGCGCGTTACGGACCGGCTCTTGAGGTTCGTGGTTGCAGTGCGGGCCATGCACGTGGCCGTGGTCGTGATGATGGTCGTGGTGGTCGTGATCGTGGTCGCAATCAGGGCCGTGCACGTGGGCTTGCTGGTTCATGGAGCTACTCCGGAATTAAATCGCCAGGGATTATCTCGCCGTTGCGCTGAATACGCACGCTGTGTCCAAACAAAAATCCGGTCTTGAGCTTGCCTTCCAGCCGGTAATGAATAGTCTGACTGGATTTGCCGAGCATCTTCGAAATGTCTTTCAAGTGCTCCCAGAGGTTGGTGCGTACCGGCACCGAGAAGTTTTTATGGCCGTGCGCTTCGACAATGAACCAGTCGCTGTGCTCGCCTTCGGTGAGCAGCAGGTCGTTGAGCAGAATCTTGTAGCGCAGGCCTCGTACCAGCACGCTCGAGTCGTTGGGATTGTCGACGCGAAAGCGCAGCTTGAAGTCCTGGCGCAACAGTTTGGCCTTGACCACATCGACCTTGAGCAGCTTGACTTCCGGGTCTTGCGCGCCGCCGGTGATCAGGCTCGAACAGCCGGACAGCCCTAACAGCACACAGAGGCAGAGCAGTTTGATTACGCGTAACTGAAATACCATTCGTTCACTCCCTGTCGGTCTGCAGTCTAGCAAGGACTTCGCTGACGTTAGCTTGGCACCGACTGATTGTGGGCCGCTCGCTGTTCCCTAGAGCCTGCGCCATACTCATGCCATGTGTCGAAGGAGTATTGACCCATGAAGATGTACGAAATTGTTTTTTCCGGCCAATTGGTACCTGGCGCACAACTGGACCGGGTTCAGGCGAATCTGACCAAGCTGTTTCAGGCTGACGCACAACGGATCGCGCTGCTGTTCTCCGGACGGCGTCTGGTGCTGAAAAACAACCTTGATCAGGCGGCGGCAGAAAAATATCGCTCCACCCTGGAGCGCGCGGGCGCTAAAGCCGATGTGGTGGAAATGCCGGGCCAGATCGACGTTCCCGCGCCCGCCGAGATGGAGGTCGAGGAAGTCGAGCTTGCCCCGCCTCCGGACGAACCGACCTGGACGAGAAAAGCGTCTTCGCCAGCGGCGGCCACAGGCAGCGTCGCCAAGCCAGAGCAGAAATCCGGGCTTGAACCCAGAGACGTCTATATGGCGGCCTTCGTCGATGTCGAGGCGCCGGATTTCACGTTGTCGGCACTGGG
This sequence comes from Pseudomonas abietaniphila, assembly GCF_039697315.1. NCBI lineage: Bacteria > Pseudomonadati > Pseudomonadota > Gammaproteobacteria > Pseudomonadales > Pseudomonadaceae > Pseudomonas > Pseudomonas abietaniphila. The sequence goes on along the minus strand of NZ_CP155619.1, from coordinate 1,656,246 downwards.
CCATGACGTGCAGGACCCGAAAGCGCCGCCCGTCCCGCCGCGACTGGACCTTTCAGGTCTGAGCCTAGCGCCGGCGGGCAGCGACATGGGGCAGAAGACGGAAGTTGAGCATGTACTGCTGCCGGACATCTCGCATTTAAAGCTGGCGTGATCGTCCGGCGTGCGCGGGTTTGACGCTCAAGCCATGTACGCCGAGCAGCACTTCTTGAATTTTTGCTCACTCCCGCACGGGCACGCGTCGTTGCGTCCGGCCTTGAGCTGCACGGTCGGGTCGATGAAATACCAGCGTCCCTGATTCTGAACGAACGCCGAGCGCTCCCGATGACTGTGCTCGCCCGTCGCGTCGTGCCAGCGCGCCGTGAATGTCACGAACGCGTGCTCGGGCTTGCCGCCCAACAGCTCGGCGCTTTCCACCTCAAGACCCAGCCAGGTGCTTTGTGCGCTCCACTGACTGATCGAGGCTCGATCCAGACTGCTCTTCTGCACCGGTAAGGTCGTGTCCAGCAAATAATCCACCAGGCCCAGCACATACGCGCTGTAGCGCGAGCGCATCAGGGCTTCAGCGCTAGGAGCGGGCTGACCTGCGTGATAACGGCCGCAGCAACCGTCCAGAAGATTGCCGCTGCCACAGGGACAAATTGCACTGCTCATGATGCGTGTCTCACCACCAGTACTTGCCAAAATTCTCCGGGTTGGCCCAGAACTTCGCGTTCAGCCAGTCCGGTACTTGTTTGTATTCGCGCAGGTCGTAGGTGAAGAGGGTCAGCACCTGTTCGTCCCGGGCGAAACGTTCACTGGCCTGCAGGGCCAGCGAGTAGAAGTCGGTGGTCTGCCAGCCGCAGGCCTTCATGTCGGCCAGCACGGCAATGCGGCTGGCATTCAGGTTGCGAATGCCGCCCAGCAATTCCAGCCCCGCACGTTTGGGCATGTGCTCCAGGCAGTCGACCACCAGCGCCAGATCAAAACGCTGCCCGGCGAGTTCAGCGGGCAGTGCGCCTGGCGCGGCCTGGGCCAGCTGGGTGTCCGGGTGCGCTTCCTGAAAAGCCTGCAGGGCAGGAAAACTGTCTGCGCCAATCAGCAGAAGACGTTTGGGCGCGTACCGGTCGAGCAGGGCGGCGAGGGCCTGCTGCGGGGTGCGGGTGGAAAAACTGTCGGTCATCGAAATCCCTCATTGAGCTCGCAAGGTTAGCCTGCTGAATGATCGTGGCCTAGTGCTTGAACTTTTTTATCGGTCGCCATGACAAAGCGTACGGAGTGAAGGCAAAAGGCTATTTCTAGAAGAACAAGCCAGACCGTGCACTGAAAAACCCATAAAACCCCCTGTTTCCGGGTGGCAAATGGCCCCAACGGCGTCTTTACTCCATTTCAGTCGGTTTTAGCCGATACCAAAGGAGAAGAACTGTATGAGCATGATTCGGACAGCGTTACCTCTGATTTTGGTTACCAGTGTATTGACGGGCTGTGCCGGCTTGCAAAAGACCGACTGGCCACTGTGTGCTGCGGGCGGCGTCCTCACCGGTGCAGCGATTGGCGCGTTCCAGACAGCCTCCGTCGCGGCGGGGCTGGGTGGTGCTGTCGGTGTGATGGCGGGCGCTTATTGCTGGGCTCACGGTGATGGCGATGATGATGGCGATGGTGTGCTGAACAGCGTCGACAAGTGCCCGAACACACCAAAAGGTACGCCGGTGGATGCGACCGGTTGCCCACTCGTGACGCCAGCGCCAGAGCCTGCGGTGGCTCCGGTGGTGTTGCCAAAAGAAGAAGTCATTACGATCCGTGACGTGCACTTCGAGTTCAACAAGGCAACGCTGACCCCGGGCGACAAGCAGCAACTGGATATGGTTGCGACCAAACTGAAAACCGAAGCACCTAACGTGCAGATGCACGTGAGCGGTCATACCGACAGTGTGGGCAGCGATGCCTACAACCAGAAACTGTCGGAGAAACGTGCGCATTCGGTGACGGATTACCTGGTCAGCGCCGGTATTCCTCGCAGTGCGTTCGTGTCGGTTGAAGGTGATGGTGAAGCGCGTCCAGTGGCGGATAACAAGACTGCCGAAGGCCGTGCTTTGAACCGTCGTGTGGAGATCAAGCTTAATCGCTGATTGAGTTCGCGATTTGGTGTGTGAGAAAGCCCCGGCCATTGTGTCGGGGTTTTTTTTGGCGGGCATCAAAGGCGGATCAAGGCACAGCGCGCCTCGTCGGCGGTAACGCTTATCTGTGCAATCCCTAAACCCACGACTTTTACCCCCTCTCTCTGGCATAGTCGCGCTCGTCGCCGTACTGTGCGCGAAGCTTTTCGCGGCGCAGAAATAAAAAAATACCAGGGGCGTGTCATGAAGTTGTTTTGGGGCTTGGGGAAAGTCTTGATGTTGGGGTTTTGGGCGGTGGTGCTGGCCAATCAGGTCGTTGTCCTGCCGATTCCCTTCGAGATGTTGATCAAACTGGCGGGCAGTCTGTTGCTGCTGACCCACGTCATGGAGCTGTTTCTCTTCAACGGTAGCCTGCGGGGTCGTTCGCACCCTTGGGGCGATCGTTTACAGATCCTGATTTTCGGTATTTTCCACCTGCAATCTTTCGATCGCCGCCAGGCGGAGGTTCACCATGCGTAATGCGTTGCTGATGACGGCGGGCCTGCTGTCGGCCCTGAGCAGTTCCTGGGCGATGGCGCAGGCGATTTCGGTGGAGCCGCATTCGCTGATGCGCTTGCCGAGTAACACCAGCGTGCTGCAACTGGAGCGTCTGGAGGTGGCGGATTACGGAACATTGCTGATCCCCGCCGGGCTCACTGAGGTGCAAGTGGGGCAACTGGTCATGGGCCATGAGTCGCGCATTGCCATCGTGCCAAGTGCCGAGCCGTTCAAGTTGCAGGTCAAACGAGGGGACCTCGGCAGCGGCGCGCAGATCACTGCGCGGGGTGCGCCGGGCACGTTTGAAAAGCCGCCGTTGCCAGGGCGTAACCTGAACCTGCGCCTGGAACAGTTGAACGCCGATGAGCTGTTCATCGACGCGCGCGGTGGTGCAGGCTCGCCTGGTTATGTGGGGCTGGACGGCGGCAACGGTCAGGACCCGGGATGCACCTGGGGCTCGGCTAGCCGGGGTTTCGACGGTGATAACGGCGGCAACGGCAAGGACGGCGCTCCCGGTGCCCTGGTTCGGCTTGAGCTGCCTCAGGCGTTTCCGGACGACCGCGTGAAGGTCAATGTGCAGGGTGGCGCGGGCGGTGCCGGCGGTGAAGGTGGCCGCGGCGGGAAGGGCGGCACCTCGAAAGGCTGCCTCGTCTACCGCGCGGACGGTGCCAAGTCAGGCAAGAACGGCGAGAAAGGTCAACCGGGTTCGACGGGGCCTGCCGGCTCTGTGAGCGTTCGCAAGTTGTAACCGCAACGCGTATTTGTGTAGGAGCGCCGCTTCATAGCGGTGACGCGTCACCTGTGGGAGTGAGCTTGCTCACGAAGGGGCCATTACATCCGCCGCATCGCTGGCGGTTGATCATCGTCCCTCGTGAGCCAGGTCACTCCTGCAGTGTCCGGTTTCAGCCTAGAACCCGGGCCGTGCTGCCGCAATCGCCACCACCACAATCCCCACAGTCAGATTGATTCCCACCAGACGTCTGATTTTCCCCAGCGCAGCCGCTCCCTCTGGCCACTGTTCAGCAACGACAGCCTTGCGCAGTTCCGGAAGGTTCAGCGTCGAGACGCGCAGGAACAGCGCCACCATCACCACGTACAACCCCATCATGACCTGCACGTAGCTGGGCGCGGTCTGGAAACCGCTGAAATTGAGGTGGATCATCCCGATGCCTGTCACGGGCAAGAGGATCACCGCGCACCAGACCCACACAAAAAAGCGCGGTAAGACCTGCAGCCACAGCTTCAGGCGTGACGGCCCTTCCAGCGCCGAGATGACCGCCGGTCGCAGAATCATCCACGCGAAAAACATTCCTCCGACCCAGACAACAGCCGACAGGACGTGCAAGGTGTAGACAAAGGCTACAGGCGACATCGGAAACTCCGTTCTGCGCAGAAAGCATTAGCGCGGTATGATAGCCGCCCTCCGAAGACTGGAGATATATCCAGCGGTTTTTTTATGTTTTCATTCAGCACCGTGACGCCGAGCCAACGACCCAGCCCATGATCAGCACCGAACTCAAATCCCAGATTCAGGGCGCCTATTCGCGTTTCCTCGAAGCCAAGAGCCTCAAACCTCGCTACGGCCAGCGTTTGATGATCGCCGAGGTCGCCAAAGTGCTGGGAGACGTGGACACCGACGAGGAAGGCCGCCGTTCGGGCGACCCGGCGGTGGTCGCGGTGGAGGCGGGCACGGGGACCGGCAAGACAGTGGCCTATGCCATCGCCGCGATTCCGACGGCCAAGGCGGCCGGCAAGCGTCTGGTAATTGCCACCGCCACCGTTGCGTTGCAGGAACAGATCGTCCACAAGGACTTGCCCGACCTGATGCGCAACAGCGGGCTGAGCTTTACGTTCGCGCTGGCCAAGGGGCGCGGTCGTTACATGTGCCTGTCCAAACTCGACATGCTGCTGCAGGAAGGCAACGCGCAAAGCGCCACGGCGCAGCTTTTCGAGGAAGAAGGCTTCAAGATCGAGGTCGACGAGGCCAGCCAGAAGCTGTTCACCACGATGATCGAGAAGCTCGCCGGCAACAAATGGGACGGCGACCGCGACAGCTGGCCTCAGGAGCTGGCCGACCAGGATTGGGCCCGGCTGACCACCGATCACAGCCAGTGCACCAACCGGCATTGTCCGAATTTTCAGCAGTGCGCGTTCTACAAGGCGCGCGAAGGCATGGGGAAAGTCGACGTCATCGTCACCAACCATGACATGGTCCTGGCCGACCTCGCGCTCGGCGGGGGCGCCGTTCTGCCGGATCCTCGCGACACGCTTTATGTGTTCGACGAAGGCCATCACCTTCCTGACAAGGCCATCGGCCACTTCGCGCATTTCAGCCGCCTGCGTTCAACGGCGGACTGGCTGGAGCAAACGGCCAAGAACCTCACTAAATTGCTCGCTCAGCATCCATTGCCCGGGGACCTGGGCAAGCTGATCGAGCAGGTGCCGGAGCTGGCGCGGGAGATCAAGACCCACCAGCAATTCATGTTCACCGCGTGTGAGCAACTGGCCGACTTCAAGGCGGGCGAGGACATGGAAGGGCGAGAGCGCCCGCGCCATCGCTTCGTCGGCGGTGTGGTGCCTGAGCACATGCGCGAGATGGGCATCGAGCTGAAGAAAGGGTTCGCTCGCCTGGACGATCTGTTCACGCGCCTGACCGAGCTGCTCAAGGAAGGCATGGATGGCGAGGTCAATATCGGCATCGCCAGCCATCAGGCCGAAGAATGGTATCCACTGTTCGGCAGCCTGCTGGCCCGTGCTCACGGTAACTGGGAACTGTGGACCGCGTTCACCGCCGAAGACCCGGAAAACAGCCCGCCCATGGCGCGCTGGTTGACCCTTGCCGAAAGCGGCTCGCTGTTCGACATCGAAGTCAACGCCAGCCCGATCCTGGCGGCGGAGATGTTGCGTCGCAACCTGTGGAACGTGGCGTACGGCGCGTTGGTCACCTCGGCAACGCTGACGGCGCTGGGCAAGTTCGACCGTTTCCGTATGCGTGCAGGCCTGCCCAAGGACGCCGTTACGGCAGTGGTGCCAAGCCCGTTCCATCACGCCGATGCGGGCGTGTTGCGTGTTCCGGACCTGAAGGCCGATCCGCGCAATGCGGCTGAACACACGGCTGCGATCATCCGCGAACTGCCCGGTCTGGTCGAAGGCTCAAAAGGCACGCTGGTGCTGTTTTCCTCGCGCAAACAGATGCAGGAAGTATTTGACGGCCTGGAGCGTGACTGGCGCAAGCGTGTGTTCATCCAGGGCAACCTGTCGAAACAGGAAACCCTCAACAAGCACAAGGCTCGGGTCGACGGTGGCGATGAAAGCGTGTTGTTCGGTCTGGCCAGCTTCGCTGAAGGGGTCGATTTGCCCGGCGCTTATTGCGAGCACGTGGTGATTGCCAAGATCCCGTTCGCGGTGCCTGACGATCCGGTGGAAGCGGCGCTGGCCGAGTGGATCGAAGCCCGAGGCGGCAACCCGTTCATGGAAATCGCCGTGCCCGACGCTTCCTTGCGGCTCATTCAGGCCTGTGGCCGCCTGCTGCGCACCGAACAGGACCGCGGCATCATCACGCTGCTCGACCGTCGCGTGGTCACCCAGCGCTACGGCAAAGCGATCCTCAACGCACTGCCGCCTTTCCGCCGCGAAATTTCCTGACGGGTGTCGGGGATGAAACGCGGTTGATCGGGTCTTATCTCGGCCCGCTCCATCGTCAGCGCTGACGCTGCGATGGAGTTTCCGATGATCCAGGAGCACCCGATCAGATGATTCGCCGTTCACTGTCTGCCTTCCTCGCCATCGCGTGCGCAGGACCTGTGTATGCCGCGCCCGACGGCCAGCAGACGCTGTTCAATTTCGTTCGGCCTGCCGATGTGGTGCAAGTCACTACGCAGGACGCCACGTTGCCGCAAGCCAACGCCGAGCAGACCGCCGAGGGCGAGGTGCTGCGGCGCGTCATCTTCAATCCGGTCGCAAAACCCAGCCTGCGGCTGACGCCACAAAATGGCGTCTGGGACTGGAGCGCCGACAGCGCCATGACCTTGCGCGTACAGAGTGCCATGGACTGGGCACTGACCCTGTATGTGCAAATCCAGAGCAGTGACGGCAAGACCCTCAATAGCCGGATCGACCTGCCGGCGGGGCCTGCGCAAACCCTCATCGTCCCGCTGCAGGCCAGTTCGCCCCTGAGTCAGGGCATGCGGGTAGGACCGCCCATGCCGTGGACCTACGAGGGCCAGCGCGTGTTGCTGGCCAGTGCCGAGGGCGAGCTGAATGCTGCGCAAGTCAGTTCGGTTACCGTGTCAATGTCCCAGCCCGACGTGGCGCAAAGCGTGCTGATCGAAAAGTTTGGCGTGCAGGAAGGCGATGCGATTCAAAAAGCCGCTTACACCCACCTGCTCGATGGTTACGGTCAGTACACCCGGGGCAAATGGCCGGAAAAGATCAACAGTGACGATCAGCTCAAGGCCCTCGCCGGCAAAGAGCAAACGCAGCTCAAGGCGTGGCTGAAGGACCGTCCGGCCCAAGACAAATATGGCGGTCTGCTCAAAGGACCGACCTTTGAGGCAAAAGGGTTTTTCCGCACCGAGAAACGCAATGACCGATGGTATCTGGTGACCCCCGAAGGGCATCCGTTCTACTCACTGGGCGTCAACGCGGTCACGGCGGACGACAGTCAGACCTACGTCGAAGGCCGGGAGACGATGTTCAGCAGCCTGCCGGGCGACGACGATCCGTTGGCGACGTTCTACGGCAAGGGGAATGATCATCGCGACACCGGCGCAAGCAAGGATCGTCGCTTCGACCAGGGCCGCACGTTCGATTTCTACGGTGCCAACCTGCAGCGCACTTACGGTGCGTTCGATACACAACGCTGGGCGGACCACACCCTGCAGCGCCTCCAGGCGTGGGGCTTCAACACCATCGGCAACTGGAGCGAGCCCGCACTCGAGAATCCGGACGTCAGCGCGCAAAGCCATGTGCCTTACACCTTGCCGCTGTCCATCGTCGGCGATTACGTTAGCATCAGCACCGGTCACGACTGGTGGGGCGGGATGCCTGATCCGTTCGATCCGCGTTTTGCGATGGCCACTGAACGTGCCGTCGCCATCGCTGCGCGCGATCACCGCGACGATCCCTATCTGATTGGCTATTTCGCCGATAACGAACTGGCGTGGGCCGCGCCGGGGGACGATCCTCACGATCGTTATGCGCTGGCGTACGGCACGTTGAGGCTCACCACGGATGTGCCCGCCAAGCGCGCATTCCTCAAGCAATTGCGCGACAAGTACCGCAATCAGGAAGGCCTGTCCAAAGCGTGGGGGATAGACCTGCCTGCGTGGGAGTTGATGGAAGACCCCGGCTTTGAACCGCCTTTGCCGAGTGCTGAGCACCCGGAAATCGAAAATGACTTCAAGTATTTCCAGCGGGTGTTTGCCGAAACCTATTTCAAAACCATTTCCGACGCGCTCAAGTGGCATGCCCCCAACCACTTGCTGCTGGGTGGGCGTTTCAGCGTCAGCACGCCCGAGGCCATCGAGGCCTGCGCCAAGTTCTGCGACGTGCTGAGTTTCAACCTCTATACGCCGAAGCCGCAGGACGGGGTGGACTTCGCCAAATTGCGCGTGCTCGACAAGCCCGTGCTGGTCAGCGAGTTCCACTTCGGCTCGCGTGATCGCGGACCTTTCTGGGGCGGCGCGATGGAGGTGGCCCGCGAGGAGGATCGCGGTCCCGCTTATGCGAGCTTCCTGAAAAGCGCACTGGCCGAGCCTTCCATTGTCGGTGTGCATTGGTTCCAGTACCTGGACCAACCTGCGACCGGCCGCATGCTGGACGGGGAAAATGGTCACTTGGGCCTCGTGGGGATTACCGACGTCCCCTATCAAGGCTTCGTGGAAGCGGTGCGGAAAGCCAATGGGCAGGTGGCGGATGTGATGGGCAAAATTCAGTAACTTCGCTGATCTGTAGGAGCGCGCTCCTACAGGTTTTGCTGTGGGTCTGGCAACGCATGGCTGTTCCCAAACCCTCAAATCGCTGGAACAATGCACGCCATTTTGTGCAGGCCCCGACCGGAGAGCGAAACCGTGCAGATTCAAGGTCATTTCGAGCTTCAATTCGAAGCTGTACGCGAAGCGTTTGCCGCGCTGTTCGACGATCCGCAGGAGCGTGGCGCGGCCTTGTGCGTGCAGATCGGCGGCCAAACCGTGCTCGACCTGTGGGCGGGCACGGCCGACAAGGACGGCGCCGAGGTCTGGCACAGCGATACCATCGCCAATCTGTTCTCTTGCACCAAGACCTTTGCCTCGGTCACTGCGTTGCAACTGGTGGACGAAGGCAAATTGCACCTGGACGAACCGGTCTCACGGCTGTGGCCGGAGTTCGCGGCGGCAGGCAAACAGGCGATCACCTTGCGTCAGTTGCTCTGCCACCAGGCGGGTCTGCCTGCGATTCATGACATGTTGCCCGCTGAGGCCTTGTACAACTGGGAAGCGATGACCGACGCCCTGGCGGCGGAAGAGCCGTGGTGGAAGCCCGGTGAAGGTCATGGGTACGCCGCGATTACCTACGGCTGGCTGGTGGGCGAAATGATTCGTCGCGCCGATGGCCGCGGGCCGGGTGAGTCCATCGCTGCCCGGATTGCCAAGCCGCTGGGACTGGATTTTCATGTCGGTCTGGCCGATGAGGAATTCCACCGTGTGGCGCATATCGCGCGGGGCAAGGGCAATATGGGCGACGAAGCGGCCCAGCGTCTCGTACAGACCACGATGCGTGAGCCCACGTCCATGACCGCGCGCGCATTCACCAACCCGCCGTCGATCATGACCAGCACCAACAAGCCGGAGTGGCGGCGCATGCAACAGCCCGCCGCCAACGGCCACGGCAATGCCCGCAGCCTGGCGGGTTTCTACAGTGGATTGCTCGATGGCAGCCTGCTGGATGCCGATCTGATCAACGAGCTGACCCGCGAGCACAGCATCGGTCAGGACAAGACATTGTTGACCCAAACCCGCTTCGGTCTGGGTTGCATGCTCGATCAGCCCACCGTACCCAATGCGACGTTCGGTCTGGGCGCAAAATCGTTCGGCCATCCGGGTGCCGGGGGATCGGTGGGTTTCGCCGATCCCGAACGTGACGTGGCGTTTGGCTTCGTGACCAATACATTGGGTCCGTATGTGCTGATGGATCCGCGCGCGCAGCGTCTGGTACGGGTGCTTGGTGAGTGTTTGCAATAACTATCGCCGATAAGTGCTTGTTCTACCGACTGTCAGTTAAACCGCCCATAACGGAACCGTAGGGCGGTTTCTTTTTCCAACTCAGCGTTTATGCGTGTTATATGGGCGCTGCTTCGTTCATTTTCTGATCAATTATTTGTGTGGGTCACCCATGTCTGCCAACAAAAGCCTCGCATTTGCACTGTGTATCGCCGTTACCGGTTGCGCACAGACTCCCCAGGACTCGTCGGCCAGCAATGACCATTGGTGGTCATTCGGCTCCGGAAAAAGTAATGACGCTGCTGCCTCGGTAAAACCTGCCGCCAGCCCCGCTGCCGCAGAAGTCGCAAAAACAGAAGCCGAGAGTGGCACGCACTGGTACTGGCCGTTCGGCTCTGACCACGGTGCGACCGATAAGAAGCCCGAGCTGGCAGCGACTCAGCCTGCCGCCAAACCTGCGGTGGCGAACGCTGACGAGGGCAACAAGTGGTGGTGGCCGTTCGGCGGCAACGAAGCGAAGAAAGAGGCTGCACCCGCAGTGCCGAAGGTCGACCCGAAGGTTACCCAGGCCTGGCTCGACCAATACGAGCCACGCGTGCGTGACGCCATCAAGGACAGCAAGTTCGAACTCGAGCGCCGCGAAGACGTTCTGGTCGTGACGGCTCCGGTTGACAGCACCTTCAACCCGGATCGTCCGGAAATGCTGCTGCCCGTCAATCTCGGTCCGATTACCCGGGTGGCCAAGCTCGTGGAAGGCGACCAGAAGTCTTCCGTGCTGGTGCTGGGCCACAGCGACGTCGCCAGCGATGCGAACCTGAAGATCAGCCAGCAGCGGGCGCAGTCGGTCGCCGCCATCTTCCGCCTCAGTGGTCTGGAGCGTAATCGCCTGAACCTGCGGGGTCTTGGGAACGTCATGCCGCGCGCTGCCGATGACAGCGCTGCCGGTCGAGCGTTGAACCGCCGTGTGGAAATCATCATGACGCCGCAGGACACGATGGTGGCGCTGCTGGCCAAGTACAACATGACGCCGGCGCCTGCTCCGACCATGGTCGCCGTGAAGCAAGCAGCACCCGTGGTCGCACCTGCACCGGCCACCAAGGCGGCACCGGCCAAATCCGCGGCACCTGCGAAGAAAGCCGCACCGGCCAAAGCTTCCACTGCCAAGAAGGCACCTGCGAAAAAAGCGGCGCCCAGCAAGGCCAAGGCAGCGCCCGCCAAAGCCGCCGCGAAGAAACCTGCAGCCGACGCGCAGGCCAGCAGCAACTGAGGGTAATATCGCTATCCCGCTCACGGATTTCGATAAAGGAAGGCAGTGATGAGCCAGAGTCTGGCTGATATGCGTCGTAACTACGCCCGCGAAGGTTTGACCGAGTCGCAGGCTCCGGAAGAACCTTTTGCGTTGTTCCACCAATGGTTTGGCGAGGCGGTGAAGACCGAGCAGGCGCCGGTTGAAGCCAATGCGATGACGCTGGCGACTGTCGATGGTGACGGTCGCCCACACTGCCGGGTCCTTCTGCTGAAGGGCCTCGACACTCAAGGCTTCACCTTCTTCACGAATTACGACAGCGCCAAAGGGCAGCAGCTGGCTGCACGACCCTTTGCCGCCATGACCTTCTTCTGGCCGACCCTGGAGCGTCAGGTGCGCATCGAAGGGCGGGTCATGAAGGTCTCTCACGAAGAGTCCGACGCCTATTTCCAGGTTCGCCCACTCGGCAGCCGCTTGGGTGCCTGGGCATCGCCGCAGAGCCAGGTCATTGCCGACCGTGAGGCGCTCGAAGCGCTGCTCAAGGCCACCGAAGCACGCTTCAGTGAGACGCAACCCGACTGCCCCGAGCATTGGGGCGGCTATCGTCTGGTCCCCGATCGCATCGAGTTCTGGCAAGGTCGTCCAAGCCGTCTGCATGATCGCTTGAACTACCGCCTGGTCGATGCGCAGTGGACGCGTGAACGTCTCGCGCCATAGCGCTTCGGCGGCTGAAAAAACAATTCTTTGAATCTATCCAGTGGGTCGTCGTCCATACTCGTAGACGCCGGCGACTTTCTGTATAGCGCCTGAATAAACGTAAATTATCGGTGCAGGACCGTGACATCGATTGGCGTCGCGGAGTCTAATGGCTACCTGTTCCCCTGGAGGCAAATGTTATGCGTAAGTCTGTTCTGTTGGCTGCTTCGTTCACCGCCATGGCGCTGACCCTGGGCGGCTGTACCTCGAGCCTGACCGGCGACTCGTACTCGCGCGATGAAGCTCGCCAAGTGCAGACCGTGCGTCTGGGCACGATCGAATCGCTGCGCCCCGTGAAGATTGAAGGCACCAAAACCCCGATCGGTGCGGGTGCCGGTGCGATCGTCGGTGGTGTCGGTGGTAGTGCCATTGGTGGCGGCCGCGGCAGCATCGTCACCGCGGTCATCGGCGCTGTCGCTGGCGGTTTGTTGGGCTCGGCGGCGGAAGGCGGTTTGACCCGTGCGCAGGGCGTGGAGATCACCGTGCGTGAAGACGACGGCACCATGCGTGCTTATGTGCAGGAAGTTCAGGAGAACGAGATCTTCCGCGTGGGTGAACGTGTGCGCATCATGACCGTTAACGGCACCAGCCGCGTGACTCACTAAGCGATGCTGATTAGGTCTGAAGCAGGTTGATGTAATACCTGCTTACACAAAAAACGCCCCGACGTGCCGGGGCGTTTTCGTTTCTGCTGACGGGTGATGAATCGCTCAGATTTGCGGCTTAGCGCTCCGGGCACTGGAGACAGCCGTCAGTGCGTAACCGACCAGCGCCGCCAGGATCGAACCGGTCAGAATGCCCATTCGGTCCATGCCCGCAAATTCGCTCTGTCCGGGCACAAACGCCAGTGAGCCGACAAACAGGCTCATGGTGAAGCCAATCCCGCACAGTATTGAGACGCCCAGCACCTGACCCCAGTTCGCGCCTGCTGGCAGTGCGGCCAGCCCGACCTTGACCGCCAGCCATGTGAGCCCGAAGACGCCCAGCATCTTGCCCACCAACAGCCCCAGCGCGATGCCCATCGGCACAGGATGGGTGAAGCTTTCAAGGGTGACACCGGCCAGTGAAACGCCCGCGTTGGCGAAGGCAAACAGGGGCAGAATCGCGTACGCCACCCACGGATGCAGGGCATGCTCCAGTTGCTGCAACGGCGCGGGCACGTCCTTTGGGGTTTTCAGTGGAATGCAGAAGGCGAGGATGACGCCCGCCAGCGTGGCGTGCACGCCGCTCTTGAGTACACACACCCACAGCACCAGACCCACGAGCAGGTAGGGCGCCAGCTTTATCACGCCCAGCCGGTTCATCCCGATCAGCGCAATGAGCGAAGCGGCCGCGATGGCCAGCGACAGGTTAGACAGCTCACCCGAGTAGAACAGGGCAATCACGATGATCGCGCCGAGGTCGTCGATGATCGCCAGCGTCATCAAGAACAGCTTGAGTGACACCGGAACGCGTTTGCCCAGCAGGGCAAGAACGCCCAGAGCGAACGCGATGTCTGTCGCCATCGGAATGGCCCAGCCGCTCATGGCGGCGGGGTTGTCTTTATTCAACGCCCAGAAAAACAGGGCAGGAACCACCATCCCGCCGATTGCGGCAGCGCCGGGCAGGACGATTTGCGAAGGGCGGGACAGATGCCCTTGAAGCACTTCGCGCTTGACCTCCAGGCCGATGAGCAGGAAGAACAAAGCCATCAGGCCGTCGTTGATCCAGAGAAGCAGCGGTTTGGCGATTTTCAGTGCGCCGATCTGTGCCACCACGGGCACTTCCAGCAGGCCGTTGTACAGCCAGGACAGCGGCGAGTTATTGATGACCAGGGCAAGGGCGGCAGCGGCGATCAACAACAGACCGCCAGCCGCCTCAAGCTGGAAAAAACGTTTGAATGTGTTGCGTACGGGCAAGGTCACTCTCCATGGACATGCGCAAAAGGAGCGACACCCTAACCCGTCGGCTTATTTCTGAAAACAAAAGTTATATTCGATTTGGTTATTAAAAAATGAGCATAATCGTGTATACAAATTAACTGTGAAATTAGTTTCAAAGTGCTACAGGGCTTATCCCGCTTGGGTTGTAGGATCTTTAACCTTCTAGCGTGAGAAACAATTGTGGGAGCGGATTCATCCTCGACGTCAGTACAGCCAGCAGTAGTCACTGGCCGTCATACCTATCGCGAATGAATTCGCTCCGACAGGGGGATCCCCGGTTTCGTCGGTTATTCCGCCATTCCTAACATGCTCTTGGCCAGTGCCTCGGCGATTCGAATACCGTCGACACCCGCCGACATGATTCCGCCTGCATAACCAGCGCCTTCACCGGCCGGGAACAGCCCTTTGACGTTGAGGCTTTGCATATCGGCGCCACGGGTGATGCGCAGGGGCGAAGAGGTGCGGGTCTCAATGCCTGTCAGCACGGCGTCGTGCTGCGAGAAGCCTTTGATCTGCTTGTCGAACGCCGGCAACGCTTCACGAATGGCTTCGATGGCGAAGGCGGGCAGGGCGTCGGCCAGGTCGGTCAGTTTCACGCCGGGCTTGTAGGATGGCTCGACGCTGCCCAGTTCGGTCGATGCCTTGCCGGCGATGAAATCACCCACCAGCTGCGCGGGCGCCTCATAGCTCTCGCCGCCCATGATGTAGGCGTGGGACTCCAGACGCTCTTGCAGTTCGATACCCGCCAGCGGGCTGCCCGGATAGTCTTCATCAGGCGTGATACCGACCACGATGCCCGAGTTGGCGTTGCGCTCGTTACGTGAATACTGGCTCATGCCGTTGGTGACGACGCGGTTCGGTTCGCTGGTGGCGGCGACCACGGTGCCGCCTGGGCACATGCAGAAGCTGTAGACCGAGCGACCGTTTTTGGCGTGGTGCACCAGCTTGTAATCCGCAGCCCCGAGTTTCGGGTGACCGGCGTATTTGCCCAGTCGCGCGCGGTCGATCAGGCCCTGCGGGTGTTCAATGCGGAAACCCACCGAGAACGGCTTGGCTTCCATGTAAACGCCTCGGCCGTGGAGCATGCGGAAGGTGTCGCGGGCACTGTGGCCCAGCGCGAGGATGACGTGACGCGAATCAATACGCTCGCCGCTGTCGAGCACCACGCCTTGCAACTGGCCGTCCTCGATCAGCACGTCAGTCACGCGCTGTTGGAAACGGACTTCGCCGCCCAAGGCTTCGATCTGCTGACGCATGTTTTCCACAACGCCGGTCAGGCGAAACGTACCGATGTGCGGTTTGCTGACGTACAGGATTTCTTCCGGCGCCCCGGCCTTGACGAACTCGTGCAGGACCTTGCGACCGTGAAATCGCGGGTCCTTGATCTGGCTGTAGAGTTTGCCGTCGGAAAAGGTGCCTGCGCCGCCTTCGCCGAACTGAACGTTGGACTCGGGGTTGAGCACGTTTTTACGCCACAGGCCCCAAGTGTCTTTGGTCCGCTGACGGACTTCCTTGCCACGCTCAAGAATGATCGGCTTGAAACCCATCTGGGCCAGCAACAGCCCGGCGAAAATGCCGCAAGGGCCGAAGCCGACCACCAGTGGGCGTTCGTTGAGGTCTGCGGGTGCATGGCCGACAACTTTGTAGCTGACGTCGGGCGCGGCCGTGACGTGCTTGTCGTGGCTCAGGCGCTGGAGCAGGGCCGCTTCGTCCCGCACCTGGAAGTCGATGGTGTAGATGAACTGCAGTTCGGTGGATTTCTTGCGCGCATCGTAGCTGCGCTTGAACAGGGTGAAATCCAGCAGCTCGTCGCTGTCGATGCCCAGGCGTTGTACAAGCGCTGGGCGCAGCGCGTCATCCGCGTGGTCGAGCGGCAGTTTGAGTTCGGTGATTCGTAACATTGAAAGGTCCGGTTTCGGGCCGCAGGGTCGGCCCGGCAGCGCTACAAGAACCGGCGATTATAAGCCAGATTGCGCAGTGAGCGTTGGCTGGAGCGACGACGTAAGCAACGCATCGCCCCTCCAGGCGTGTACAAGCCCAATGTCAGAGCGCGCGTGCCCCAACAAAGACGTGGACGATCAATCGTTACGCATCGCTCCGAAATAGGCACAGCCGCGCTGCACTTTCCCGTTGACGCGCAGTTCGGCCGTCAGATGCTGCACGGAACCGTTCACCGGATCGACGCAACGCTGCGGGGCAACGTACAGCTCGACATGCTGGTCGTTGGCGTCGGTGATCAGGTTGAAACGGCCTTCGGGCATCTGCTCTTCCATGTAAGGCACCGCAAATTCGTCCTGGCCTTCACGCTCCAGCACCATGCCTTTCCCGCTGGCGTTGAGGTTCCACTTCGGTCCGTTGCCGCTGGCATGAATGGTCAGGCGCTTGAAATTGGGGTCTTCGCAGGCATTGCCCGGACGCTCGACGCGGTACAGCTGATAGACGTCAGCCTGACCGTCACTGCCTTGCGCCTTGCTGGCGACGAAGTTGCCGCGCACATCGGCGAACGCCTTGCCGCTCTTGTCCACCACCGAAGCGGCTTCTTGCAGGATGCCGGTGTTGCCTTTATCGGTGACGGCGTAGCGACGTTGCTCACTGCAGGGCTGGAAATACAGCTTGCCGCCGTCGCCGCTGAGCGTGCCCTGCATGCGCAGCATCCCGGCCGTAGAGACTTTGCCGTCGGCGGAGGGCGAAGGGAGCAGTTGGCAGCCGGCGAACACCGGCAGTAAGGCGAACATCAGGACGGATCGAGCAGCAAACATGTGGCGGGTCTCCAGACAGGTGCCGCCACGTTACTCAGGCTGCTCGCTCATCACAAGAGGCGATTAGCCGACGTGATAGGTCTGTCCGGTTTGCAGCCCTTCGACGCTTTTCGCATAGGCCAGCGCCACGTCGGCGCCCGACACCGGTTTGAAGCCGCGGAAGTAAGGCGCGTAGCTGCCCATCGCTTCAACCAGTACGTTCGGGCTCACCGAGTTGACCCGCATCCCGCGCGGCATCTCGATCGCGGCGGCACACACGAAGGCGTCGATAGCACCATTGACCAGGCTGGCGGAGGCGCCGGTCCGGATCGGGTCGTGGCTGGTAATGCCTGTCGTGAAGGTGAACGATGCGCCGTCGTTGGCAAACTCGCGACCGATCAGCAGCAGGTTGACCTGCCCCATGAGCTTGTCGCGCAGACCCAGCTCGAAGGATGCTTCCGTCATCTCGCCCAGCGGGGCGAACGTGACATTGCCGGCCGCACAGATCAATGCATCGAAAGGACCTGTTCGTTCGAACAGTTTGCGGATTGATGCGCTGTCACTAATATCGACATGCTCGTCACCGCTGTTACGGCCAATGCGAACGATGTCATGGCGTGGCGCCAATTCCTTCTCGATCGCCGATCCGATGGTTCCGCCAGCGCCAATCAATAGAATCTTCACGTTGCAGTCCTTCCCGTTAGTGGATCAGGCGTTCAGTGTCCACCGCCTTTTCCCACAGATAAATAGGCCAAACGGCAATCCCGGTTTGTCAGAAAGGAAACAATCATGAGTGAAATGGACGACCTCGCGGCGTTTGCCATGCTGGTTGAAGCCAACAGCTTCACCTTGGCCGCGCAATGGCTGGACACCAGTACCAGCCAATTGTCCAAGCGCATCAGCAAACTGGAAAAAAGCTACGGCGTGACGCTGCTGCACCGGACCACACGCAGTCTGACGTTGACCTCGGCCGGGGCGATTCTGCTGCCTGAAGCCCGTGCGCTGCTGGCGCAACGGGATCGCGTGCGCGATGCCATGGCTTATCTCAGCGAGAGTCTGGTCGGCACGGTGCGCCTGACGGTGCCGGTATCATTGGGTGAGACGTTTTTCGAGGGACTGCTGACGGAGTTTTCGAAAGCCTATCCCGACGTGCAGGTCGAGTTGGACCTGAACAATCAGTTCCGCGACATGCGCCGCGACGGCTTCGATCTGGGCATTCGCTCAAGTGTCGGTATTGATGAGCGCCTTGTGGCGAAACCGCTGTTGTCGTTGCAGGAGTTGACGTGCGCGAGCCCCGACTACATCGCCCAGCATGGCGCGCCGCAGACGCCGGAAGCCCTGCGCGTGCACCGTTGCCTGCTGAACAGTCATTACGCCGGTCGTGAGACCTGGGTCTATCACCAGAACCATGAACTGACGCGGGTGAACGTGCGCGGTACGTTCGCCAGCAATCACTATGGTTTGTTGAAGAGAGCGGCACTGGTCGGCGCGGGGATTGCGCGGTTGCCATCGTATATGGTGCATAACGAGCTGGATGAGGGGCAGTTGGTGTGGTTGCTGCGGGATTATCAGACGCCGGTGTCGTCGTTGTATCTGGTGCATCCGTTCGAAGGGCATCTGCCGAGAAGGATTCAGGTGATGGCTGATTATCTGACGCATTGGTTTGAGCGGAGTACGGCGGCGTTGGAGAGGCTTTGAGTTGTCGATGTTTTTTTTCTTGGGGTTGGGTGGGGTATGGGGTGAGTATCCGTTGCTGCGGTAACGGCTACTTGTGGTTCCGCTCTTACAGCGGGTCACTTTTGTAAAAAGCGACAAAAGTAACCAAAAACGCTTTGCTCCTGGTTAGGTCCGACTTCGTCGGATTCCCGCACTCCGACGACGCTCCGTGGGCCCGCGCCGAACGGACATCCATGTCCTGACGGCGCTCTCGCGGCATCCATGCCGCTCTCGCGGCATCCATGCCGCTCGACCCACTCCGCGTCGTCTACGTTTGGCCTGCACCCAAGTCGCGATTTTTGGTGTCTGGACTGTCGCGTACAAGAGCAATTCGGGCTGGAGCTAACGCTCATCGCCTTCTTGGTTCGTGCATCCATTTCCCGCACTTCACCCATAGTTGTAGGAGCGTGGCTTGTCCCGCGATCTGCCGGGAACCGGCAGCAAATCCGATGCATGCGGTGTATCAGGTACAACCGAGTCGCTTGATTTCGCTACCGCTGCGCGGCAGATCGCGGGCAAGCGCGCTCCTACGGCCTCCGGCCACAATCAAAAGCAGACCGGTTATTCGCAATGCTTGCTTCGTGATCGTTCCCACGCTCCGCGTGGGAGTGCCTGCCAGGACTCTCCGCGTCCACGTTGACGCAGAGCGTCAGTCGCTCCGTTACCACGTGGAGCGCGAGAACGATCGCCTGCTCTTGGCTCTGGCTTTTGATCTTCCTGCCGAGCCAGTCCAGACACCGCCAATCGCGACTTGGGTGCAGGCCAAACGCAGACGACGCGCAGTGGGCCGAGCGGCATGGATGCCGCGAGAGCGCCGTCAGGACATGGATGTCCGTTCGGCGCGGGCCCACGGAGCGTCGTCGGAGTGCGGGAATCCGACGAAGTCGGACCCAACCAGGAGCAGGGCACTTTTGGTTACTTTTGGTGCCTTTTCAAAAGTGACCCGCTGTAAGAGCGGAACCCTAAGCCGCCGTTACCGCAGAAATGGATATACCCCCAATCCCAATCCCAATCCCAATCCCAATCCCAACCCTAAGCCCCAATAAAAAAGGCCCCAAAAAAGGGGCCTTTCCACACGTTTCCGAAACGCCCGAGGGCAGGGGAATCACCCCCCCAAATACGCATCCCGCACTTTCGGATCAACCAGCAACTCAGCGCCCGAACCCTGCATCACCACCCGGCCGTTCTCCAGAACATACGCACGGTCAGCAATCTTCAGCGCCTGGTTGGCATTCTGTTCGACCAGGAACACCGTCACACCATCTCGACGCAGTTGTTCAACGATCTCGAAGATCTGCTGAATGATGATCGGCGCCAGCCCCAGCGACGGCTCATCGAGCAACAGCAGCTTGGGTTTGCTCATCAGTGCGCGACCGATGGCGAGCATCTGCTGTTCGCCGCCGGACATGGTGCCGCCGCGCTGGTTGAAGCGTTCTTTCAGGCGCGGGAACAAGGCCAGAACCTTGTCCATCTGCTCCTGATAATCGCCTTTATCGGTGAAGAACCCGCCCATGGCCAGGTTCTCTTCCACGGTCAGACGGGCGAACACGCGGCGGCCTTCCGGCACCACCGCGATGCTCTTGCGCATGATCACCGAGGACTCCAGGCCCACCAGCTCTTCACCCATGTAGCGGATGCTGCCGCTGTGCGCGCGCGGCGAACCGCAGAGCGTCATCAGCAGGGTGGATTTGCCCGCACCGTTGGCGCCGATCAGGGTCACGATCTCACCCTGTTGCACGTCGATGCTGACGCCGTGCAGCGCCTGGATCTTGCCGTAGAAAGTGGAAACGTTGTCGAACTGCAGCATTTACGCTTCCCCCAGGTAGGCTTTGATCACTTCAGGATTGTCACGGATCTGCTCGGGCGTGCCGTCGGCCAGGGGTGTGCCCTGGTTGATCACCACGATGTGGTCGGAAATGCTCATGACCAGCTTCATGTCGTGCTCGATCAGCAACACCGTGGCGTTGTGCTCGTTACGCAGCACGCCGATCAGTGCCTTGAGGTCTTCGGTTTCCTTGGGGTTCAGCCCCGCCGCCGGCTCGTCGAGCATCAGGATGCGCGGACGGGTCATCATGCAGCGGGCGATTTCCAGACGACGCTGCTGACCGTACGCCAGCGTACCGGCAGGGCGGTTGGCGAAGGCTTTGAGGTCAACCGCTTCAAGCCAGTGCTCGGCGTATTCCATGGCCTCGCGTTCGCTTTTGCGATACGACGGGGTCTTGAACAGGCCGGACAGGAAGTTGGTGTTGAGGTGACGGTGCTGGGCAACCAACAGGTTTTCCACCGCGGTCATTTCCTTGAACAGACGCACGTTCTGGAAGGTACGCACCACGCCCTTGCGCGCGATCTCGTGACCGGCCAGCCCTTGAATCGGTTCGCCGTCGAGCAGGATGGTGCCCGCCGTCGGTTTGTAGAAACCGGTCAGGCAGTTGAACACGGTGGTCTTGCCGGCGCCGTTCGGGCCGATCATCGACACCACCTGTTTCTCGTTGACAGTCAGGCCCACGCCGTTGACCGCCAAGAGGCCGCCGAAGCGCATGCTCAAGCCCGAAGCTTGCAGAAGTGGACGGCTCATCAGCGTTCCCCTTTGAGTTTCATGACGGGACGCTGCATTGGCAGGAAGCCCTGAGGACGCCAGATCATCATCAGCACCATCAAGGCGCCGAAGCCCAACATCCGGTATTCGCTGAATTCGCGGAGCAGTTCAGGCAACAGGATCATCACCACTGCAGCGAGAATCACGCCCAGCTGCGAGCCCATGCCGCCCAGTACCACGATGGCGAGGATGATCGCCGACTCAAGGAAGGTGAACGATTCCGGGGTGATCAGGCCTTGCCGCGCGGCAAAGAAGCTGCCGGCAAAACCGGCGAACGCCGCACCGAGGGTGAACGCCGAGAGCTTGATCACCGTAGGGTTCAGGCCCAGTGCACGGCAGGCGATTTCGTCTTCGCGCAGGGCTTCCCACGCGCGGCCGATCGGCATGCGCAGCAGACGGTTGATCACGAACAGCGCCAACAGCGCCAGCAACAGGGCGATCAGGTAAAGGAAGATCACCTTGTTGATGGAGTTGTATTCCAGGCCGAAATACTCGTGGAAAGTCTGCATCCCTTCAGCCGCTTTGCGCTCGAACGTGAGGCCGAACAGCGTCGGTTTTTCGATGTTGCTGATGCCGTTCGGGCCGCCGGTGATGTCGGTCAGGTTACGCAGGAACAGACGAATGATTTCGCCGAAACCCAGCGTCACGATCGCCAGATAGTCGCCGCGCAGACGCAGCACCGGGAAGCCCAGCAGGAAGCCAAAGGTCGCAGACGCCAGACCGGCCAGCGGCAGGCAGATCCAGAAACCGAAGCCGAAGTAGTGCTGCAGCAGGGCGTAGGTGTAAGCACCGACGGCATAGAAGCCGACGTAACCCAGGTCCAGAAGCCCCGCCAGACCGACCACGATGTTCAGCCCCAGGCCGAGCATCACGTAGATCAGGATCAGCGTGGCGATGTCCACCGCGCCGCGCGAGCCGAAGAACGGCCAGACCAGGGCCGCGATGACGATTGCGCCGAGGAACCAGCGCTGCGTCGACGGCAGGGTCAGGAAGTTGCTGGCCTTGTCCGACACCATTTGCTTTTGCGGGCGCGAACGCCACATGGCGCTGATCTGTTCGTTGAACAGCACACGCAGGAACATCAGCAGCGCGGCGGCGAAGATCACCAGCACGGTGGTGGTGCTTGCACCGACGACGGCCAGGTTGACCCCGACGATGTCCAGTTTGAGCCCGAGGATCGGGTAAGCGACGGCCAGCACCAGCACTGCGCTGAAGAGGGCCGATTTGAGATTCCTGGTCATACTTTTTCAACCTCCGGACGGCCGAGCAGGCCGGTTGGCCGGAACAACAACACCAAGACGAGAAGACCGAACGCCACGACGTCCTTGTACTGGTCGCCGAAAATGTCGGCACCAAACGCTTCAGCCACACCCAGCACCAGACCGCCGAGCATCGCGCCCGGGATACTGCCGATACCGCCGAGGACCGCAGCGGTGAAGGCCTTGATGCCGACGAGGAACCCGGCGTTGGGGTTGATCACGCCGTACTGCATGCTCAGCAGTACGGCAGCGACCGCCGCCAGTGCCGCACCGATGACGAAGGTCAGGGCGATGATGTTGTTGGTGTTGATGCCGAGCAGGTTGGCCATCTTGATGTCCTCGGCACAGGCGCGGCAGGCGCGACCCAGGCGGGAGCGGGAGATGAACCAGGTCAGCCCGAGCATGGCCACCAGCGTGACGATGAAGATCAGGATCTGCATGTACGAGATCACCACTTCGTGCGTGCTGCCAGGGCCGAAGACGAAGTTGCCGGGGATCAGGTTAGGGATCGATTTGTCTTTGGAGTCCTGCGACAACAGCACGGTGTTCTGCAGGAAGATCGACATACCGATTGCGGAAATCAGGGGGATCAGACGGTTGCTGCCGCGCAGCGGACGGTAGGCGACCCGTTCGATGGCGTAACCATAGGCGCTGGTCACCACGATACTTGCGACAAACGCAGCCGTGATCAGCAGGGGCAGATTGTCCAGACCGAGCATGGTCAGGCCGGCCAGGGCGATGAACGCCACGTACGAGCCGATCATGTACACCTCGCCGTGAGCGAAGTTGATCATGCCGATGATGCCGTAGACCATGGTGTAGCCGATGGCAATCAAGGCGTAAGTGCTGCCAATGGTCATGCCATTAACCAGCTGTTGAAGAAAGTGATAGAGGTCTATCGACATTGCAAAGTGCTCCTAAAAACCTGCCTGGTGTTTCACTGGTGAAGTCTTTTTCCCGCTCGCGCGTCGTGATCTACGTCCGCGTTCGGCACGAGCCCAGTGATTCACTGGTGCGGTTTCAAGATGTTCAGGCGTCTGGATTCTTGTGAAATCCATTCCCCTCGTAAAACAAAGCCCACTGCGGTTGCAGTGGGCTTTGGGGCAATACTGGGCGTGTGATTACTTCACAGGGGCTTCAGTCTTGGTGCCATCTTTGTGCCAGGTGTAAACGACGAATTTGAAGTCTTTCAAGTCACCCTTGCCGTCAAAAGACAGATCGCCGGTAGGGGTCTTGAAGGTGCCGGCGCGGATGGCGTCAGACACTTTCTTGGTGTCTTCCGACTTGGCGGCCTTGATGCCGTCAGCGATCACTTCAACAGCGGCGTAGGCCGGGAACACGAAAGGACCGCTCGGGTCTTCTTTCTTGGCTTTGAATTCTTCTACCAGTGCCTGGTTGGCAGGGTCCTGGTCGAAGGATTTCGGCAGGGTGACCAGCAGGCCTTCGGACGCGTCCTGAGCGATCTGCGAGATGGATGCGTTACCTACGCCTTCCGGACCCATGAAGCCGGCTTTCAGGCCTTTTTCCTGTGCCTGGCGCAGGATCAGACCCAGCTCAGGGTGGTAGCCGCCGTAGTAGACGAAGTCGACGTTGGCTTGCTTCATTTTGGCGATCAGCGAGGAGAAGTCCTTGTCGCCGGCGTTGATGCCTTCGAACAGGGCGACTTTCACGCCGTCTTTTTCCAGAGTCTGTTTAACGGCAGTGGCGATACCTTCACCGTACTGCTGTTTGTCGTGGATGACCGCAACGACCTTCGGCTTGACCTGCTTGGCGATGTAGTTGCCAGCGGCCGGGCCTTGTGCGCTGTCCAGGCCGATGGTGCGGAACACCATTTTGTAGCCACGGTTGGTGATTTCCGGGCTGGTGGCAGCCGGAGTGATCATGATGATGCCTTCGTCTTCGTAGATGTCGGACGCGGGCTGAGTGGAGCTGGAGCACAGGTGGCCGACCACGAATTTCACGCCGTCGTTGACCACTTTGTTGGCGATTGCGACCGCTTGTTTAGGGTCACAGGCGTCGTCGTATTCAACGGCTTCGAGTTTCTTGCCATCCACGCCGCCTTTGGCGTTGATGTCAGCGATGGCCATTTTGGCGCCGCTGAACTGCATGTCGCCGTATTGGGCGACAGCACCGGTCTTGGGACCGGCGATACCGATCTTGATGGTGTCAGCTGCGAACGAATGGCTGGCAACCCCCGCCAGAACCAGTGCGGCAAACAGCTTGGAAATCTGATTAATACCCTTAGTCATGATGCTCCACTCTTGCGTTGTAGTTTTTATAATCCTGACGGCCAGAAGCTGCAGGACCGGATTGATTAATCCAGGCCACACCCCCAGCAACTGTACCGGAACAGTTTAGAGCGCCGGTCGAGCGCTTGAAAAGCTGGCTGCAGGGGGCAAAACCTGTTGATGTCGCTTAATCGAAAGAAAGATACACAATCAAGCCGGTCTATCGACGAACCGGGTCGTTCAATCTATCGGCCTGAGCGAAGTTCTCTGCAATCAATCACTTGAATCCGGGTTTGTCGGTCGGTAAGGCGGCGGTATCATTACGCCGATTTTCCAAACGGTGAAACCCATGACGCAAGAACCTAGCACCCTCTATGCCAAACTGCTTGGCGAAACGGCTTCGATCACGTGGAAAGAATTGCAACCTTTCTTTGCCAAGGGTGCCCTGTTGTGGGTCGAGCCTTCGCAGGATTTGATCGCGGTCGCCGAGGCATTTGCCGAGAACGCCGAGGCGAAAGTCGCGGCCTGGCTGAGCACGGGGGAGGTCGGGAAGGTCTCTGAATCAACGGCTCTGGACTTGCTGGAGCGCGACCCGCCACTGTGGGCGGTCGTTGTTGCACCCTGGGTGTTGATCCAGGAACGGGCGTGAGGGATTTTGGTGCGCTGATTTGGTGCGAGTAGTGATGGCAAAGTGGGTAGGGCGGTAACTGGTTGCATGGGGGTGGGTAGCGGAAAGTCCCATCGATGAGCTCTATTACTCCACTCTCAACCGTAGGAGCGCGTTAGCCTGATGTTTCTGCGCGATCGTTCCCACGCTCCGCGTGGGAATGCTTGCCAGGACGCTCCGCGTCCACGTTGACGCAGAGCGTCAGTCGCTCCGTTCCCACGCGGAGCGTGGGAACGATCAATCAGAAGCTACCGACGCGGTCTGTCAGACCGTGGCACGTTGCAACAAATGTAGGAGCGCGCTTGCCCGCCAATGCGCCCGAAGGGCATCAATGTAGCGATCCAATCCGAGACCCAGCGATCTCAAGCCATATACCCCGTCTTCCCCGTATGCTGATTCAGCGAGATCACCCGCGTCTTGCCAATCCGGTGACGGTAAATCTCCCGCAGGTACTTCACCGCTTTCTTCACGCTCTCCCGCGAAATGCGAATGTCGTTGATCGAGATGAACCGGGATTTGTCATCGATCAACTCACGGTATTTCTTCTCGTACATTGGCTTGATCGCATACCAGTTGGTGTCCAGGATCTTCGCCGGGTTTTCATACTCGTTGAGCAGATCGTCAATCCGGCCCTCGTCGAATTCCTCGCTCATGATGAAATCCAGAATCGAATTATCCAGCGTGTCATCGAAGCGATACGGCTGTTTGGCGAAGCAGCGCTTGATGAACGCCACGATCAAGGTCAGGAAATCATCCGACAGGCACGGGCTTTTCGCGATCAGCGTGGTCAGCGACAGGTTGGCGGAGGCGCCGATCACCAGGGCGTAACGCTTGAGCGTGGTGTTGGGGAACAGGCTGTTGAGGTGTGTCTTGAGCCGGTTCAGGTCCATGTACGATAGCTTGTAGTCCTTGGGGAGCGAGACGATCGACACCACCGACGAGCAATTCTTGAAGAAGTGCAGGTCGTGCAGCGCGGCGGCGTCGTAACCCGATGACTTGTATTGCTCCAGTGCTGCGCGATAACGGCGCGATTCGATCGGCAACAGGCTGATGCCTTCGATGGCCTGGGTCATCTTGTTGAAGTGCGGCAGGTCGATGGAACGGAAGAACAGGTCATCGATGTCCAGGCGTGGCTGCTCTTTTTCAAACAGCTTGAGCTTGTCGGAACCCGCGACTGGCGTTTCCGGCACCACCGATTCGGCGTAGGCAATGGCCACCGGACCGGCGAGGCTCATGAACAGGTCGTTGGCGTCCAGGCGAATGGTCTCGCCGATGTCGATGCCGGCCCGACGGAAGTAGTTCTGGTCGTAGTCGGTGGTGACTGCTTGCGCCGTTAGAATGTTGAAGATCTGTTGTGAGATGTACTGGTTGGCGTGACGCTCCATGGCGTTGACGTCGATGTTCTCGATGGTGCCGTCATCGCTTTCTTCGGCGTAGCGCATGATGTCGTTGGAGATCAGCATCATCGCGTTCCACGGGCGGATACGGCCCATGACGCTGGCTTCGCTGCTGTCTTCATTCTCGAAGTTGTACGAGAAGTCCCATTCTTCTGCGAGGTACTTGCACAGCAGACGACCGGCGTTGATGTGCAGGGCTTCGGACATTTCACTGCGGTGATCGGAAATGTTTGGCAGCACGCAGATGCCGCTGGTGAAGATCGGTTCGAACACGAACGAGCGGCCGCGCTTGCCGTCGTTTTCGCCAGCGGGCTTGGTGTCGAAGGTTTTGTTCATGTACGAGAACTGCTGGGCCAGGCCGAATTCCGATGCCATGCCTGAGCCCGTACCGCCGCCGGCGCTGAAGATGTAGAAATACAGGCGCGACTGGTTGGCTTTGATACCGCAGGAGTCGATCAGGTACGAGTGGATCAGTTTCCAGTCGGCGCTGGAGAAGTGCTCGGTGTCTTTGTTGAGGATGATCTTGGCCAGGTACTGACCCAGGATCGGTGCGTTACCGGCGCCCCCTGCATGGACCTCGGACAGGTCCATGATCTTCATCTTGCTGTAGTCCTTGATGAAACCGCTTTTCTCACCTTTGCGTGAGAAGCGGATGCGCCCGGCGATGTCCTTGTCCAGGTCGCCGAGCATCACCAGCGGTTCGACCAGAAACACTGGTTTGCTCGATTTGTTCTGGACCAGACGCAGGTTGTTGCGAATCCAGCGAGCCGGGCTGTAGCCCTTGTCGTCCCGCAGGCGGTCGTCGTTGTTCAGTTGGTTCAGGTAGAACGTGCGCGCGTTGTAGACCAGTTCGGCGACATCCAGGGCGATGTTGGAACCGCAACGTCCCAGGCCAATCAGGCAAACCGAGGGAAATTGTTGATCACTGCGGTTTTCCGCTTCTTCGAAATGCATCGATGGCGGAAACACCATGTCGCGCAGTCCGTCGAGGTTGTCGAGGATGCGGTCGGTGTCGGTTTCCGTGAAGTAAAGGTACGACTGTGCAGGGACAGGCTGAGGACGGTAATGCCCTTGGGGCACCACGCTGTGCTCGCTGAGTACGGTCTGCAGAAGTTCGGATACAGCGCCTGCTGCCTCGGTATTATTGGTCATCGCACGCCATGCCTGAAGGATGACGCACAAGTGTCATCGCGCCATCACCAAAAAGAAAACCCGACTGTACAGCGGGATATCGACGGCGAGCGATAGGGCCTAACCCTAGCGCTGCCTAAGGGAATCCCTCGGATGATCGGCGACGAACGGTCTTTCTTGAGCGTGCGAAGGCTCAACGTCGCGGGGTTGTGGGGCAGATCACAGTTATCCGGCGGGTTCGACGCGCGGGGCCTGGCAGAAACGGGCCATGCGTGGATCACTGCTGTCGGTCAGGCTCAACGGATTGCCCGGTCCCTGCACCGCCATGTTCACAGCATCGAGCATGGTCGTCGAGGGCCACAGCCCCGCGGGCCGCCTCAGGTTGAGCTGCTGTACCAGCGGCTTCAGGCTGCTCAGGGGCGCCGGTTTACTGAACAGATAACCCTGCACGTAATCGCAGCCATGCTGACTGAGGAATTCCAGCTGCGCGGGCGTTTCGACGCCTTCGGTCACGACCTTGAGGTGCAGGGTGTGGGCCATGAGGATGATCGCCTGAACGATTTCCATGTCCTGCGGCGATTTCGGGATGTCGATGATGAACGACCGGTCGATCTTGACCGTGTCCAGCGGAAGGCGCTTGAGATAGGCCAGGGAGGAATAGCCCGTGCCGAAGTCGTCGATGGACAGGCCCACGCCCAACGCGCGAATGCCATTGAGCAGCACGATGGTGTTGCTGATGTTGCCCATCAGCGCGTTTTCGGTCACCTCCAGCTCCAGGCGGTGAGGGGCGACGTTGGCATCGCTCAGCGCACTGGCGACCTCATCCACGAGTTCGTCGCGCGCCAGATTCAGGGCGGAGCAGTTCACCGCAATCACCAGCTTCTCGAACCCGGGTTCGGTCAGCAGGCCCAGGTCCCGACAGGCGCGGCGCAGTACCCAATTATCCAGCTCGGCAATCAAACCGTTGTTTTCGGCGATGCCGATGAAGCGATCCGGGGTCAGCAGTCCATGGGTCGGATGCTCCCAGCGCACCAACGCTTCGAACTTGGCGACATGACCGGTGCGCAGGTCGACGATAGGTTGGTAGTAGAGCTGAAGGCCGTTTTCCTCACGCAACGCGGCGCGCAGTTCTTCTTCCAGATGCAATTCCAGGCTGGCTTTGGTCTTGAGGTTGTCGCTGAAGAAATGAATGCTGTTGCGGCCGTGTCCCTTGGACTGATAGAGCGCCAGGTCGGCGTGCTTGAGCAGTTCTTCCGAGGTGTCGCCGTCTTGCGGGTAAACGCTGATGCCGATGCTGGTGGTCATGACCATCCGCCGCCCCGACAACGCGATCGGCTCTTTCATCTTCTGCATCACCCGTTGCGCCAGATGCAGTGCTTCATTGGTGTTGTGCAGCGCGATCAGGATGCAGAACTCGTCGCCGCCAAATCGTGCCACCACATCGTGGGTTCGGGTTGCGCTGCGAATCCGCTCGGCGATCACCTTGAGGAGTTCGTCGCCGGCATCGTGGCCGAGGCTGTCGTTGATGCGCTTGAAGTGGTCGATGTCCAGAAACATCACGGCCAGCATGCCCTCCGTCAACTTCTGCTCCATCAGACGCTCGGCGAAAATCTGGTTGAAGCCGCGACGGTTGATCAGGTTGGTCAGCGCGTCGTAATGCGCGACCTGCTGCAAGGACACGCGCGCCTGGTCGAGTTGGCTGAGCAGCGCGTTGACCCTTCGCAGGTCGCGTTCCTTGGCTTGAAGTTTTTTATCAGCCAACGCGGCGCTGACGCTACCGGCGATGATCAGCAGGACGATCAGGGCGATGGTCAGGCTCAAGTGCAGGCTGTTGTCGGTCGAAGGGCCTTGCAGCTGCATGCCCGCCGGGACCATCAGGTGCAGCGCCCACATGCCCATAAAGTGAGTGCTGACGATGCCCGCGCCGAGGACCAGGCTTGCGCCGTATTTGAGCCACTGATGAAACATCCCGCTGCCCTGGCGCAGATGAATGGCCAGGACCAGCGCGGCGAGGCTGCTGGCGACAGCGATGACGATCGAGGCCGCGAAGCGGACCGGTTCGTAATAGTGCATGGCGCTCGAGCGCATCGCAGACATGCCGACGTAGTGCATGGCGGTGATGCCCAGACCGATGCACAGCGAAGCGAACAGGTACTGGGCCGCGCGTAGCTGCGGGTGACTCAGCGCTTCCATCGCGACCATGCCGGAGATCAGGGCGATCGCCAGTGAGGCGATCGTCACCGGGAGGTCGTAGTGCATTTCGAGCGGGGTCTGAAACGACAGCATGCTGATGAAATGCATGGCCCAGATACCGACCGCCAGGCATAACGCGCCTAACGCCCGCCAGCGAATCCTGGCCTGACGGTTGTCGACGTGTCCGACCCGCTCGGCAATGTCCAGCGTCGCGAAACTGGCCGCACAGGCGACCAGATAAGCGAGGACGATGAGCAGAGGGTTATGGCTGCATTCCAGCAGCATCCGGCCATCCGTCGGCATCGACGGTAAAAAATGCAGACCCAGCCAATCCATAGCACGCTCCATGTGTCAACGGCGGGTGACTTCAGTCGGAACGACTGATGGCACTTTGCGATGAATTATAGAAGCGGCAGGTTTTAAAACAGCTGTCTGGAGACGGAACGACCAACTATTTTGAAATAACAGTCATCGCGAAATGTTCTAAGCCACGCAGACGGCATCGGTCAATGCCGGCCATGTCTCTTCCGAAAAGGCCGGCTGAGCAATGGCCGCCAGCCCGAATGCCGCTCGGGCAGCGTCGCAGTCCGGGTTGTGCTGGCCATCGGTCCACGAGGCCTCGAACTCTCGGCACGTGCTGGAGCGCTGTTCGTAGATCGAGCAACGCGTCCCTTTTCCAACGTCGCCCTCAAGCGCAGTGCAGCGCACGGATTTGCAGTCGGTTCCCAACATTGCCACGCGGCTTGGGCTGATGCTGCTCACCAGCTCATCGGGGACGGTTCCGCCCGCCGACGCGCATTCACCCCAAAAAAAAGACACACGAAAGTGTGAACAGCAGGCACCACAATTCAGGCACGGACTGGCTTCGGACATGGACATTAACCGGGGGGGAATGAGTCGGGAAGGGGATGAATCGGCTGGCTATTCTAGGCTTTCCATGGCGGCTGGGAAGTAGGCCGTAAAAATATTTCTGGATGTGTATGACGCTTGAAATTCGCAGGCATGAGGGGGACGTCTGGCGGCGTGGAAACGCCCCTGCGATGGGCTGATATCAGCCTTGCGAATGATCAAAGACAGGGTCGACAACCCTGACTAGATTTCCATTTCCCGGATTGGTGGTGTCCGGCCAAACAACAATAAAGAGATCGACACATGGATCATTCCACTCAGGCAGCGAACGCATGGCGCATTCTGTTCCTTCTGTTTCTGGCCAACCTGTTTAACTTCTTCGATCGCACCATTCCCGCGATCATCATCGAGCCGATCCGCAAGGAGTGGCTGTTGAGCGACTTCCAGCTGGGCATCATCGGTACGGCGTTTACCCTGGTCTACGCCATCGCGGGTTTGCCCTTGGGTCGCATGGCCGATAACGGTTCACGCCGTAAACTGATGGGCTGGGGACTGGCGGTGTGGAGTGGCCTGACGGCGGTGAATGGCCTGGTCGGCAATTTCTGGGCGTTCCTGTTGGTGCGCATGGGCGTCGGCATTGGCGAAGCGAGCTACGCGCCGGCGGCCAACTCTCTGATCGGCGACCTGTTCCCGGCGCACAAGCGGGCGCGGGCGATGGGTATCTTTATGCTCGGCCTGCCGTTGGGCTTGTTACTGGCGTTCTTTACCATCGGGGCGATGGTCAAGGCGTTCGACAGTTGGCGCGCGCCGTTCTTCATTGCCGCCGTACCGGGGTTGCTGCTGGCGGTGTTCATGTTCTTCATCCGCGAGCCCGCACGCGGGGCGGCGGAAAACGTGGCGATGTCGCAGGAAAAGATCGACCGGCCGATCCGTCGCGTGTTGTCGATCCCAACGTTCCGCTGGCTGGTGCTGGCGGGTCTTGCCTTCAACTTTTCAACCTACGCCTGCAACTCGTTCATGGTGCCGATGCTGCAACGGTATTTCCTGCTGCCGTTGCAGGACGCCGCGATGGCGACGGGGATCATCGTCGGTGTGACCGGGCTGGTGGGTTTGACCGCGGGTGGCTGGATCGCTGACAAACTGCATCAACGCTTCGCCAACGGCCGACTCCTGTTCGCGGCGTTGAGCATGGCCGTCGCGAGTCTCTGCACCGGCTATGCCCTGCACGCCGGGCGTATCGAGATCGGCGTATTTGTGGGCGTGTTCAGCGTTGGCTGGTTGTTTTCCTACAACTTCTATACCTGCGTTTACACCGCGATTCAGGACGTTGTGCAGCCTCGGCTGCGGGCCACGGCGATGGCGCTGTTCTTTGCCGGTCTGTACCTGCTGGGTGGCGGTCTGGGGCCGGTGGTGGTGGGTTTGCTGTCGGATCACTTTGCCCATACGGCGATGAACGCGGCGCAGGTGGAGCAGATGACCGAGCCGTTCAAGGCGGTCGGGCTGCATGACGCGATGTACCTGATCCCGGTCGCGTTGTTTTTGGCGCTGGTGTTTCTGGTACGGGCGTCGAAATGCTTCAGTCGCGATGCGCAGCGGATGCGCGAAGGAATGGTGGCCGATGAGCCGGTGGGGCAGGGGGTGAAGCCGTCGGTGGCGTGATTTTCCGGTTTTCTACGGACCTGTAGGAGCGTGGCTTGTCCCGCGATCGACCGGGAACCGGTCGCAAAACCTGTGAGTGCGGTTTACTGGATACGGCCAAGGTGTCCGGGTTTACTGCTGCTTCGCAGCAGATCGCGGGACAAGCCACGCTCCTACATATGGGTATTCGCCGCATCATCTGCGGCGAGACGGTTTAACCCGCGACCAACACCCGAATCGCTTCCAGACGCAGCGCCGCTTTGTCCAGCATCGCCAGACCTTGCTCACGCAGTTCGCGCAGCGCGGTCAGTTCGCTGTCGCGAACGGTCGGGTTGACCGCTTGCAGAGCAGTCAGACGTGCCAGCTCTTCATCGGTGTCGGCAGCCAGTCGACGCTGTGCCTCTGCCACGCGTTCGGCATGTTTGGGCGCGATCTTGCTTTCGGCGGCGGTGATCTGCGGGTTGAGCACGTCGCGCTGGGCCTGGATGAACTTGTTGGCGCTGGCGCGCGGAACGCTTTCCAGCTGATCGTTCAGGGTCGTGAACGACACGCGCCCTGACAGGTCGTTGCCGTTGGCGTCCAGCAGGCAGCGCAGGGCGGCCGGTGGCAGGTAACGACCCAGCTGCAGCGAGCGCGGTGCAACCACTTCACTGACATAAAGAAGCTCAAGCAGCACAGTGCCGGGTTTCAGCGCCTTGTTCTTGATCAGCGCGACAGCGGTGTTGCCCATCGAGCCGGACAGCACCAGGTCCATGCCGCCTTGCACCATCGGGTGTTCCCAAGTGATGAACTGCATGTCTTCACGGGACAGCGCCTGGTTGCGGTCGTAGGTGATGGTCACGCCTTCGTCGTCACCCAGCGGGAAGCTGGCGTCGAGCATCTTCTCGCTCGGCTTGAGGATCAGGGCATTTTCCGAATGGTCTTCGCTGTCGATGCCGAAGGCGTCGAACAGGGTTTCCATGTAGATCGGCAAGGTGAACTGATCGTCCTGCTCAAGGATGGCCTCGACCAGCGCTTCGCCTTCGCCGGCACCGCCTGAGTTGAGTTCCAGCAAACGGTCACGGCCGGTGTGCAATTCGCTTTCCAGACGCTCGCGCTCCGCACGGGCTTCAGCCACCAGCGCCTGCCAATCGTCCTCGTCGCCACCTTCCAGCTGCGGCAGCAGACGCGGGCCGAACTGATGTTGCAGGGCGTTGCCGGTCGGGCAGGTGTTGAGGAAGGCGTTGAGCGCTTCGTGGTACCACTGGAACAGGCGCTCTTGCGGGCTGGTTTCCAGGTACGGCACGTGCAGTTCGATGATGTGTTTCTGGCCGATACGGTCCAGACGCCCGATACGCTGCTCCAGCAAGTCCGGGTGCGCAGGCAGGTCGAACAACACCAGGTGATGGGAGAACTGGAAGTTACGGCCTTCGCTGCCGATTTCCGAACAGATCAGCACCTGTGCCCCGAACTCTTCATCAGCGAAGTAAGCGGCGGCACGGTCACGTTCCAGGATGTTCATGCCTTCGTGGAACACGGTTGCCGGGATGCCGGAACGCACGCGCAGGGCGTCTTCCAGATCCATGGCCGTTTCGGCGTGGGCGCAGATCACCAGCACTTTGACGCGCTTGAGCATCTTCAGCGTGTCGATCAGCCAGTCGACGCGCGGGTCGAAACGCCACCAGCGTTCTTCTTCGCTGGTTTCGCCCTGGGCCTGGAAGCTGACTTCCGGGTACAGGTCGGCGTGCTCGCCCATCGGCAATTCGAGGTATTCGGCCGGGCACGGCAGCGGATACGGATGCAGCTTGCGCTCCGGGAAGCCCTGCACGGCGGCACGGGTGTTACGGAACAGCACGCGGCCGGTGCCGTGACGGTCGAGCAATTCGCGGATCAGACGGGCGCTGGCTTCGGTGTCGCCATCGGCCACGGCGCCAAGCAATGCTTCGCCTTCGGCGCCGAGGAAGCCGTGAATGGTCTTGTGCGCTTCCGGCGAGAGACGACCCTGATCAAGCAGCTCCTGAACGGCTTCGGCGACCGGGCGATAGTTTTCGCTCTCGGCGCGGAAAGCGTGCAGGTCGTGGAAACGGTTCGGGTCGAGCAGGCGCAGACGGGCGAAGTGGCTGTCCTGACCCAGTTGTTCCGGGGTCGCGGTGAGCAGCAACACGCCAGGAATCACTTCGGCCAGTTGTTCGACCAGCGAGTATTCCGGGCTGGCCTTTTCTTCATGCCAGACCAGGTGGTGGGCCTCGTCGACCACCAGCAGGTCCCAGCCAGCGGCGAACAGTGCATCCTGTGCCTTCTCGTCGTCGACCAGCCACTCCAGCGACACCAAGGCAAGCTGGGTGTCTTCGAAGGGGTTGCTGGCATCGCTTTCGATGAAGCGCTCGGCGTCGAACAGCGCAACCTGCAGGTTGAAGCGGCGGCGCATCTCCACCAGCCACTGGTGCTGCAGGTTTTCAGGCACCAGGATCAGCACGCGGCTGGCGCGGCCCGACAGCAATTGACGGTGGATCACCAGACCGGCTTCGATGGTCTTGCCCAGGCCCACTTCGTCGGCCAGCAAAACACGCGGCGCGATGCGGTCGGCGACTTCACGGGCGATGTGCAACTGGTGCGCGATAGGCTGGGCACGAACACCGCCCAGGCCCCACAGCGAGGATTGCAGCTGACGGCTGGTGTGCTCCAGCGTGTGATAGCGCAGCGAGAACCAGGGCAGCGGGTCGATCTGCCCGGCGAACAGGCGATCGCTGGCCAGGCGGAATTGAATGAAGTTCGACAGTTGGGTTTCCGGCAGGGTGACCGGCTGGTTCTGCGCGTTGAGACCGTGATAGACCAGCAGGCCGTCGACGTCGTCGACTTCGCGTACGGTCATTTTCCAGTTCTCGAAGTGGGTGATGGTGTCACCCGGCGAGAAGCGCACCCGCGTCAGCGGCGCATTGCGCAAAGCATACTGGCGGGTGTCGCCAGTGGCCGGATAGAGCACGGTCAACAAGCGGCCGTCCTGTGCCAGAACGGTGCCTAAACCCAGCTCGGCTTCGCTGTCGCTAATCCAGCGTTGCCCCGGTTGATACTGCTGCGCCATGCTGCCTGACTCCCGCCTTGAAAAAGCCGACTATGTTAACGGAACAAGCGGCCCAGGCCAAAGCTAACTGTGTAAAACGCCCGTATTTATTGGGCTCCTGGCCTCGTGCGGGCACTTGTTGCGAAAAACATAGTCGAAACTTCCGCTTCTCACGGCTCAAGTCGACGAAACGGCTGCCGACAGCTTGATAACAGGAGACCATTACCATGCTGCCACCGCTGATTCCCTTGAGTGCAGCCCCCGTGACTGCGCAGCAGGACCCGGTCAAGCCAACCCCGGACATTCCGCCCGTTACGCCCGTGCAGCCCAGTTCCAGCGAAACCACGATCAACATGGGGGAGCGCGATCCCGAGCAGGCTCAGTTGCTGCTGCGCGAAGAACAGCGCCGACAGCAAAGGCGCCGCCGTGACCGACGCACCGCCGATCGTCATCCCGATCTTGATGAAGACACCCCGAACGAGCCTCAGCACGCGGGTCCGGCCATGCCTGGGGATTATCTGAATGCCGACAACACCGTCCCGGTCGTGCCGATCATCGACGACGAGCCGCGTCAGGGCTTGTGGGTGGATTTGAAAGTCTAAGGTGCTGGTCAGCGCCGCCGGGATTCCGCATTATTGTCGCCATTGGGCATTCGAGAGCAGCACGCCATGAGCGATGACGAAAAACTGGTAGACCTGAGTGCCGAGCGCGCCAAGCGTGTTCACGACCTCAATGACAAACGGCTCAACGAAGTGCGTCAGGCCTTCGAGCAGGCGATGCCGCTGGGTAAGGGCAAGAAAAAGCCGAAGAGCAAGCCGAAAAAACGCTAGACCTCCCTTCTTATTGTCCCGGTGTATTCGCTGCGCGGTCATGCGCAGCGGCATTGACCTGGGTCAACATTTCATTTTTCGCCTCTGGTTAATCTGCACCCATCGAACAGGGTTACGGCAGGAGGGGCACTTATGTTTCTCGATCATGCGGTGATAGCCGGTGTGATGACGGTGATGTTGATGCTGAGCTTTTTTGCAGGCTTGGGACTGTTCATCTGGAGAGACTCGAACCACAAAGGCGGCAAGCGCTGAGTCTTTCTTATAAAAAGAGCACGCAAGGCATTTTGGGCGACTTCGGTTGCCCATTTTTTTGTGCGTGTTTTTTTGTGGGGATGGGAGACTTGCGGCGGGTGTATATCCGTTGCTGCGGTAACGGCTACTTGTGGTTCCGCTCTTACAGCGGGTCACTTTTTCCAAGAGCCGAAAAAGTAACCAAAAAGGCCCTGCTCCTGGTTAGGTCCGACTTCGTCGGATTCCCGCACTCCGACGACGCTCCGTGGGCCC
The DNA here is from genome assembly GCF_039697315.1 of Pseudomonas abietaniphila. Classification (NCBI taxonomy): domain Bacteria; kingdom Pseudomonadati; phylum Pseudomonadota; class Gammaproteobacteria; order Pseudomonadales; family Pseudomonadaceae; genus Pseudomonas; species Pseudomonas abietaniphila. The sequence goes on along the minus strand of NZ_CP155619.1, from coordinate 1,619,707 downwards.
GCGCCGAACGGACATCCATGTCCTGACGGCGCTCTCGCGGCATCCATGCCGCTCGACCCACTCCGCATCGTCTACGTTTGGCCTGCACCCAAGTCGCGTTTTGTGGTGTTTGGACCATTGATGCAGAAGAGCACGAGCAGAAGCAGAATATCAGGCTGACGCAGTCCCTGTAGGAGCGTGGCTCGTCCCGCGATCTGCTGCGAAGCAGCAGTAAAACCGGACACCTTGGCAGTATCAGGTAAACCGCATTCACAGGATTAGCTGCCGGTTCCCGGCAGATCGTCCGGATGCGGCCCAGACACAAGCCACGCTCCTACGGTTAGGGGGCGGTGTGCGAGAGATGGATGCACAAACCAAGAATGCGAGGAGCGTTAGCTCCAGCCAGCGTGCTCTTGTACGCGACAGTCCAGACACCACCAAATGCGACTTGGGTGCAGGCTGAACGCAGGTGGCGTGGAGTGGGCCGAGCGGCATGGATGCCGCGAGAGCCGCCCCGGCCATGGATGGCCGATGGCGGCGGGCCCACGGAGCGTCGCCGGAGAGAAGGAACCCGACGAAGTCGGGCCCAACCAGGAGCAGGGCCTTTTGGTTACTTTTTGATGGTCCGGCACTCCGGCTCTTGAAAAAGTAACTCGCCGAAGGCGAAACAGGTCTGGCGTTAGCCAGACCCCCTCAGCGCCACCCGAATTAACGGATATGCACCCCACCCTCAGCGCCACCAAAAATCAGCCAACCGTAATCGCCGGCAACTCAGCCAGACTCACCGTCTGCACCTTACGCGGCGCCAGAATCTCGGCCTCGCCATCCACCACCAACTCATCGTTCTGGTTAAAAACGCGTGTGGCAATCCGCACGCGGAACTTCGGCAGTTTTTCCAGAATCTCCAACCGCACCGTCAACGTATCGCCAATCTTCACCGGCTTCTGAAAGCTCATCTGCTGACCCAGATAAATCGTGCCCGGCCCAGGCAGCTCACAGGCCACGGCGGCACTGATCAACGCGCCACTGAACATACCGTGAGCGATCCGGTCCTTGAACATGCTTTTGGCCGCAAACTCCGCATCCAGGTGCACCGGGTTACGGTCGCCGGACATTTCGGCAAACAATTGGATATGGCGCTCTTCGACCGTTTTGCTGTAGCTGGCGGTCTGGCCGACTTCAAGGGCTTCGTACGGCGTGTTGGTGACTTCGGTCATGTTGCGGTCCTGTGACATGAAAATGAAAAATAAATAAAGAGCTGAAATCCCGGCAGGTCATTCGGTTCGGCGCGGTCGTGGTTCGCTCAGCGCCTGCTCGAGCCAGGCGAGTAAATCATGAGTGACTTCCTCGCGGTTGGTTTCGTTGAGGATTTCATGCCGTGCCTGCGGGTAAAGTTTCAGCGTAACGAGCGCGTGATCGGTGTCCGTCAGTGCACTTGCCAGATCCTTGAGACGCTTGCCTTCGCTCACCGGATCACATTCGCCGCCCATGATCAGGATCGGCAGACTTTTATCGATCTGCGCCAGGTTGGATTTCTTGCTGATTTGTTGCAGCCCGCCCAGCATGTCCAGCCAGAACTGATTGGTGCAACGAAAGCCGCAGAGCGGGTCTTTGACGTATTTATCGACTTCTTCCTGATCGCGACTGAGCCAGTCGAACGGCGTGCGCACGGGTTTGAAGGCTTTGTTGAATGAGCCAAACGACAGGAACTCGATGATTGCACTGCGCCCCTCAGCGCCTTGCCGCCAGCGTTCCAGACGGGCGATCACGGCGGCGCTGCGGTAAAGCGAGACGGGCTGGAAATTCGAGCCGCTGAGCACCGCACCCTGAACGCTGGCGCTGTGATGCAACAGGTACGCCTGCGCGATGTAGCTGCCCATGCTGTGCCCCAGTAACAATACCGGGACGCCCGGATGGCGCTGGCCGATCGAGGCGCTGAGGCTGGCCAGGTCGCCCACCACTTTGTTCCAGCCATCCCGGTCCGCGTAGTGACCGAGCAGGCCGTTGGCGGCGGTTCGGCCATGGCCGCGTTGATCGTGGGCATACAAGGCAAACCCCGCGTCAGTCAATGCCGCCGCCAGGCGGGCATAGCGTCCACTGTGCTCGGCCATGCCATGAGACAGCATGACCACGGCCCGTGGGCTGGTCAGCGGCATCCATGCATTGACGTACAGGCGAGTGTGATCACTGGTGTCCAGCCAAAAAGCATCGTGTTTCATGGCGTTTCCCTGGCCCTGTAAAGATTTGTCTTGAAATAGCGCTCTGTCGGTCGCCTGATTGCAGTGTATAGCGCTTGTCAGATGGCAGCCTGATCACCCGTAAGATTCACGTCATTGATGACGATTTGCCTTCCTGGTGGCAGCTGCTAACGTCCGGCAAGCACCTGCTTCATCGCGGGGCCAGCACTCTCAGGTAAGAGGATAAAAAGAACATGCAACCTGATTTCTGGAACGACAAACGCCCGGCAGGCGTCCTCTCCGAGGTGGACCTGCACGCTTACAAATCCGTGGTGGAGGTGTTCGAGCGCAGTTGCAAGAAGTACGCGGACCGTCCGGCCTACAGCAACATGGGCGTGACCCTGACCTACGCAGAGCTGGAGAGACACTCGGCGGCGTTCGCCGGTTACCTGCAGCAGCAGACCGAGCTCAAGCCTGGCGACCGCATCGCCGTGCAGATGCCCAACTTGATCCAGTACCCCATCGCGGTCTTCGGTGCCATGCGCGCGGGGTTGATCGTGGTCAACACCAACCCGCTGTACACCGCCCGTGAAATGCGCCATCAGTTCAAGGACTCCGGTGCCCGCGCGCTGGTGTACCTGAACGTCTTCGGCAAGAACGTCCAGGAAGTGCTGCCAGACACCGACATTCAGTACCTCATCGAAGTGAAGATGGGCGACATGCAGTCGGCCGCCAAAGGCTGGCTGATCAACACGGTCGTCGAGAAGGTCAAGAAGATGGTGCCCGAGTACGACCTGCCGCAGGCCGTGTCCTTCAAGAGCGTGCTCAAGCTGGGGCGGGGCGATCACCTGCAACGCGTTCAACTGGACCTGGAAGACATCGCCGTTCTGCAATACACCGGCGGCACCACCGGATCGCCAAAAGGCGCGATGCTGACTCACGGCAATCTGGTCGCCAACATGCAACAGGTTTACGCCTGCATGCTCCAGCACGGTCCGGACGGTTTGCCGATCTTCAAACAAGGCAGCGAGGTCATGGTCGCGCCGCTGCCGATGTATCACATCTATGCCTTCACCTGTAATTGCATGTGCATGATGGTCAGCGGCAACCACAACCTGCTGATCACCAACCCGCGTGACATCGGTGGCTTCATCAAAGAGCTGAAAAAGTGGAAGTTCTCCGCGATGCTTGGCCTCAACACGTTGTTCGTCGCATTGATGGACCATCCGGACTTCAAGACGCTGGATTTCTCCAGCCTGCGGCTCACCAACTCCGGGGGTACTGCCCTGGTGAAGGCCACGGCCGAACGCTGGTTGCAGCTCACGGGCTGCCCGATCGTAGAGGGTTACGGCCTGACCGAAACCTCGCCGGTCGCCACGGCCAACCCGTATGGCAACCTGTCGAAACTGGGCACGGTCGGTATGCCGGTGCCGGGGACCACGGCCAAGATCATTGACGATGAAGGCGTTGAGTTGCCCGTCGGCGAACGCGGCGAGCTGTGCCTGAAGGGGCCGCAGATCATGCTCGGTTACTGGCACAAGCCTGATGCCACCGCCGAAGTGCTGGACAGCGAAGGCTGGCTCAAGACCGGGGACATTGCGGTCATCGATCCGGACGGTTTCATTCGCATCGTCGACCGCAAGAAAGACCTGATCATCGTTTCGGGTTTCAACGTCTACCCCAACGAAATTGAAGACGTCGTCTCGCGTCACCCGAAAGTCGCGAACTGCGCGGTGATCGGGGTGCCGGACGAGCGCTCGGGCGAAGCGGTGAAACTGTTCGTGGTACCGAGGGATTCGAGCCTCACGTACGAAGAGCTCAAGGCGTACTGCAAAGAGAACTTCACCGGCTACAAGATCCCCAAGCACATCGTGCTGCGCGAGTCTCTGCCCATGACCCCCGTGGGCAAGATCCTGCGAAGAGAACTGCGCGACATCGCGTGAAGCGGCTATAAACAGAAACGGCGTGTTGAGAAACACGCCGTTTTTTATTGGTGCATAAAACCTGAGCAGGAGCGCGCTTGCCCGCAAATGCTGTGTGTCAGTCGACGATTATGTCGGATGTTCCGACGCATTCGCGGGCAAGCGCGCTCCTACAATCAGGGGGGCGTTTCCGACATTTAGGTTCATTGCTCTAAACGTGACGTTTAACTATTCAAGAGTCATTTTTGTGACTGTGTGGGCCGCTATTGGCTCTAGTCGGCCTTTGGCAAAGCTGCTACGCTCGGCCCGCTTTTTGTCATGTCGATAAGCAAAAAGCTGTGGCTACATCATTCCAAACACAAGAAATCATCGCATTAAGCGGTGTGTAGAAACGCTGTCGCTGAGGAGTCGGCTTCCATGATCGAAAACTTCTGGAAGGATAAATATCCGTCTGGCATTGCTGCCGATATCGATCCGGACGAGTATCCAAACGTTCAGGCGGTATTGAAACAGTCCTGCGAGCGTTTCGCCAACAAACCTGCGTTCAGCAACCTGGGCAAGACACTCACTTACGGTGAGATGTACGCGCTGTCCGGTGCGTTCGCCGCCTATCTTCAGCAGCACACCGACCTGCAACCGGGCGACCGCATCGCCGTGCAGTTGCCAAACGTCCTGCAGTACCCGATTGCGGTATTCGGCGCCATTCGCGCGGGCCTGATCGTGGTCAACACCAACCCGCTGTACACCGCGCGGGAGATGGAACATCAATTCAACGACTCCGGCGCCAAGGCCCTGGTCTGCCTGGCGAACATGGCGCACCTCGCTGAAAAGGTCGTGCCCAAGACCGGCGTCAAGCACGTCATCGTCACCGAAGTCGCCGACCTGCTGCCGCCGCTCAAGCGCCTGTTGGTCAACAGCGTCATCAAGTACGTGAAAAAGATGGTGCCGCCGTTTCACCTGCCCAAAGCCGTCAAGTTCAACGACGTGTTGGCGATGGGGCACGGCAAGGCGGTCAACGATGCATCGCCGAAAGGCAGCGACGTCGCGGTCCTGCAATACACCGGCGGCACGACGGGTGTGGCCAAGGGCGCCATGCTGACCCACCGTAATCTGATCGCCAACATGCTGCAGTGCAAGGCGCTGATGGGCTCCAACCTGAACGAAGGCACGGAGATTCTGATCACGCCGCTGCCGCTGTATCACATCTATGCGTTCACTTTTCACTGCATGTCGATGATGTTGATCGGCAACCACAACATCCTGATCAGCAACCCGCGTGACTTGTCGGCGATGGTCAAGGAGTTGTCGAAGTGGAAGTTCAGCGGCTTCGTCGGTCTGAACACGCTGTTTGTGGCTCTGTGCAACAACGCCGACTTCCGCAACCTGGATTTCTCCTCGCTGAAAGTCACCCTGTCGGGCGGCATGGCCCTGCAACAAGCGGCGGCCGAACGCTGGAAAGAGGTGACCGGTTGCTCCATCTGCGAGGGTTACGGCATGACCGAAACCAGCCCGGTGGCGACGGTCAACCCGATCCAGAAAATCCAGATGGGCACCATCGGCATTCCCGTGCCGTCGACGCTGTGCAAGACCATCAACGACGCGGGCGAAGAGTTGCCGCTCGGTGAAGTCGGCGAACTTTGCGTCAAAGGCCCTCAGGTGATGAAGGGCTACTGGCAGCGTCAGGAAGCCACCGATGAGATGCTCGACGCCGAAGGCTGGTTGAAGACCGGTGATATCGCGGTGATTCAGCCAGACGGCTACATGCGCATCGTCGATCGCAAGAAAGACATGATCCTGGTGTCGGGCTTCAACGTCTACCCGAACGAACTGGAAGACGTGCTGGCAACCTTGCCGGGCGTGTTGCAGTGCGCGGCCATCGGCGTGCCGGACGAGAAGTCGGGCGAGGCGATTAAGATCTTCGTGGTCGTGAAACCGGGTGCGACGCTGGCCAAGGAGCAGGTCATGGAACACATGCGCGCCAACGTCACCGCCTACAAAGTCCCGCGCAGCGTGGAATTCCGCGACGCACTGCCGACCACCAATGTCGGCAAGATCCTGCGCCGCGAGTTGCGTGATGAAGAGCTGAAGAAGCTGGCGTTGAAGAAGCCGGCCTGATTCACGGCAATACCGACAGACCCCGCCATCGTGTGGGGTTTGTCGTTTTACGCGGGTCCTCCTGAAAACGTGAAGCCTGTGGGAGTGAGCTTGCTCACGAAGAGGCTGTTACATCCGACACACCTTCTGCGCCAGGCATGCAGCCTTCGCGAGCGAGCTCGCTCCCACAGGTCTGAGGTGAAAGAACCCCTGAAACGCTGCACGACCTGTAGGAGCAGTCGGAGGTTACGACGGCCGCGAATGCGGTGGGTCATTCACAGCTGCCGTATCCGACCTGCCGCGTTCGCGAGCACAGGGTTGTGCATGATCGTGGATAAATCTGCGACAATCCGCGCCCTGCATTCAGATAGAAAAGACTTCGCGCCCTGATGACCGACGAATCGACCGCCATCGACCAACTGTATAAAAACCTCGACCACGCGATGATCAGTGATCGTCATCGCCTGCGTCGCCAGTTGCACGAACTGCGCAAGAAGCCCGACGAGGCGAAGCTTGCGCAATGGGTCGAGCGTGTCCAGGCGTCGTGCGCTCAAGTGGTCAGCCGCAAGCAAAGCGTGCCGACGATCCGCTACGACGAGAACCTGCCCATCGCCGCCAAGCGCGACGAGATCAAGGACGCGTTGCTCAAGCACCAAGTGCTGATCATCGCCGGCGAAACCGGTTCGGGTAAAACCACCCAGCTGCCGAAAATCTGCCTGGAGATCGGTCGTGGCCAGCACGGGCTGATCGGTCATACCCAGCCGCGTCGAATCGCTGCACGCAGCGTCGCCAGCCGGGTCGCCGAAGAGATCGGCACGCCGCTCGGGGCACTGGTCGGTTATCAGGTGCGCTTCGAGGACCAGAGCGACAGCAACACCCTGATCAAGCTGATGACGGACGGCATCCTGCTGGCCGAAACCCAGCACGACCGTTTTCTTGAGCGCTACGACACGATCATCGTCGACGAAGCCCACGAACGCAGCCTGAACATCGACTTCCTGCTCGGTTATCTGAAAACCCTGCTGCCGCGCCGTCCTGACCTGAAAGTCATCATCACCTCGGCGACCATCGATCTGGAGCGCTTCTCCGAGCACTTCGACAAGGCGCCCGTGATTGAAGTCTCGGGCCGGACCTTCCCGGTAGAAACCTGGTATCGCCCGCTGACCTCTGAACAGGACGAAGAGGGTAACAGCGTCGAAGACGACCTGACTGTCGATCAGGCCATTCTCGCGACCCTGGATGAGTTGGCGGCATTCGAACGCAGCGAACGCAAGTCGCCGGGGGATGTGCTGGTATTCCTGCCGGGTGAGCGCGAGATCCGTGACGCGGCCGAGATGCTGCGCAAGGCCCAGCTCAAACACACTGAAATTCTGCCGTTGTACGCGCGCCTGTCGCCGGCCGAACAGCAGCGGATCTTCCAGTCGCATCCGGGCCGTCGGGTGGTGCTGGCCACCAACGTGGCTGAAACGTCGCTGACCGTCCCGGGCATTCGCTACGTGATCGACACCGGCACCGCGCGCATCAGCCGCTACAGCTATCGCGCCAAGGTTCAGCGTCTGCCCATCGAAGCGGTTTCCCAGGCCAGCGCCAATCAGCGAAAAGGCCGGTGCGGTCGCGTTGAGCCGGGCCTGTGCGTGCGCCTGTACAGCGAAGAGGATTTCCTCTCGCGCCCTGAGTTCACCGATCCGGAAATCCTGCGCACCAACCTGGCGGCGGTGATTCTGCAGATGCTGCATTTGCGTCTGGGCGAGATCACCGACTTTCCGTTCATCGAACCGCCGGACGGCAAGGCCATCAGCGACGGGTTCAACCTTTTGCAGGAGCTGTCGGCGGTCAATCGCGAAAACCAGCTGACCCCGTTGGGTCGCCAGTTGGCGCGCTTGCCGGTGGACCCGCGCATGGGCCGCATGCTGCTGGAAGCCGCCAAACAGGGCAGCCTGCAGGAAGTGCTGATCGTCGCCAGCGCCATGTCGATTCAGGATCCGCGCGAGCGTCCGCCGGAGCGTCAGCAGGCCGCCGATCAAGCGCACGCACAGTGGAAGGATCAGGACTCGGACTTCGCCGGGCTGGTCAATCTGTGGCGCGGTTTCGAGGAGCAGCGCCAGGCGCTGACGGCCAGTCCGCTGCGCAACTGGTGTCGCCGCAATTTCCTTAATTACCTGCGTCTGCGCGAATGGCGCGACTCCCATCGTCAATTGAGCCTGATCTGCCGTGACCTGCAGTTGACGGTCAATAAAGAGCCGGCTGACTTCCCGAAATTCCACAAAGCGGTGCTTTCCGGTCTGCTCAGTCAGATCGGACAGAAAACCGAAGAGGGCGACTACCTGGGCGCGCGCCAACGGCGTTTCTGGGTGCACCCGTCGTCCGGGCTGGGCCGGAAGCGCCCGCAGTGGATCATGGCGGCGGAGCTGGTCGAAACCACCAAGCTGTATGCGCGCATGGTGGCGAAGATCGAACCCGACTGGATCGAGCCGCTGGCCGGGCATCTGGTCAAGAAAAACCACTTCGAACCGCACTGGGAGAAGAAGCGTGGTCAGGTCGTGGCCTTTGAGCAGATCACCCTGTTCGGGCTGATCGTGGTCGGGCGCCGTCCTGTGCATTTCGGACCGATCGATCCGGTGGTGTCGCGCGAGTTCTTCATCCGAGAAGGCCTGGTGCGTGGCGAGATTCAGTCGCGTGCCAAGTGCCTGAGCGCCAACGCCAGGTTGCTCGAAGAGCTCGACGAGCTGGAGGCCAAGGCCCGCCGTCGCGACATTCTGGCCGACGAAGAAACCCTGTTCCGTTTCTACGACGAGCGCCTGCCTGCCGAGATTCACCAGACCGCGACGTTCGACGCCTGGTACCGGATGGAGAGCCAGAAGAACCCGCAGTTGCTGATCATGCGCGAGGAAGATGTCCTCGCCCGTGAAGCCAGCGAGGTCACGGCCAATCAATACCCGGACACGTTGCGGTTAGGTGAACTGACCTTGCCGCTGACCTACCACTTCGAACCCAATCACCCCCGTGACGGGGTGACATTGCGCGTGCCTGCGCCGTTGCTGCTGTCATTGCCGGCAGAGCGTCTGGAGTGGCTGGTGCCGGGCCTGCTGGAAACCAAGTGTGTCGCCCTGGTGCGTAACTTGCCCAAGGCGCTGCGCAAGAATTTCGTGCCGGTGCCGGATTTCGTCAAGGCCGCCTTGCAGCGCATGGTGTTCGCTGAAGGGTCGCTGCCTCAGGCGTTAGGGCGTGAGTTGCTGCGCATGACCGGTGCGCGTGTCACCGACGAGGCGTGGGCCGAGGCGGCGCAACAGGTGGAAGATCACCTGAAAATGAACCTTGAGGTGGTCGACGCCAACGGCAAGTTTCTCGGCGAAGGCCGCGATCTGGATGAACTCACCGCGCGCTTTGCCGAAGCCGGGCAGGCGGCCCTGGCCGTGCCGCAAACCGAGAAGAGCCAGCAACCGGTCGAAGCCAAGGGCTTTGCGCCGGTCGCGGAAAAGACTCAACAGAAGATCGCCGGCCTCTCGATGACGGTGTACCCGGCGTTGGTGGAGGAGGGCGGTACGGTCAAGGAAGGGCGCTTCTCGACGCAGACCGAGGCCGAGTATCAACATCGCCGTGCGTTGCAGCGTCTGTTGCTGCAACAACTGGCGGAGCCTGCGAAGTTCCTGCGCAGCAAATTGCCGGGGCAGACCGAGCTGGCGCTGCTGTACCGCGACATGGGCCGGGTCGATGCGTTGGTCGAAGACATTCTGCTGGCGAGCCTGGACACCTGCATTCTGGAAGGTGAAGCCAGCTTGCCGCGTGACGGTGCAGGCCTCTTGTCGTTGGCCGAGCGCAAGCGCGGCAGTCTGACCGAGCACGCCGAGCGTCTGGCGAAACTGACGCTGGAGATCCTCAAGCTCTGGCACGGTCTGCAGAAGCGCTTCAAGGGCAAGATCGATCTGGCCCAGGCCGTCGCCCTGAATGACATCAAAGGGCAGTTGGGCAAGCTGGTGTACCCCGGCTTCGTGCGCGAAACCCCGGCGCAGTGGCTCAAGGAGTTGCCGCGTTACCTGAAGGCCATCGAGCTACGGCTTGAGAAGCTGGGCAGCCAGGTGCAGAAAGACCGGGTCTGGAGCATTGAACTGGGCAACCTCTGGGCGCAATACCAGACCCGCGCCGACAAGCACGCGCAGGAAGGCAAGCGCGATGACGAACTGGTGGTCTACCGCTGGTGGCTGGAGGAATACCGCGTGTCGCTGTTCGCCCAGCAACTGGGGACCAAGGTGCCGATTTCCGACAAGCGCCTGAGCAAGCAATGGAGTCAGGTGGAGGGGTGATCCCCTCCACCTGCGGCTTGACTGTCTGGGCCGGAACTCCTTACCTCTGTGGGAGCGGATTCATTCGCGAAAAATAGTGCGGGCGGCAAAGCTGCATCGGCTGTACTGGCCAATCGCGAATGAATTCGCTCTCACAGGGTTGATGAGGGTGGAGCTTGAGAGTGTGCATTCCAGCAGCCCGATAGCGCCAAATCCCGGCCGATATGGCAAACTTCGCGGCTTAAAAGCTCGAAGCGCTAACAAGGTTCACGCCCGTATACGGGAAATTTTATCGTTGCATTGGTACTGTCGTTCCAGAAAAACAGCCAGCACCGTGCTTACGCAGGCCCTTTGCCTGCTGCCGTCAATAAGAGAGGAACGACCGTGTACGACGTCGTGATCAGTGGCACAGGGCTCTACACCCCGGCCAACAGCATTTCCAATGATGAGCTGGTGGAATCTTTCAACACCTACGTCGCTCAATTCAACGCCGAAAATGCCGCTGCCATCGAGGCGGGCCAGGTTCAGGCACTGACCGAATCCAGCGCCGCCTTCATCGAGAAAGCCAGTGGCATCAAAAGCCGCTTCGTCATGGACAAAGACGGCATCCTTGACCCGCAACGCATGAAGCCCCGTTTGCCTGAGCGCTCTAACGACGAGTGGTCGATCCTTTGCGAGATGGGTGTCGCGGCCGCCGAGCAAGCCTTGCAGCGCGCGGGGAAAACCGCAGCCGACATCGACGGCGTGATCGTCGCCTGTTCCAACCTGCAACGGGCGTACCCTGCGATTTCCATCGAGATTCAGTCGGCACTCGGCGTGCAGGGCTTCGGTTTCGACATGAACGTCGCCTGTTCCTCGGCCACCTTCGGCATTCAGACCGCTTGCAACAGCGTCAAGCTGGGTCAGGCTCGGGCACTGTTGGTCATCAGCCCGGAAATCTGCACCGCGCACCTGAATTTCCGTGACCGCGACAGTCATTTCATCTTCGGCGATGCCGCCACCGCGGTCGTGGTCGAACGTGCCGATCTGGCGACTTCCGAACACCAGTTCGACATCGTCAGCACCAAGCTGCTGACCACCTTCTCGAACAACATCCGCAACAACTTCGGTTTCCTCAATCGCACGGCGGAAGAAGGCGAGGGCAAGGCCGACAAACTGTTCGTGCAGGAAGGTCGCAAGGTGTTCCGCGACGTTTGCCCGATGGTGGCGGAACTGGTGGGTGTGCACCTGGAAGAGAACAGCCTCAATGTCAGCGACGTGAAGCGTTTCTGGCTGCATCAGGCCAACCTGAGCATGAACCACTTGATCGTGAAAAAGCTGCTGGGCCGCGACGCCTCGGTCGAAGAGGCCCCGGTGATTCTCGACAGCTACGCCAACACCAGCTCCGCTGGTTCGGTCATTGCCTTCCACACATACCAGGACGATCTGCCGAGCGGCGCGCTGGGCGTGTTGAGTTCGTTCGGGGCGGGCTATTCGATCGGCAGCGTGATTCTGCGCAAGAAGTGATCGGGCTCTGCTTATGAGCTGACCAGGATCTCAACCTGTGGGAGCGAATTCATTCGCGAAAAATAGTTCGGGCGGCAAAGCTGCGTCGGCTGTACCGGCCAATCGCGAATGAATTCGCTCCCGCCGTATTTTTGTTCGGCAGATGATCTTTGTGGGTGGGCCGGAAATAAAAACAGCCCGAAGCTGACCTGTCGGAACGGATGATGGGGATCCGACAGGCCAGCTCCGGGCTGAAGTTTTGAGCGGCCTCAGGCGGCGGGAGCGGGCCGCCTGAGGCTTTAACGTGAAGCGTGTCGCTTGAAGCTTGCAGCTGCGTCTTTTAGAACTTCGCAACCACGTCCAGCTGCAGGGTGTTCGCATCTTCGTCACGCGGTGCGTTGGCGAAGGCGAAGTCTGCCTTGGTCAGGAAGTACGTAGCGCCGAGGGTGAAGTTCTTGTCGACATCGTACGAGACGCTCAGCTTGTGGCCGCGCGAACCGGTGGTGCCGTTGGCGAAGTCGGAGTCGGTGAAAGCGCCAACCACTGCGTTACGCTGAGTATCGCGATAGTTGTAGTCCAGACCGAAACCAAACACCTTGGTCTTCACACCGGTCAGCCAGGCAGTGTCCTGGTTGCTGTCGGTGGCGCTGTTGACCACGTACTGACCGTAGAGACTGACCGGAACGACCATACCGGTCAGGTCGAGCTGGCCGAAACCTTCATACAGACGGAAGTCAGTGGTGTTGTTGCCGTTGATGCTCAAGCCGCAGAACGTCGTGCTGGTGCTTGCCGCCGCCGGGTTACAGTCGTTGGAGTTCTGGTACTGGTACACCGAACCGCCGACGGTCGCCTTGACGTTGTCGGTGATCGCGATACGCGTACCCAGTTGGGCAGCGTTCAGGCGCAGGTCGTTCTTGAACTGCGTACCGTCACCGCTGATGTTGTCCTTGAGGGTGTACGTACCGGCGCTACCGAACAGCTCGAAACCTTTGGTGACCGGCACGCTGTAAGTGGCGGCCAGACCTTCCGGGTTGATGTCGTTGTCCCAGATCACGTCGCCTTCGCTGACCCACGGCTGGGCCATCTTGCCGCCGATGACATGCAGGTTCTGGATGGCGGTCGGGTGGTAATCGATGTAACCCTGATCCAGCCAAAGGTCTTTCTTGGTGAAGTAGTCGTTTTGGTCGACGTTGGTGGAGTTGGCCTTGTTGTCGCCACCGGTCGCGATACGGATGCCCGTGCTGACCTGTGGGTTGATGTCGGTATACGCGCCCAGACGAACACGGATACGCTGACGGTTCTTGTCCTGGCTGTTGTTCTGGTCGTCGATCTTGACCGTTTCCTGGCGCACGCGGACGTCGCCTTTGAATTGGGTCTTGGCGGCCCATGCGACTTTCTGTTCAAACGCCGACAGCTCGGAAGACTTGGCGGCGGTAGCGGCGGCGATCTGGTCGGCTGTCGCTTTCTGGGCTTGTTGTTGAGCCTGCTGATCCTTGGCGAGCTCCGATTGCAGTTCGGCGTACTGGGCTGGCGAGATCGAGCCGTTGGCCTTGAGCATGTCGAGCAGTTTCGCGTCGACTGCGGCGCTGGCCGGAACGCTCATGGCCAGCAACAGACCGCCACACAGGGCTGCCGCAGTTTTAGTGGAAGCAAGACGCATATCAATCTCCGTAGATGAGAAGGGATGACAAAGCCATCCAGGAACAACCGACCTGAGGCGGACGGAAAAAAGTCAGGTTTTTAGAACCGGAGGCTCTAAAAACAGGCGCCAGTATCACGGCCGTTTATGACAAGGGGATGGCTAGGTGATGGCATGTCGATGACAGGTGAAAAGAATCTGGAACCCGCAGGCTAGAGCGCTGTCGGCGCAAATTTCATGTGCAAACGTGTCCGATAGGTGATACTGCGCAAACGTTGGCGAGGGGATGGGAGGGGGCGATGTCGTTACACCGTTTGGATGCACTGTCGGACCTGAAGCCCGAAGAGTGGGATGCGCTGATTCCAGGCGACTCGCCCTTTCTGCGTCATGGCTTCCTCAGTGCGCTGGAAGACAGTGGCAGCTTGGGACCCCGTTCCGGCTGGCGTGCCGAGCATCTGCTGCATTACGAAAATGACCGGTTGATCGCGGCATTGCCGGCCTATCGCAAATGGCATTCCTACGGTGAGTACGTGTTCGATCATGGCTGGGCCGATGCCTGTCGCCGTGCGGGGATCGCCTACTATCCGAAGCTGTTGATCGCGGTCCCGTTCAGCCCCGTCAGTGGTCCGCGACTGCTGGCAAAGACACCCGAGGACGGTCGCGAGTTACTGGCGTGTCTGCCGGGGTATGCCGAGGCTGAATCGCTTTCCAGCGTCCACGTCAACTTCACCGACCCCGTGGCCGATACGCTGTTGGCCGAGCAACCGGGCTGGTTGCAGCGCATCGGCTGTCAGTACCACTGGCAGAATCGCGGCTACCGGGACTTTCAGGATTTCCTCGATGCGCTGAGTTCGCGTAAGCGCAAACAGATGCGCAAGGAACGCGAGCAGGTGGCGGGGCAGGGGTTTGAATTCGAATGGTTGCAAGGGCATGAGCTGAGTCAGGCCCACTGGGATTTCGTTTATGCCTGCTATTCCAACACCTACGAGGTTCGCGGGCAGGCGCCGTACCTGACGCGGGAGTTCTTCAGCCTGGTTGCCGAGCGCATGCCCGAAGCGATTCGCGTGGTGCTCGCCAGACAAGGCACTCGGCCAGTGGCGATGGCCTTCAGCCTGATCGGTGGCGACAGTTTCTACGGGCGCTATTGGGGCTGCCTGGCCGAATTCGACCGACTGCACTTCGAGACCTGCTTCTATCAAGGCATGGACTACGCCATCTCCAACGGCTTCAAACGCTTCGACGCGGGCGCGCAGGGCGAGCACAAGTTGATCCGCGGGTTTGAGCCGGTGATCACCCATTCCTGGCATTACTTGGCCCATCCCGGCCTGCGCGAGGCTGTGGCAGACTTCCTGAATCAGGAGCGGGCGGGGATTCTGGCGTACGCCGAAGAAGCGCGCGCAGCGTTGCCGTATCGGCAAGCCTGACCGAAACCATCGCTCACTTGCACAGAGATCCATTGTGGGAGTGAGCTTGCTCACGAAGAGGCCGCTACATCCGCTGGATTAGCAGCGCTTGAAAGGCCTTTTTCGTGAGCAAGCCCACTCCCACAAGTTTGGTGTTGTTACAACGACTGGGGCGCCACAGGGAAATCTTCCACCCCGACAAACCCCCCGGTCTGGTGCGCCCACAGTCGCGCGTAAAGCCCTTTGTGAGCGAGCAATTCGGCGTGGGTGCCGCTCTCGGCGATACGGCCATCTTCCAGCACGATCAGCCGGTCCATGCGCGCAATGGTCGAGAGACGGTGAGCAATGGCGATCACTGTCTTGCCCTCCATCAGGGTTTCCAGGCTTTCCTGAATCGCTGCTTCCACTTCCGAATCCAGCGCCGAGGTCGCTTCGTCCATGATCAGGATTGGGGCGTCCTTGAGCAGTACGCGGGTAATCGCGATCCGCTGGCGCTGACCGCCGGACAGCTTCACGCCGCGTTCCCCCACATGAGCGTCCAGGCCGGTTCTGCCTTCGGAGTCCGTCAGCTGTGGAATGAAGCCATCGGCCCGGGCTTTGCGCATGGCTTCCCACAACTCGGCGTCGGTAGCGTTCGGCCTGCCGTACAACAGGTTGTCGCGGATCGAGCGGTGCAACAGCGACGTGTCCTGGGTGATCATGCCGATGTGTGAGCGCAGGCTTTCCTGAGCGACGTGAGCGATGTCCTGATCGTCGATCAGAATCCGCCCGCCTTGCACGTCGTACAGACGCAACAACAGGTTCACCAACGTCGATTTACCAGCACCCGAAGGTCCGATCAGACCAATCTTCTCGCCCGGCTTGATGTCCAGGTTCAGGCCGTGAATCACGCCTTTGCCCTTGCCGTACTGGAACTCGAGGTTTTCGAATTTTACTTCGCCACGGTTGACCAGCAGCTTCGGCGCGGCCTCGCGATCGGTCACGCCGACCGGTTGGGAAATACTTTGCAGGCCGTCCTGCACCATGCCGATGTTTTCGAAGATGCCGTTGACCACCCACATGATCCAGCCGGACATGTTGACGATGCGGATCACCAGACCGGTCGCCAGCGCAATCGCGCCGACCGAAATCATCGACTGGGTCCAGAGCCACAGCGCAAGGCCGGTGGTCCAGACGATCAGGATCCCGTTCAGCGTGGTGATCACGGTGTCCATCTCGGTGATGACGCGGCCGGCGAGCTGGGTCTTCTCGGTCTGCTCACTGATCGCTTCGCGGGCGTACTGCTGCTCGGAGCTGGTATGGGCGAAGAGCTTGAGGGTGGTGATATTGGTGTAGCCGTCGACGATGCGCCCCATCAGCTTGGAGCGGGCATCGGAGGACACCACCGAGCGCGCCTTGACCCGAGGCACGAAATACCAGAGCGCCAGGATGAAGCCGAGAATCCAGCTCAGCAGCGGAATCATCAGGCGCCAGTCGGCCTCGGCAAACAGCACCAGCGCACCGATCGAGTAGATCAGCACGTGCCACATGGCATCGACCGTCTGAACCGCCGAGTCACGCAGGGCGTTACCGGTCTGCACGATACGCTGGGCAATACGCCCGGCGAAGTCGTTCTGGAAGAAATTGACGCTCTGCTTGAGCACGTAACTGTGGTTCTGCCAGTTGATCATGCTGGTCATGCCCGGGCTGATCGTCTGGTGCACCAGCAGGTCGTGCAGGGCCACGAAAATCGGCCGCAGGACCAATGCTACGACCACCATCCAGGTCAGCTCCAGCGCATGGTCACTGAAGAAGTTGGGGTTCGGTGTGCCTTGCGCCAGGTCGATGATGCGGCTCAAGTAGCTGAACAGCGACACCTCGATCAGCGCGCCAATCAGACCGACCACGAGCAGCGCGACGAAGCTGGGCCAGACCTGACGCAGGTAATATACGTAGAACGCCATCACCTGATTCGGCGGCGCGGCAGTGGGCGCCTCGCGGAAGATGTCGATCAGTTTTTCGAAACGACGATAGAGCATTGGCTATGATGCCCACGCTTGAGCGGGCTCTCCTTTTGGCGGGACCGAAAAATGTCCCTTGATCTGACCGCGTGAACGCGCGATTGCTCGCGGGGATTCACGCTGTTTGCTGCTGGAAAGTAAAAAGCCGGGCAAGCGCCCGGCTTTCGTGCACCTGACTAGCTTAGTTCACGACTTTGACCGACTTGATCAGAATCGGGTCGACGGGCACGTTCTGCATGCCGCCTTTGTTAGCCGTTTGGGAGTTGACGATGGTGTCCACGACGTCCATACCCTTGACCACTTTGCCGAAGACGGCGTAACCGAAGTCGCGCACGCCGTGGTCGAGCATGTCATTGTCCTTGACGTTGATGAAGAACTGGCTGGTGGCCGAGTTCACATCGGACGTACGCGCCATGGCGATGGTCCCGCGCACGTTGTGAAGGCCGTTGTCGGCTTCGTTCTTGATCGGGTCGTGCGTCGGCTTTTGCATCATCTGCGCCGTGAACCCGCCGCCCTGAACCATGAAGCCAGGGATCACGCGGTGGAAGATGGTGTTGGTGTAGAAGTTTTCGTTGGCGTAGGTCAGAAAGTTTTTGGTGCTGATGGGGGCCTTGTCCTGGTTCAGTTCGATTTCAATCTGGCCGAGGCTGGTGTCCAGCACTACGTGAGGAGCGGGGGCTGCCATCAGATTGGAGGCGAACAGCACGGCAGCGGCGGAGAGGGCGATTTTTTTCAGCATTAGGCAGATGTCCTGAAAGTGATTTCGACTGCAAAAACAGGCCATAAGGGAAGCACGTTTGCGGGGATTTTGACAGGGGGCGGTTCACACAAACGGTTCGGCCGCTGCTCAGTGTGCAAGCACCGGCGTGCTGGCGATTGCGTGAGGCCAGAAACATTCTCGGCGCCTGACCTGACGCAATCGCTGCCGTCGTAACCTCCGACGTCTCCTACAGGTTTTGTGTCGTTGCACGGACCGGTGGAGGCCCGCAGTGTGCAGGCGCCGGTTTGCTGGTGATTGCGTGAGGCCAGCAACATTCTCGGCGCCTGACCTGACGCAATCGCTGCCGTCGTAACCTCCGACGTCTCCTACAGGCTTTGTGTCGTTGCACGGACCGGTGGAGGCCCGCAGTGTTCAGGCACCGGCGTGCTGGCGATTGCGTGAGGCCAGCAACATTCTCGGCACCTGACCTGACGCAATCGCTGCCGTCGTAACCTCCGACGTCTCCCACAGGTTTTGTGTCGTTGCACGGACCGGTGGAGGCCCGCAGTGTGCAGGCGCCGGTTTGCTGGTGATTGCGTGAGGCCAGAAACATTCTCGGCCCCTGACCTGACGCAATCGCTGCCGTCGTAACCTCCGACGTCTCCTATAGGTTTTGTGACGTTGCACGAACCGGTGGGGGTGCTTACTGACGATTTTCAAGGGCCGTGAGGAATCTCATCAGCACCCGATTGAACGCTTCTGGCTGGTCCAGTGGTGTGGCGTGCCTGGAGTCTTCGATGACGATCAGTTCTGCGTTCGCGATCAGCCGGGTGTAAACCTGTTTCTGAGCCACCGGCGTGTAGTCGTGATCGGCGGTCACAATCAACGTCGGGCAGGCGATTCGCGATAACTTCTCCTGCACGCCCCAACCCACGATCGCACTAAAACTGGCGAGGTACGCGCGTTTGTCATTCTGGGCCCAGCGCTTGGCGATCTTGTTTCGCAGGTCCGCCTGCTCCGGTTTGGGGAACAGGTTTCTGCCCAGCCCCTTCCCGATGGTTTCCATGCTGAACACCCGGGCCAGTAACCAGCGTTTGGCGAACTGACGGAAGTCGTCGAAGCTTTTGACCTTCACTTGCGGTGCGCTGTTGACGATGGTCAGGCTCTTGAGCAACTGCGGCTGATCGACCGCCAGTTGAAAGCCGATCATGCCGCCCATGGAAAGGCCTACCAGATGCACCGGGCCCAGTTGCAAATGTTCGAGCAGCGCTTCGATGTCGGCGCTGAAGCCGGGAATGCTGTAGCGCTCATGGGGTTTGTCCGATCGCCCGTGGCCGCGTACGTCGACGGCGATCACCTGGTAGTGCGCCGCAAGGGCCGGGATCTGGTATTCCCAGTCCTGAGCACTCGAACCCAGGCCATGGACCAGCAATACCGGGCTGCCATCGCCGTACGTTTCGTAATGCAGTGAACAGCCTTCGTGGTCGAAGTAAGGCATCGTTTACATCCCTGTTCTGGCTGAAGGTTCCCGAACGCACGAGTCCCCTGTGGGAGCGAATTCATTCGCGAGAGGTCGGTACAGACAATAGACGTGCATCGGATGTACCGGCCATTCGCGAATGAATTCGCTCCCACAGTCATCCTGTATACATCGGGGCGTGCGGCCTCAAACCGCCTGCTGCGGCGCCGCGAACGCGGCATCCAGCGGTGCGGTGTCGAATGTCTGGATCAACTCGATGAGAATCTGGGTGGCAGGTCCCAGGGGTTTGTCCTTGCTGGAATAAAGGTAGAAGGTCGGACGCCGACTGCCACCCTTGTCCAGCGGCAGAATCTTCAGCACGCCTTCTTTCATCTCGCGCTCGATCATGTGCCGGGGCAGCCAGGCGAAACCCAGACCGCTGCTCACGAACGTCGCTGCGGTAGCCAAACTGCCCACTGTCCAGCGCTGTTCGGAACCCAGCCAGCCGACGTCCCTTGGCTGGTTGCGACCCGAGTCACGAATCACCACCTGTAACTGGCTTTCCAGGTCCTGGAAGGTCAGTTCGCGGTGCATCTGATGAAGCGAGTGCTCCGGATGCGCGACGGCGACAAACTCCACTGCGCTCATTTCGGTGCCCAGGTAGCCCGGGATATTGAATCCGCTGATCGCCAGGTCGGCCACGCCCTCTAGCAGCACCTCTTCAACGCCCGACAACACTTCCTCACGCAAGCGCACCCGGCAGCCGCGGCTCTGCGGCATGAACGCGGTCAGGGCGCGGACCAGTCGAGCGTTGGGATAGGCCGCATCGACGACCAGCCGTACCTCCGCTTCCCAGCCTTGCTCCATGTGGTGGGCGAGGTCCTCCAGTTGACTGGCGTTTTTCACCAATTGACGCGAGCGCCGCAGCAGCACCTCACCGGCCTCGGTCAACACGGCCTTACGACCATCGATACGCAGCAATGGCACGCCCAACTGGTCCTGCATTCTGGCCACGGTGTAGCTCACCGAGGACTGCGAGCGATGCAGGGCTTCGGCAGCCTGGGCAAAGCCGCCATGGTCGACCACGGCCTGCAATGTCCGCCATTGATCAAGGGTCACGCGGGGCGCTTTCATCTTTCGCTCCTGTTGTCCTAAGCTGGCAGTCCAATAATGAGGACTGCCGTATGAAAAAATTCTGTTGTGTGCTGCTGACCATGCTGCCCCTGAGCGCCTTTGCCTACCCGATCGATGTGGAAAAACACATCGACGGCGTGCAGATCGACTACAACAGCCACGACACCGCTTACGACATCGGCAACATCACGGTGAACAACTATGGTGACGTTCCGGCCAAGTGCACGGCGGTCTTCAGCAATGGCCCGGAGGCGCCGCGCACGCGTCGGGTGCAGATCGCGCCGAAGAGCAGCAGTAACATCACCGTCAAATTCAGCCGCGAGATCGTCAAGCTGCGGATCAAGCTCAGCTGTGAACCGCAATAACTTGCCGATCAGGTGACAGGAGAGACTAGTGCTCTTCTGTCGATGAAACAAATTATTAGATATTTAGAAGCAGTTTTTTACGCTTTTTAATCGATATAGTCACGTTTAACCTTCACTCCATCGAACTCATCTACACCCATTCGCTGGAGGCCACACCCCATGTCTCGCGTCCTGATCATCGAAAGCAGCGCCCGTCAGCAAGATTCCGTATCCCGTCAGCTGACTCAGCAATTCATCAGCCAGTGGCGCGCCGCGCATCCTGCCGACGAAATCACCGTGCGTGATCTGGCGGTCAAGCAGGTCCCGCATCTGGACATCGATCTGTTGGGTGGCTGGATGAAGCCGGAAGGTCAGCGCAGCCCGGTCGAGCAGGCCGCACTGGATCGCTCCAACGAGCTGACTGATGAGTTGGTCGCCGCCGATGTGGTGGTGCTGGCTGCGCCGATGTACAACTTCGCGATTCCCAGCACGCTGAAATCCTGGTTCGACCACGTGCTGCGTGCCGGGGTGACCTTTAAATATGGCGACACCGGCCCTCAAGGTCTGCTGACCGGCAAGCGCGCTTATGTGCTCACCGCACGCGGTGGCATCTATGCCGGCAGCCCGTCGGATCACCAGGAACCGTACCTGCGTCAGGTGCTGGGTTTTGTGGGCATCCACGACGTCACGTTCATTCATGCCGAAGGCCTGAACATGGGCGGCGACTTCTCCGAGAAGGGCTTGAATCAGGCGGTCGCCAAGCTCGCTCAAGTGGCCTGACGGCCTGACGCGCCGGGCTTAATCGTCCGTTAATCCCGGCGCGTGATCATTCTCGCGTTCATCGACTCTCCCTTGGCACTTGAAACGCTCCTGAGTGCATCGCCCGATAGACCTGCCACTTTGCGCCGGGTCATCGGGTTTTTTATTGCCTGCTTGATGCGCACGCTGTCTGTAGGAGCGCGCTTGCCCGCGATAAGTTTTCAGCCACATAGATGTATTGAATGCACCGGCCAATCGCGGGCAAGCGCGCTCCTACAGGAGTGAGGACTCAGAAAATCTCAAAGCAGGGTTGCCCACCGCAACCGCGGATGATGTTTCTTCGGTCCCGATCAGTCATCCACCCCTCGCCACACACGGGTTAAAGCGCCGACATCCTTGAGCTAGACGCCCCGCGCGACTGCATCATCGGGAGTGATGTTTGATATTCCCAAGCTTGGTTTTTCATGTGCCGGGCAACCGAATAGATTGGCTCCAACGAAACGAATCACCGACTTACCGAATACCTAACTTACTTAACAGTTCTGCGGAGATCTTAATCATGAAAAAATCAATCGCCTTCGGTTTCGCACTGTCCATCCTGGCCGCCGGTTCTGCATTCGCCAGTCCAGAGAAAACAACTCAGCGCGCGCTCGTAGATGCTTCCAGCGCTACTGTTCTGGACAGCAAAGTTGCCAGTAAAGATGCAGTCAAACCCTTCGACAGCAAATCGTCGAGCACCGTGATCGTTGCTGACAATCGCAAAGAGTTCGGTTCGAGCTATCAGCGCTACTGAGTAAGTGCCAGGTTCAGTCTTATCTGAACGCACTTAAAAAAGCCCGGCCAATGCCGGGCTTTTTGTTGTCTGGCGAAAAACGGCTGGACTGCCGTTACCCATAACGATGGCGCTTGCCGACAGTGTCGGTATTCCAACCAGCGTATTTCCAAGACGTACGCCGGCACCCGGGAAATCCTGCTCGATATGCCTTCTGCAAACCGGATTGTGCAATCCCGAATCTGTCTCGCTGTGGCTTGAACGTCCCGAAATCATTGAGCTAGAGCAGCGGGTGCCTGATATCAGCGCCGCTGATGTTGAATATTTCAACGGGTGGTTTTTCATCGCCGCCGCCAACCATTAACTTAGCTCCAACGAAACGAATTACCCAACTTACCAACAGTTCTGCGGAGATCTAAATCATGAAAAAGTCCATCGCCTTCGGTTTCGCACTTTCCATCCTGGCTGCGGGTTCGGCGTTTGCCAGCCCTGAGAAAACTTATCAGCGCGCTATCGTCGACGCTTCCAGCGCCACTGTTCTGGACAGCAAAGTCGCCAGCAAAGATGCGGTTAAACCTTTCGACAGCAAGTCTTCCAGCACCGTGATCGTTGCTGAGAACCGTAAAGAGTTCGGTTCGAACTATCAGCGCTACCAATAACGTGCCACGTTCGGTCTGAACTGAATGCACACCAAAAGCCCGGCAGATGCCGGGCTTTCTGTTTGCTTGCAATAACGGTCAGGCGACACTGTCTTTGGACGTCCGGGCCAACCCCGCCCGCATGTCCGTGCCACTGGGTTGTTGATACAGGCTTAGACCAAACTCCGGCAACACTGCCAATAAGTAATCGAAGATATCTCCCTGAATCCGCTCATAGTCCGCCCAACTGGTGGTGCGGGTGAAGCAGTAGATTTCCAGCGGAACGCCCTGCGCAGTGGCCTCCATCTGACGCACCATGCACGTCATGTCGGGGTGAATGTCTGGATGGCTCTTCAGATAGGCCAGCGCGTAGGCGCGAAAGGTCCCGATGTTGGTGATACGACGGCGGTTGGCCGAGAGCTCGGCAACATTGCCCTGCGCTTCGTTCCAGGCCTTGAGCTCCGCTTTCTTGCGGCCCATGTAATCGGTGAGCAGCCGGACTTGCGTCAACTTTTGTTCCTCGGCCTCGGCGATGAAGCGCACGCCACTGGCATCGATGAACAGGCTGCGCTTGATCCGACGTCCGCCTGCTGCCTGCATCCCACGCCAGTTTTTGAACGACTCGGACATCAGGCGCCACGTCGGAATGGAAACAATGGTCTTGTCGAAGTTCTGCACCTTGACCGTGTGCAGGGTGATGTCCACCACATCACCGTCGGCGCCGACCTGAGGCATCTCGATCCAGTCGCCCACCCGCAGCATGTCGTTGCTGGTCAGCTGCACGCTGGCGACGAACGACAGCAGCGTGTCCTTGTACACCAACAGGATCACCGCGGACATCGCACCCAGCCCCGACAGTAACAACAGCGGGGAGCGGTCAATCAGGGTCGCGACGATGATGATGGCGGCGAACACGTACAGGATCATCTTCGCCAACTGGACGTAACCCTTGATCGAGCGGGTTCGGGCGTGCTCGGTGCGGGCGTAGATATCGAGCATCGCATTGAGCAGTGCGCCGACGGTGAACATCATGAACAGGATGGTGAACGCCAGCGCGACATTGCCCAGCACGTGGCTGGCGGTCGTGTTCAGGTCGGGCACCAGGTTCAGCCCGAACTGGATCACCAGCGACGGCGTGACCTGCGCCAGACGGTGAAACACCTTGTTGTGCAAACAGTCGTTGAGCCAGAACAGCGCCGGCTGACGACCGAGTGCCTTCATCGCGGACAGAACGATGAAACGCACCAGACGCCCGAGGGCGAATGCGGCGACCAGCAAGATCAGCAAACCCACGGTCGTGCGCAGCATCGGCTGGTGTTCGAGCAGGTCCCAGAGTGCTTGGGCGCGCAGCCAGAGTGGGTGAGTGTCCATGGGCGCATGATCTCCTGATGAAAAATGGGCCGCGATTAGAGCATTGTTGCGCCAGAGAAAGCTGCACGGGGTAAATCGCGTAACAAAATAGGCCCTTTGAGGTAAAGAGACTCGGCGAACACGGCTTAAACCGGTACCCTATGCGACTGTTTTTTTGTATTCCGCCGAGGTAACACCCGTGTTCTCCCAATTCGCCCTGCACGAACGCCTGCTCAAAGCCGTGGCCGAACTCAATTTCGTCGAGCCTACGCCTGTGCAAACAGCGGCCATTCCGCTGGCGCTGGAAGGACGCGATCTGCGGGTGACGGCACAAACGGGCAGCGGTAAGACTGCCGCATTCGTATTACCGATGCTCAATCGCCTCATGGGCCCGGCCAAGGTTCGCGTCGACATTCGCGCGGTGATCCTGCTGCCGACCCGTGAGCTGGCACAGCAGACCCTCAAGGAAGTCGAGCGGTTTTCTCAGTTCACCTTCATCAAGGCCGGTCTGATCACCGGTGGCGAAGACTTCAAGGTTCAGGCCGCCATGCTGCGCAAGGTGCCGGACATTCTGATCGGCACCCCGGGCCGTTTGCTGGAGCAACTGAACGCCGGCAACCTGGACCTCAAGCAGGTCGAACTGCTGGTGCTCGACGAAGCCGACCGCATGCTGGACATGGGTTTCGCCGAAGACGTGGAGCGC
Organism: Pseudomonas abietaniphila; assembly: GCF_039697315.1. Classification (NCBI taxonomy): domain Bacteria; kingdom Pseudomonadati; phylum Pseudomonadota; class Gammaproteobacteria; order Pseudomonadales; family Pseudomonadaceae; genus Pseudomonas; species Pseudomonas abietaniphila. Next base: position 1,594,869 of record NZ_CP155619.1, on the reverse strand, counting down.
TTGGCGGGCGAGTGCGCCAACCGTCAGCAGACCATGCTGTTCTCGGCCACTACGGGTGGCTCAGGTCTGCGCGAAATGATCGCCAAGGTGCTTAAAGATCCACAGCATCTGCAGGTCAACAGCGTCAGCGAACTGGCCGCCGGCACGCGCCAGCAGATCATCACCGCCGACCATAACGTTCACAAGGAACAGGTGCTGAACTGGCTGCTGGCCAACGAGACTTACCAGAAAGCCATTATCTTCACCAATACCCGTGCCATGGCAGACCGCATCTACGGTCGTCTGGTGGCGCTGGAGTACAAGGCATTCGTGCTGCACGGCGACAAGGACCAGAAGGACCGCAAGCTGGCGATCGATCGCCTGAAGCAGGGCGGCGTGAAGATCCTGGTGGCCACTGATGTCGCGGCCCGTGGTCTGGACGTTGATGGCCTGGACATGGTCATCAACTTCGACATGCCGCGCACCGGCGACGATTACGTTCACCGCATCGGCCGGACCGGCCGTGCGGGCGGCGAAGGTCTGGCGATCTCCCTGATCACCCACGGTGACTGGAACCTGATGTCGAGCATCGAGCGCTACCTCAAGCAGAAGTTCGAGCGCCGTACCATCAAGGAAGTCAAAGGCACTTACACCGGGCCTAAAAAGGTCAAGGCCTCCGGCAAAGCCGTGGGTGTGAAGAAGAAAAAGACCGACGCCAAAGGTGACAAGAAGGGCGACAAGAAGAAAACCGCCGCCAAGGGCCCGACCAAACGCAAGACGGTGAACCGTCCGAAGGCCGATCCGTTGGTCAGTCAGGATGGTCTGGCGCCGCTGAAGAAACGCGTCACCCGTCCGCCCGTCTCGGAATAACCGTCTGCCGCATTCGTCAATCCGTGCACAGTTGCTCTGTGCATGGGGACTCTGTGGGAGCGAGCTTGCTCACGAAGACGTCGGTCCAGTCGCCCGATCTTCTGCGATTGGACGTCAGCTTTCCTGAGCAAGCTCAGTCCCACGGGTGCGATGCCCCCCGGTGAATGACCACCGCCGGCATCGCGATTATCCTTCTGCCTTTTTCGCCGCCTCATCCATCTCCTTCAACCGCTGATCGATCAACTGGCATTTGTCCGGCAGGTCCTTGCTGGCGGTTTCCAGTTGCATGTCCTTGATCTCCTGATTCAGCTCTTTTGCCTTTGTGGGGTTCTGCTGGGTCAGTTTCTGTACCTCTTGCGCCAACTGTTCCCGTTTGGCCTGCGCCTCTTCAGGCGTGCAGGCCCAGACCGGTAACGCCGCCAGCAGTGCCACTGCCGCCGTGATGCTCATCAGGGTTTTCATGACTGCCTCTGTGTCTATTGCGGGCTTACTGAAATGGAGAGCCCGCGGGAGGCAAAAGTTCATCATACGACCGCTGGGCTCGTGGGCTGAACGGGTGCCGTTGCGCCCGGTCACACCTCAAGAGCGTGAAGCCCGAAGACCGGACGTCACGGGTCACCCCTATCCTTCCTGGAGGTTGGAATATGTCTGCTGAATCCGACAACACACGCTATGACTGGGACTTGATCGAGCGCCTGTTGCATGAAGTCCAGAACAGCGCCGATAAACCCTTCGTTCCGCGCAAATACGCTGAAGAACACGCGGCTGCGAAAGCGGCCGAGGGCGAAAGCACGGGCAATCTGGACACCTTGAAAATGGAGGCTGCGGACCTTGAAGCGTTATTGTTCAAGCGCGGATTCATTGAGTCGAGGCCGGAAGAGGAGGGCGGCAACGGCGAGAACTTCGTGCTGACCCCTCGCGGCTCAAGCTTGCTGGCGATGATCGACAGCAGCATTCCAGGCAACGATCACCCGCGCCAGGTGCTGGATGAACAAGCCGATGCGCTGGATCCCGCCACGTTCGACGAGGTGTCCTCCAAAGCGCAAGTGGCGTGATTAGAGCCTGCGGTTGCGCCTTTTGCTGTAGGCGTCGGCTTGCTGAAGAATGCGATGGGGCTGCGAGTTCAATGTTGAATGAGATATTGCATTCGCTGCCCTCGTAAACTCGGGCGTCTTGTGCAGCGATCAGGTGGACGCACGCAATGGTGGCTACTTTAAAACCTGTAGGGGCCGGCTTGCTGGCAAAGGCGTTTCTCACGAGTGTGTGCGTCTCTTCCCGCGTCTATTGCGCTTTCTTGACCCCTTTCAGGCAGCTCAGGTTCGTGAAGTCCTGTCGAACGTCGGCAATCTTCTCCAGCAGCTTCTGACGCTGTTCCGCAGAATTCTCCGCCACCAGATCGGTAATGAGTGAAATCGCCGCCTGCTCGGTATGGTCGTAAGCCTGACGGTACTCCGGCGTCCAGAAGGTCTCACGGTCCTGCAGCAGCTTGGCGATTTTCTGATCGAAGTCCGGCGCCTGCCGTTGTTTGACGGCGCTGACCAGCAGCGACTGCCAGTGCGCGCGGTTGTCGATCCACAAGCGATTCTGCTCGCCCAGCGAGGTCGACCATTGCATCACCCGGTCTTTCTGGGTCGGACTCAGTTTGCCAATCCACGGATTCAGGCGTTTCTCCATGCGTTGGGCGCGATCACGAACCTGTTTATCCAGCGGTTGATCGACGAAATCGGATTCATGTTTGCGCATGTCTTTGGCGAATGCCGCTTCCATCTCGGCCACTTGCTGGTCATCCAGCTGGCGCAGCAATTCGACGGCGGACGGGGTGATTTCCCGGGAGATGGTGGCGATGGCCTGCCGTGCTTCGGCCGTGCGCGCTTTGAGCTGCGCCTCGTTGACCTGATCAGTTTCAACCATGCCCTGCAAACGATCGAGCCACGTCAGGTAGTCGGGAATCTGCGTGCTGCAGTGCCAGTTCAGGTGCTCTTTGAGACGTTCGTTGAGCCAGTCCTTCTGCGTGGAGTCCAGGTCGAGGTAGTCGTTGAGCGACCACGGAATGATCAGGTCCAGGTGCCGGTACGTGAGACCCATCTGGCTGCAGCCGGTGATCAACAGCAATCCAAGCCACAGTGAAATGCAGGTCCTTAACACGATGCGCATGACAGCTCCTTGCCGGTTCGTCTCCCAGTTATAGAGCAAGTCACGCCATGCCAGTTCAGCCCATCAGAAAAACGAGCGCACGACTTTGAGTGTTACGGCGCTTTCGCACTGGCTGTTATGTCCACTGTAGGCGCTGCAATCGGCGCCAGTGAGGCTGGAGCCGCTGTACATCAGGTTCATGTCCATGCCGAGCCAGGGGCGCGAGATGTTGAACGACCAATCGTTGTAGGCGCTGATGGCGCCACCGCCGTCAATGATTGCCGGCGAGTCGAGCTGGTGATTGCCGTATTGCATGCGTACATCCAGGCCCAGATACGGCAGGCCACCCAGGTCGAGAAACAGCGTGCTGTCCTGGCGGCCCGCGTCAGTACTCACCGCAGTGCCGATGCGGCTGTCGAAGATGCGGAAGCCTGCGTACAGCTCGTGGCTGTCGATCTGATCGGTGTTGGGGTAGGTGTAGCGAATGACCCCGAGTTCATAGCCCAATGTCTTGTCGAAGGGCTTTTTGAAGCCCATGTAGGAATCGACTTCAAGGGGGGTGTCGGCTGAAAGACCGGCACTGGGCGACCACTGGCCGAAGTAGAAACCGCTTTCGTGGGTCAGGTCCAGTCCGCCGTGGAAGGCCGAGTCACCATTGCCAGGCGTCACCAGCCCTTGGGCCATCGTGCGGCTGGGCGTCGTGCCGAGCTTGAGGCTGAAGTCGCCCAGTTCGCGCTCTATCACTTGAGCATGGGCGGGCTGGTACACCGCCACGGCGCAGACAAACACGGCGCCGGTACAACGCGAAAAACAGCGAGCATAAGGCATGCTTCACTCCTTTCAAGTTTCAGAGGAGTGGATCGAAGGTGTCATATCCTCAGGCGTGAGGGCCGGATAGGAACCGCGAGCTAGAGCCTCGCAAGCATACCGGCGAATGCGACGATGAATCGACCGCTGGTCGATTCATCACAGAAAATGTGAACCTTGCGATCACTTGTTGCGGGCGACCAGCTTGTTGACCACGACCAGCGCCTGCGCAAAAGAGGGATAGCCGCTCTTGGCAACGTCCAGTTCGTCGTACTGCGACCGGTAGACCAACGCTTTTTCCTGATCCCGCGTGGCGGTGCGTTCCGCAAGCAGGGCGATGGCCAGCGGGTACTTGCGATCCGCCGATTCCTTCAGCATGTCGTTGACCTGATGTTCATCGGCGCCCAGGCGAATCAGCAGCACCGCCTGATAAAATTCGGCCTCTCCGGTGGTGTCTTGCTTCGCTGCGCGTTTGAGCAGGGCACTGGCCAGCTCGTAGTTCTCTTCACGCCGCTCATTGATCAGCAGCTTGGCCTGAAGCATGTCGTTCTGATAAAGCAGATAGTCCGCCCGGCATGGGCTGCCTGGCGCCGACGTGTCACACCCGTGTGTTGCACAACCGCCCAGGCCAAGGCAAAGCAAGGCGCCGAAGAACATCCATTTTTTCATATCGGTTTCCGCAAAGACGTCCAGTGATCAGGGCATCGTCCTGTCTGATCTGTCGACACGCCAGCACGAGACTGGGACGAGTGAGCTATCAGCAGACAGTAAAGCAGAGCTTTGATGGAGCGAGGGAGCGATGGACCTGGCGCTTTGTGATCAAAGCGCCTGGATGTCGACCGCGCAGGCGGGGAAAGATTTACTTTTTACCGAGGGAGATCTGTTTCGACGGGCCGAAGGTCTGGCCGCTGACGCCTTTGGCGATCTGTTGAATCTCGCCACCGGATTTCAGGAAAGCAGCAATTTGTGCGTTGATCGAATCGCTGGTCTCAACGGCAGGAGCTGGCTTGGCTTTCGAGTTGGATGCTTTTACACGCATGGCTGCTATTGACCTATATAAAATTAATACGGCCGGCCATCTTATCGGAATGTGAGGAGAATTGCTTGGTAAATATCGGTGCGGACCATAGACCGATTTATCGTGAAGACGCAAATCATTTCGCGAAAATACCGGCTAACTGCCTGTTTTAATTGCCAACGCCTGCGCCTTCGATCACCGGAATTGCGTAAAATTATCTCTGCATACGCCGTGGATCATCTGACGAATGGATTTTCGGGCAGCGGTGCCGAAGGGGGCAGCGGTCATCAACGCCTTGATTTTCAAGGCATCCAGACGGCGCTCGAAAACGGTATGTGCGCGAGCGGCAACCGGACCGCAAACTCGGGTAGAATGCCGCCCACGCAATGAGGGTATCTGGACATGGCTTTAGTCGGGCGTTACAACAGTTTGCAAGTGGTGAAACATACTAACTTCGGTTTATATCTGGACGGGGCGCAGGACGGCGAAATATTGCTGCCCAATCGTTATATTCCCAAGGATATTCCCAGCGAAGATGAAGACTGGCTCAATGTCTTTATTTATCTGGACAGCGACGACAAGTTAATTGCCACCACTGAAAAACCGAAAGTTCAGGTGGGTGAGTTTGCCAGTCTTAAAGTGGTTGAGGTCAACAGTATCGGCATCTTCCTCGACTGGGGTTTGCCGAAGGATTTGCTGCTGCCTTACTCCGAAGAAAAGCGTCCGCTGAAGGCCGGTGACTACTGCGTGGTGCATGTCTATCTCGACAAGCACACCCGCCGCATCACCGCGACCACGCGCCTGGACCGCTACCTGGACAAGGTGCCGGCCAACTACACGGTCGGTCAGGAAGTGGACTTGTTGGTGGCGGAAGAAACCGCGATGGGCTTCAAGGCCATCATCAACAACAAGCATTGGGGCCTGATCCACAAGAACGAAGTGTTCAAGTTCCTGCGTTCGGGCAAACAGGAAAAGGGCTTCATCAAGGAAGTGCGCAGCGACGGCAACATCAGCCTGAGCCTGCAGCCGGTGGGCGAACAACTGTCCAGCAGCCTTAACGCCAAGATCCTCGGCAAGTTGCGTGAGAACAACGGCGTATTGCCGGTGAGCGACAAGAGCGACCCGGCCGTGATCAGCAACCTGTTCGGCGTCAGTAAGGGCAACTTCAAAAAGGCTATCGGCGCGTTGTACAAGCAGGGGCAGATCGTGATTCATGCCGACCGCATCGAGTTGGTCTGACCGACCTGATTTGACCTGAGCCAGCGTCATCGCCGAGCAAAAAGTGCAATGCTTTTTGCAGCTATCGGCGATGACGCAGGGTCACAGCCTTGAGCGTGCCTTCCGGTGCGCGACCATGCGGACTTCGGGGCTTTTTTCATGAAACGATTTCTCAGCGCTTATCTGCCGACGCTTCTTGCGTTTCTGGTGCTCGACGGTCTTTGGTTGGGTGTCCTGATGGGGCCGACCTACCGCGAGTGGCTCGGGCCTCTGATGCTGGCGCGACCGGTCATCTTGCCGGCGGTACTGTTCTACCTGATCTACATCGTCGGCATCGTGCTGATTGGCGTATTGCCGGGTGTCGGGCGAGCAAGCCTGCGGCATGCGGCAGGCTACAGCGCGCTGTTGGGGGTGATGGCTTACGGCACCTACGACCTCACCAACTGGGCGACCTTGCAGGGCTGGCCGTCGCAACTGGCGCTGGTGGACTGGGCGTGGGGGACGTTTGCATCGGGTGTGGCGGGGGCGGTGGGGTATCTGGCTGCCCGCAAGCTCACGCGTTAGAAGATCCACTGTGGGAGCGAGCTTGCTCGCGATGGCGTTGTGTCATCCGCCGAATCGGGTGCAGACCCATCCGATTCGCGGGCAAGCGCGCTCCTACCGGATCAAGGCGTGCCTTGGCAAACGTGATTATTTTTGCACGAACGCCGCAAAACTCAGGTTCGCGCCGTTCGGCCGCATGTCCTTGAGGTACGAGTCCTTGTCGGCCGACAGCTCCAGGCTGACCGTCGATTTGCGTTTTCCTTCGTTGCGAATGACCACACCGTCTTTCTGTTCGCGCAGGAATTTGGTGGTCACCTTCAGGTGAATCAATTCGTCCGTGCTCGGCGTGTGCAGCAGCAGGTGCAGCCACTCATACTGGCCCACCGCGAGGCGGCTCACCGGCAGGTCGAACCACCAGATGTTGCGCTTGGGGTCCAGAACGGCGAAGTGGGTATTGTTGGTGCCCAGTACCGCGCCACCCAGTTGCTCATTACGGCGAGCAATGGCTTGCTGCTTGTCGATTTTCATAGCGTTCCTGTGGATCTGAATCTGTAGAACCCGTGCGTGCATGATAGGCACCGTCCGGCTCGGCCGCGCATTCTCCGAGGTTGTCGGGCAAACATAAAGGCAAAACTGTCCGTGGGACGCTGCGGTGCGATGAAAAGCGCCGTTACACCTGCACCCTCACCACTCGAAAAATATTTGAAACTCTCGTGAACAGCCGCCAGTCAATCTCTACGTCGAGGTTATGACACCGATTATTACCCTGGAGAATTCTTATGAGCAGCACTGGCGATAAAATCAAAGGCATGGCCAACGAAGCAGCGGGCAACGTCAAGCAAGGTGTCGGCAAAGTGACTGACAACGACAAACTGCGCGCTGAAGGCAAGGCACAAGAGCTCAAAGGCGAAGCACAGCAAGCAGTCGGCAAGACCAAAGATGCTGTGAAAAAAGGCGTCGACAAGGCCTGATGGCCTGCGCGTTTGAGGCGTTAGACGCCTCCAGCGCACTCAGCGTGACCCCTAACGGCCATCAATTGATGGCCGTTATTCTGTCCGGCCAATGGTGTTCAGAAACCTGCCGGCCATGACAAAAGTGCTTAACTCAATGTAAAAAGCGGCCCGGTGTGGCGGGCACACGGAATTTCAAAGCGTTTGCCCGCTCGTATAGGTAAATGTGCTTCAGATACGTCTACGTCGCGAAAGGAGACGCCATGATATTCCCGGATTTGCGCCAGCTACGTTTCAGAACGGTGTTGGTCAGAACGGTCAAAGAGTTTCTCGACGACGAGATGTCAACGTACGCCTCGGCGTTGGCTTATCAGACGCTGTTCTCGCTGTTTCCTTTTTTGCTGTTCCTGATCGCCCTGATCGGTTTCCTTCACCTCCCTGACTTCTTCAGCTGGCTGCGTTTGCAGTCCGAGCTGGTGCTGCCGCCGCAGGCGCTTGATCAGGTCAACCCGGTGATTGACCAGTTGCAGCAATCCAAGGGCGGCTTGCTGTCGATCGGTATTGTCATCGCCTTATGGAGTGCGTCGGCCGGTGTGCGCCTGATGATGAGTGCGATGAACGCCGCGTACGACGTGGTTGAAGAGCGTCCGGTGTGGAAGCGTCTTCCCCTGTCCGTGCTGTACACGATCGCCTTTGCTGGCATGTTGCTGGCGGCGGCGGCGCTCATGGTCCTGGGCCCTCAGGTGATGGGCTGGCTGGCGGCGCAGATCGGCATGGAAGATTTCATCGTGACCTTGTGGACCATCCTGCGCTGGCCGGTGATTATCCTGCTGCTGATGGTTTCGGTGGCGATGATGTATTACGTCATGCCCGATGTTGAACAGGAATTCCGCTTTATCACGCCGGGCTCGGTGCTCGCCGTGGTGGTCTGGATCATCGCGTCGCTGGCATTCGCCTGGTACGTCAAAACCTTCGCCAACTACGACGCGATGTACGGCAGCATTGGTGCGATCATCGTGCTGCTGCTGTATTTCTACATTTCCGCATCCGTGTTGCTGTTGGGCGCGGAAATGAATGCGGTGATCGAACACCTGTCTCAAGAGGGCAAGGCCAAAGGCGAGAAAGTCGCGGGTGACGGCGGTGTCGACGCCGAGCCTGGCACCGAGGTGCCAGCGGGTCAGAAAAAGCATGTGTCAGGCTTGGGGCGCGACCACAGCCGGGACTACATCGACCACCACAGTGATCAAGGCGATCACAGCCACGACCACGATTACGACCCGCATTTGCATCGACTCAAGACCGACAAAACCTGATCGATACTGTGGCAGGATGCGCGTCTGTCCGGCGCATCCGCCCTTTCAAAAGGTCCTTCCATGATCCGTGAAATTCTCAAGATGGGTGACGAGCGCCTGCTGCGCGTCGCGCCGCCGGTGCCGAAATCGATGTTCGGCTCCGATGAGCTGAAAACCCTGATCGACGACATGTTCGAAACCATGCGCAGTGTCGGCGGCGTCGGGTTGGCAGCGCCGCAGATCGGCGTCGACCTGCAACTGGTGATTTTCGGTTTCGAGCGCAGTGAGCGTTATCCAGAGGCGGAGCCCGTGCCTCAGACGATCCTTCTTAACCCACTGATCACGCCGCTTGAACCGACCCTCGAAGAGGGCTGGGAAGGTTGTCTGTCGGTCCCTGGCCTGCGCGGCGTGGTGGAGCGTTACGAGCACATTCGCTACGAAGGGTTTGACCCGGACGGCAAGGCCATTCAGCGCATCGCCCGGGGTTTCCATGCGCGTGTGGTTCAACACGAATGCGATCACTTGATCGGCCGTCTGTACCCGTCACGCATTACCGATTTCAGCCGCTTCGGTTTCACCGAAGTGCTGTTCCCCGACATGGACCCGAATGCCGACGACTGAGCAGGGCGCTTGTGTCTGGGGCGTGGTGACTCGCGATGGGGTGGGCAGCTAATTCAGCACGTGCGCTGAGTCTGACACTGCTCCCAATCAGCGCCGCTACTTCGCGGGCTTGATGAACCGCAGGGTCATCCGGTCCGACTCGCCGATCGCCAGGTACTTGGCCTTGTCCTGCTCGCCCTTGACCAATGCCGGCGGCAAGGTCCAGACCCCGTCGGGGTAATCCTTGGTGTCTTTGGGGTTGGCGTTAACCTCGCTTTCGCCCGCCAGTGTGAAGCCCGCTGCCTGGGCGAGTTTCACCACGTAATCGGTAGGCAGGTAGCCGTTCTTTTCGTTGTCCTTGGCGGTCGTGCCCGGCTTGGCCCGGTGATCGACCACACCCAGTGTGCCGCCCGGCTTCAGCACGTCATAAAACGCCTTGAAGGTCGCGGCCTCGTTGCCGGCGTCCACCCAGTTGTGCACGTTGCGAAAGGTCAGCACAGTGTCTGCGGATTCCGGCTTGCCGAACACGGGCGCCTTGGGCGCGTACGCCACCACCTCGATCTTGCCGTAATGAGCGGGGTCGGCCGCGTATTTCTGCTTGAGGTTGTCGGCAGATTTCTTCGCATAGTCACTGACGGAAGGGTCAACAATCGCGGCGACGTAATGGCCGTTGTCCTTGAGCAAGGGTGCCAGCAGTTCGCTGTACCAGCCATTGCCGGGGGTGATTTCGATGACGGTCTGGTCGTCGCGCAAGCCAAAGAATTGCAGGGTCTGTTCCGGATGACGGTACTGATCGCGCGCGACATTCTGCGGCACGCGCCATTCACCCTTGAGCACCGTGGCGAACTGTTCGTGACTGATATTGGAGGAGGCAGCGGGGGGGGCGGCAGCGGCCAGTGTCGATCCGAACACGGCAACCAGCGAGCAAGCCAAAAGCGTCGGTTTCATGTGCATCCCGTTCAATGGCAAAAGGTGATGGGCGAGGCTAGCACGCGGTATTCTGGCGCGGATCACACATTTGGTTTGGTCGAGTGCGCAAACGGATCTAAGCCGAATCAGCGCTGATGGACCAACGCGATCAACGTTTTGGTCTGCCGATAGCGCGTCAGTCGAGCCGCCAGTTCGTTCGGCAGTTGCTCGGTGGCGACAAACCCGAGGCGCTGGTAAAACCCGGTCAGCTCAGGGTCACAGAATAACCAGACCGGACCTTCCACCTCGCCAAGTGCCGCCTCGATCAAGCGCCCGGCGACGCCTTCTCTGCGCCGGGACGGCGCCACGAACACGCCCGTCAACCAGTGTCCACCGGCCAAGGGCGTCAGGTTCAGCGCGCCCACGATTTCGTCGTCCTTCGCGACCCACAGCGTTGCCTCGCCCTTGCCACGCATGGACGAGCGGTGCGCGCGGTAGAACTTGTCCACCAACGGACGTTGAAGATCGGGGACGGGGTAACACTGCATGACGGACCGGGTTCGGGCTGGGCATTCGGACTTACGTTCTACCGTCATAACCAATCGATCTACAAGATTTTCCTGCGTCGTTGCACAGAGGGGTATCAGCCAGCACGCAGGAACCCGCAATGCCTCACTACCTCGACGACGCACAGCGCGAAGACATCGTCCGTCTGCGCGCACGGTTTACCGGCCGCACGGAATGGCCGACGTGGACGTTGCTGATCGGGGTGTACATGGCCTGGCCAACGCTGTTGCTGCTGAGCCCTCGGCTCGGCGTCTGGCCCACCACGGCGTTGATGATTCCGCTGACGGTGTTGTGGATGTCGCTGCAACACGAGCTGCTTCATGGGCATCCCACTCGCCACTTGTGGTTGAACAAGCTGCTGGGCTACGCACCCTTCGCGGTCTGGTATCCCTACACGCTGTACCGCGACACGCACATGCAACATCACCGGGATGAAGACCTGACCGTGCCCGGCCTCGATCCGGAAAGCCGCTACCTCAGCCAATTGAAATGGCAGCGGACGGGGCCTGTGATGCGCGTGCTGCGCTGGCTCGACAAGACCCCGCCGGGGCGTCTGGTGTTCGGCGTGCCGTTGGCGCTCGGCAGCCTGATCAGCGGAGAGTCTCGACGGCTTTTTAATGGCGACCGTCAGGCCTGGATGATGTGGTCCACCCACGGGTTTTTCCTGATCCTGATGTTTGCCTTCATCGAACGCTGCAGCGTGTTGTCGAGCCTGCATTACCTCTTGCTGATTACGGTGCCTGCGCTCGCGATCTCGATGGTGCGTTCGTACTACGAGCATCGCCCCAGCGCACATCCGGAGCAACGCACGGTGATCAACGAGGCGTCGTGGCCGTGGCGCTGGCTGTTTCTCAATCTGAATTTGCATCTGGTGCACCACGATCTGCCGGGATTGGCCTGGTATCACATCCCGGCCGTTTATCGCGCACGGCGTGAACAATGGCTGGCACGCAGCGGTGGTTTTCTGGTGCCTGGGTATGCTGAACTGTTTCGGCGTTACAGCTTTTGTCCGATCGACAGTCCTCAACATCCTCATGCCTAGTGCCGGTGCTCGAACATGTCTCAGGGTTTCGCCGAATTACGGATGTACGTCGCGCCGCCACGGGTAGAGTCCGCCCAAGAGGCGTGGCTGACGCGTGTCCTGGCGTTGCTGTCGGCGGAGCGTGTGAAGGCGCAAGGACTCGACCTCAAGCAACTGTGGCTGTCTCCGTCATTGCTGATTACGCAAACGTGCGGTTACCCGCTAATGACCGCCTTGCGCGGACAGGTGCAGGTGATCGGTCGGCCGGTCTATCGATTGCCCAACAGCGCTGGCGGCAACCATTGCAGCTTGCTGGTGGCGCGTTCCGACGACCCTCGTCAGCAGCTTGAAGACTTTCGCGGCAGTCACGGCCTGCTCAATTCCCGCGATTCAAACTCCGGCATGAACCTGTTCCGTCACGCCTTGGCGCCACTTCAACAGGACGGGCGGTTCTTCGCCCAGGTGTCGTTGACCGGCGGACACCGCAACAGCCTGGCCGAGATCAAGGCGGGAAGAGGCGACCTCGCAGCGATCGACAGTGTCACCTACGATTATCTGGCGCGCGATGCCAGCGATGAGGTGGCAGGTATCAAGGTCATCGGCCGTACCGCACCGGGTCCGTGCCTGCCTTACATCACGCGGATCGGGGCCGATGGCGCGGCGATCCGCCAGGCACTGAATCAGGCCCTGAAAGACCTGCCAGACGTTGCCCAAGTACTGGCGATTGATGAGGTAAAACCTGCAAGCGAGGCGGATTACGAGGTGCTGCTGCAGTACGAGCGCGAAGCTCATGTATTCAATTTCGATCTATAGGAATCGCTTTTAAATATTATTAATGCATAAAAGCCCTTGTTAGCATGGCGCCACCGGACTGCCGGACAGAACAATAATCCACGCCAAGGGAAGCCCTCATGTCCGGTGCCGACGTCTCCCATCGCCAATACCTCAGCGAGCTTTTTCAGCTTCATTACGTCTGGCTATGCGACCGCTTGCGCCGTCACCTGGATTCGCGAGAGTGCGTCGAAGACATCGCGTCCGAAACCTTCCTTCAGCTGCTGGCTTCACCCAATGTCGTTCCCATTCGGCAGCCTCGTGCTTTGCTCACTACCATCGCCAAGCGGCTGATTTACGAACGCTGGCGCCGGCGTGATCTGGAGCGACATTACGTCGATACGCTGACGCGGGAGGAAGGTGATCACGCCCCGTCGCCTGAAAGCCTGACGGCCGCGCTGCAACTTCTTGATCGTCTGGACCGCCGACTCAATCGCCTGCCCGCCAAGGTCAAGACGAGCTTCGTGCTCTCCCGCGGCAGCGGCATGACCTACCCTGAGATTTCGCAGCGCCTGGGCATTTCAGCGCGCTCGGTCAGTGACTACATCGATAAAGCTGAAACCTGTTGCCTGCGCGCTTGTCTGGAATGAAGCGTGTGCTGTGCTAAACCCAACTGAGCCTTTTCTATTCTTGAGCCACGAGAGACCACAATGACCTCGATCAAACACCTGCTCGGCGCTTCGCTGCTGGCATTGTCCGTGCTGTCCGGTTCAGCCCACAGTGCGGAAAAAACCGCGCCGATCCTCTTTGGCGACATCACGTGGGAAAGCGGCAGCCTGATCACCGAAATCCTGCGCACCATCGTCGAGAAGGGCTACGGTTACCCGACCGACAAACTGCCCGGCAGCACCGTGAGCCTTGAAGCCGCGCTGGCCAAGAATGACATTCAGGTCATCGGTGAAGAGTGGGCCGGACGCAGCCCGGCGTGGGTCAAGGCCGAAGCAGAAGGCAAGGTCTATGGCCTTGGGGACATCGTCAAAGGCGCGACCGAGGGTTGGTGGGTGCCGGAATTCGTGGTCAAGGGCGACCCGGAGAAAGGCATCAAGCCGTTGGCGCCGGACCTGAAATCGGTGTCCGACCTGCCCAAATACAAGGACGTGTTCAAGGACCCTGAATCGCCGGACAAAGGCCGTTTCCTGAACAGCCCGAGCGGCTGGACTTCGGAAATCGTCAACACGCAGAAACTCAAGGCCTACAAGCTCAACGACAGTTACGTGAACTTCCGTACAGGCTCGGGCGCGGCACTGGACGCCGAGATCGCTTCGTCCATCCGCCGTGGCAAGCCGGTGTTGTTCTACTATTGGTCGCCGACTCCGCTGCTCGGTCGCTTCAAACTGATCAAGCTGGAAGAGCCGCCGTTCAACGAAGCGGCCTGGAAAACATTGGCTGACGCCAGCAACCCCAACCCGATCGGCTCCAGCTCACTGGCTGCGCATCTGGCGATCGGTGTGTCGGAACCGTTTCACAAGCAGTACCCGGATCTGGTGAGCTTCTTCCAGAGAGTGGACCTGCCGATCGATCAGTTGAACAAGACCCTGGGTGAAATGAGCGAGAAGCGCCTGGAACCCTCTGCCGTGGCGAAGAGCTTCTTGAAAGATCACCCGGAAATCTGGACCGCTTGGGTCCCGGCCGAGGTGGCCAAGAAGGTGACGGCTGGGCTGTAATCGGTTTTCAGTCCGCCCTCGGCTTTTGTGAGGCCGGTGGGAGGTTACGCAGTTTGCGAAAGCGCTGTGTCAGGCACAAAGCACTCGCCACCGTCGTAACCTCCGGCAGCTCCCACAGGGTATGCGCGACGCCATCACAGGGTACGTGCGACGCCATACGTGTAGGAGACGTCCGAGGTTACGAGGGCAGCGAATGAGGTATGTCGGTCCAGCGACGATGTACCTGTCCCACCGCATTCGCCACTGTCGTAACCTCCGGCAGCTCCCACAGGGTATGTGCGACGCCATACGTGTAGGAGACGTCCGAGGTTACGAGGGCAGCGAATGAGGTGTGTCGGTCAGCGACGATGTACCTGTCCCACCGCATTCGCCACCGTCGTAACCTCCGGCAGCTCCCACAGGGTATGTGCGACGCCATCACAGGGTACGTGCGACGCCATACGTGTAGGAGACGTCCGAGGTTACGAGGGCAGCGAATGAGGTATGTCGGTCAGCGACGATGTACCTGTCCCACCGCATTCGCCACCGTCGTAACCCCCGGCAGCTCCCACAGGGTATGTGCGACGCCATCACAGGGTACGTGCGAGGCCATACGTGTAGGAGACGTCCGAGGTTACGAGGGCAGCGAATGAGGTATGTCGGTCCAGCGACGATGTACCTGTCCCACCGCATTCGCCACCGTCGTAACCTCCGGCAGCTCCCACAGGGTATGTGCGACGCCATACGTGTAGGAGACGTCCGAGGTTACGAGGGCAGCGAATGAGGTATGTCGGTCAGCGACGATGTACCTGTCCCACCGCATTCGCCACCGTCGTAACCTCCGGCAGCTCCCACAGGTTCAGTGTGAGGGGGCAGGACCAGAGTGAACCTTTAAACTGGCGACTCGCCTTGGCTTGCGCCATGCTCATGGCTGGTCATTCGATCAACCGTGAGACCCGCCATCATGAACACGCCCATCCCCTCCATTAACACCGAACGTCTGATCCTTCGCGAACTTACGCCTGATGACACATCGGTCCTGGCGCAGATTCTGGGTGACGCGGAGGTCATGCGTCACTCGGTGCGCGGCGTGTTGTCCGAACAGGCGACGCGTGAGTTCATCGAGTGGTGTCGGCTTTCCTATCGCCAGCACGGTTTCGGGCCGTGGGGCGTGGTGGACAAGTCGACATCAACCTTGGCCGGATTCTGCGGTCTCAATGCAGAACGCGTGGACGACGCCGATGAAATCGAAATCGGCTACCGGCTGGCGTCAGGGTTCTGGGGCAAGGGACTGGGCACCGAAGCGGCACGGGGAGCGCTGGCCCATGGTTTCGACACCGTGGGGATCGATTCGCTGATTGCCATTGTCCAGCCCGCCAACGTCGCATCGGTCAAGGTCATCCAGAAGCTGGGATTCAGCGGTTACATCCACAGTCAGTACCACCGACAGGGCGTCAGGATCTACCGCATGAACGCGCAGCAATGGTCATCGCGGTCTTCCGCGCAAGGTTGAGCGCCGCGGGTTGTGCGCCTCGCCGAGTGGCAAACCGTTGCTCAACTGCTAGCGTCACCCGCAGTCAATGAGTTGATCACACAGATAAAGTCGCCGGGGAGAGGACATGGGATATAGCAGATCGACTGCGTTGATGATGTTGAATGTGGCAGCGGGGCTGTTGTTCGGCCTGCTGCTCGAAGCGCCCGGTTTTGTACTGGCCGCCGAAGCCGCTCCCGTTCCGCCGGTTCCACCGAGCGCGCTGGCGTTCGTGCAGGACCGGCATCTGGGCGAGAGCCTGGGCTGGCTGGGCTATCAGGTCGCGTCGCGCACCGTGACGTTCACCACCATCGTCGAGGCGGTCGGGCGCACCAAGGCCCAGGAAATCGTTCAGGACGAGCTGCAGTATTTGCAGCCTCAGTATCAGCAAGAGTGGGACCGCAACCTGGCGGCGGCCTATGCAGCGTCTTTCACACCTGAAGAACTCACTGCGCTCAACGTCGGTGATCCCCCGCAGGACATCGCCAACAAATTCCGCAGCAAACAACGTGATGTCGGCATGGACATGAAGGGCCGTTCCAGCGAACTGCTCAAGGTCTATGTGTCCACGGCGCTGGACAATGCGCTGAAAAAAGCCAAGCCTTAGCGCCGCATGCCCCGTGGATTCGGGGCTGAATTTTGTGAATCAAACGGGGAAGGAGAGACCATGGACCCATTCATGCAGGCCGCCATTGAAGAGGCGCAGAAGGGATTGGCCGAGGGCGGGATTCCCATCGGTTCGGTGATCGTGCACGACGGCAAGATCATCGGCCGCGGACATAACCGTCGGGTTCAGGAAGGCAGTGCGATCAAGCACGGTGAAATGGACGCCTTCGAGAACGCGGGCCGCCAGCCTGCGAAGCTCTACCGCGAAGCCACGCTGTACACCACGCTTTCACCCTGCGCGATGTGCAGCGGTGCCATCCTGCTGTACGGCATTCGCAAGATCATCGTCGGCGAAAACGAGACGTTCATGGGCGAGGAAGAACTTTTGCGCTCACGGGGTGTGCAGGTGGACGTGGTGCACAACGCGACCTGCATCGGCCTGATGAAGCAGTTCATTGCCGACAAGCCCGAGCTGTGGAATGAGGACATCGGGGAGTAGGTTTATCCCCGTTTTTCGTTGCCTTGGCATGCTGCATCCGTTGCGTGATCGTTCCCACGCTCCGCGTGGGAATGCCTGCCAGGACGCTCCGCGTCCACACAGACGCAGAGCGTCAGTCGCTGCGTTACCACGCGGAGCGTGGGAACGATCAGATCAGAGCTCAATAACCACTCAATCAATCCGCAACGTCGAGTTGAACTGGCTGATCGCGTCTACCACATGCCGTGAGCCTTGCTGAATCTCCAGAATCACTTCCCCGGCTTCGTTGGCCAGTTCGACCCCGGTGCCGGTTCGGCTCAGGCTGGACTGCATGCTCGACACCGCACTTTTCGCCAGTTCATTGTTCTGCCTGACCACATCGACGATTTCGACCGTGGCCTTGCTGGTTCGCGCTGCCAGGCCGCGCACTTCGTCGGCAACCACCGCGAATCCGCGTCCATGTTCTCCTGCACGCGCGGCCTCGATGGCTGCGTTGAGCGCCAGCAGGTTGGTCTGGTCGGCGATCCCGCGAATGGTCTGCACAATGGTCGCAATGATTTCCGACTGTTTGTTCACGGCATCGATGCTGCGGGCCGCTTCGTTCAAATCGACCGAGATCTGCTCGATCACCTCCACCGTTTGCTGCACCACACTGGAGCCCTTCTGTGCGCAGGCGTCGGTGCGCACTGACGTGTCGTGCGCGGTGGTCGCGGCACAACGCTGCACAGTGACTTGCTCGGTGATGTCGCTGGCGAACTTCACCACTTTGTACAAGCGGCCTTTGGCATCGAACAACGGGTTATAGGTGGCTTCGAGGTAAACCGTCTCGCCCAGCTTGTTGACCCTTTCGAAGCGATGGGAGTGATATTCGCCGCGGTTGAGCGATGCCCAGAAGGCCTTGTAGGAGGGCGATTCCACTTCAGCCCGCGTACAGAACAGGCTGTGGTGCTGACCGACGACTTCGCTGAGCGAGTAATGCATGGTCTTCAGGAAGTTCTCATTGGCCGTGACGATCCGGCCGTCGGGGCTGAATTCGATCATTGCCATGGAGCGACTGATCGCATCGATCATGCTCTTGTTTTCATGATCCTTCTGCGAGCGAGTGGTGATGTCGGCAGCGACCTTGATCACGCTCTGCACTTTGCCGTCGTTGTCGAACACTGGCATGTAACTCGCTTCCAGCCAGATCTCACGACCGGATTTATCCAGGCGCATGAATGTCCCGCACAGCGGTTCCCCGCGGGCCAGGTCGCGCCACAACTTGCCGTAGGCGTCGCTGTCGCAGAAGGCTTTTTCACAGAAGATCCGGTGATGCTTGCCCACCAGTTCGCCGGGCTGGTAGCCCATGGCGAGGCAGAACTTTTCGTTGGCATCGAGGATGATGCCGTCGGGCGAGAACTCGATCATCGCCATTGAACGACTGATGGCCGCGAGCTTGGCCTTCGACTGGCACAGGGCGGCGGTTGAGACCTGTAATTCGGCTTCGACGGCTTTGCGGTGTGAATTGAACATCTGCCACCTACCTCACTGATTGCAAACGCGGTCAAAGTGACCGTCTTCCTTGATGGGCTGTTACGAGGATCGACCTTTCAAGCGCAAGCTTGAGTCATGGCGGTATGACATCTGTTGACGGCGTGCAGGCATTCAGAAGGCTGAAAGGCGCGTGGCAGAGCGGGGAAAGGTGCTTCGACAACGAGGACACCGATCGTCTGATGGTCATCGAATCGATAGAAGGTCGCAACGTTGCGAGGTGTGCGGGGAAATCCATAGTGGGCGCCTGACGTCCGTTGTCGATGACTCACGCAGCGCGCACTCACAGGGTTGAGTGGCGGCGAATGATCAGATCATAGACAAGGGCGGGACAGATGCAATCTCGGTAGTGGCAATTTCACACTCAATTGCGTGGGTGTTCGCAAAACACCAAAAACGACACGCGCTGTCTGTGACGAAGACAGCGCTATGGCCCGAAATGTCAGTCTCGCGCACTTCAGTGTTGAAGGTGTGCGGTGCCAAACAGCTGAACCTGCTGCAATCGGCCGTCCTGTTCGATCAGGCGTACCGGCGCCGTTCCGCCGGGCATGACCACTTCCACCAGACCTGCCTGAACCCACCCGCTCAGCCATGCAGCGGAGGCGACCGCGCTGGCGCTGGTGCCGGAAGACGCCGTAGGCCCTTCGCCACGTTCGAAGACACGGGCCAGAATGCGGTTCGGTGCTGCTTTCGCCGCCCACTGCAGGTTGATGCCAGCGGGGCAGGGATCGCCTTCGCCCAAGGCCCCGGCGGCAAATGCGATTCGGGTCAAAGCGTCGTTCAGCGGCTGCTCGTGCAGTTGTTCAAAGTCCGGGAGCGAAGCCGCGTTGCCGACCAGCGTCACACAGTGTGGATTACCGACCCGGACAAACACGCTGGTCTGCCAGTCGGGATGCAATCGGCCGAGACGCTCCACCCGATTGACCGGGCGCTGATCGAGCGTGGTGTCGCTCACACCCGATCCCTTCGCGCCGACTGCTGCCGCGCCGAAACCCGGTGTGCCGATGTCCAGCCAGAACCCTGAAACACCGTCGATCATAGCCGGGAGGACCTGGGTCGGCACCGGGCTGGCCGAGTCGTCGTTGTCGTGATGAACCCTCAGGGTGAAGCCTTCTTCACTCAGCGGGCGGCGAGCGTCGGTCAGCGACTGGGCGAAGATGGTCAGGCCGTTGCCGCTGCGTTCGGCGAGGGTGCCGTCAGTGTTGACGATGAGCACGTCGAATGGAGCGACGTCCTGAAACGGCCCAACCAGCAAGCCGTCCGAGCGATGCGCTTTGCTGCCCGCAGGGCGTTGGCCTTTGGGCCAGTCGCAAATAACCGCGACGGCGTTGGCGGTCCATGCTTGCCGGGTCAGCGCGGCGTCGGCGGCGGATTCGGGGACGTCGATGCCCAATGTGCGCAGTGCATCAGGAGAAATGACGGCGTAGATATTGCCGCGTGCATCGTAGAAGGGGGCCATGGCGGGGTCCGGGGCAGCAGGGGAAAACCGGCATTAAATCAGGCTTTGCACCCAGGGTTGAACACATCTCTTCGGGCAGCCTCGGACCTGTGGGAGTTAGCTTGCTGACGAAAGCGCCGGGTCAGGTACATCACTGTTGGATGACACACCGCCTTCGTCAGCAAGCTGACTCCCACAGGTTTAATATTCAGCCAGCCGTTATTGATCGTTCCCACGCTCCGCGTGGTAACGCAGCCACTGACGCTCCGCGTCAATCTGGACCGTGTGGGAGTCAGCGTCCTCACACCACCAACGTCAACCAAGCCGACACCAGTAACAGCACCGCCATGGCCTGATTGAACCGTTTCATGCTCTGTGCCGAGCGGCAAAACTTGGCGGCGCTGACACCCAGGTACGCCCAGGCGCTCATGCACGGGATCGACACCAGGAAGAACATCAGCGACAACCATGCCACGCGTAACAGTCGGTCGGCGTCGGTGCCGGCGAACACGCTGACCACCGCCAGCGCCATCATCCAGGTTTTCGGGTTGACCAGTTGCAGGCTGGCCGCGCCCCAGAGGCCCAGGCGTGGGCCGCTGTTCGCCTGAGAAGGATCGACTGCCTCGGCCGGCGCCGTGAAGATCTGCCACGCGAGCCAAGTCAGCCAGGCGATGCCGATCCACGACATGACTGTCTGGATGTGCACATGACGCGCCAGCACATCGCCCAGCCCGGTCCCCACCATCAGCACCAGCAACGCCGCCCCGCCACAGGCGCCCAACACAATCGGCGCGGTGCGCAGCAGGCCATGCCGCGAGCTGTTGGTCAGCACCAGAATGTTGGTCGGGCCGGGCGTGATGGAAGCAACGAAAGCGAACAACAGGAACGGCAGGAAGGTGTGCATGGGACGACTCTGCAGGCAGTGAAGATGCAGAGATGATCGCGGCGCGGGCGGGTGTCAGTCTGGAAGAATTGAGCAGCGTCTGCGGTAGTCGGCAGGGGTCATGCGGTAGGCGCGCTGGAACCAGCGACCGAGGTGGCTCTGATCGGCAAACCCCAGCGCGGCCGCGACCGTGACGGGCAGTTCGCCGCGGGCCAGTAGACGCCGGGCGCGGGCCAGGCGCAACTGGATCAGATAGGCGTGCGGGGCCAGACCGAACGCTGCCTTGAACGCTCGACTCAGGCGAAAACGGTCCACGCCGGTCACAGCCGCCAGATCGTCCAGACCGATGTCCTGATGCAGATGACTGTGCAGGTAATCCCGTGCGCGCTGCGCCACCAGCGGCAAGCGCGGATCGGGGCTGATCAGGGCGCGCCAGTGCAGGTGGCGGGTAAGGTTTGACAGCAGGTTGTCCAACGCGGTCTGGCGGACGATGCGCAGTTCGTCGTTGTGCATGGCCTCGAAAGCGTTAGCGGTGGCAACGGCCAGTCGGCTGTCATCCGCCAGGGTCGCGGCGAAACCCAGTTGCGCGTTGTCCGGCGCTTTCTCGAACTGAGCGTGCAGTTCACGTTCCAGCCAGTGCGGGTCCAGGTACAGCGTGCGGTAGGTAAAGCCGCCGGCTTGCGGGGCGTTGCCGTCATGGATATCGCCCGGTTCGAGCAGAAACACCTTACCGGGCGTGCTGTTGTGTTGCTGTCGACGGCAGTTGAACTGCTGCAGGCCTTGCTCGGTGATGCCCACCAGATAAGTGTCATGCCAGTGGGGATCGTACGCATGCCCCTCGAAATGCGCGCGCATCGTCTCGATGCCGGACGTCGCGTCCTGCTTGAGATCGATCCAGTGGCGTTCGGGCATGGGGTTCCTCGCGATGAGCGCTGCGTCTGTCTGACGTACGTTATCGTGCAGCGTAACGCCGGGTCTGGAAGATTTGTGCAGCAACCGACCAGCGTCGATTCACGCTTTCAAATCAAACCCGCTGCGTCCCAGGCATTCGCCGTTGATCAACACATCGACCTCATGGCGACCGGCGTAATGCACGCGCGTGGTGAAGTTGCGCACCTGTTGCTCTCGACTGATGTTGACCGACTGACCGGCACCGAGCTCAAACGTCTTGAGTTTGAACACCTTCGCGGAGGTGCCGCCGGATTTCTTCACGTAATGAATCGCGTAATCGACGATCAGGCGTTGCGCCTTGTCGGACGTCGACTTCAGCGTGAACGACAGGTTGATCCGATCGCCCAGACGGATGACGTCGGGCGTCACCTTGAGGTGCTCCAGCGTGACCTGCGCTTTCTGGCCAGCGCCCATCAACGTCAGGGCCCGGACATCGCCTTGCTTGATCAGCGAGCGCAAGGCATGGCGGGCAATCCATGCGCTGTTGGGGTTGTCCAGCGACCAGCCCTCCAGTTGGTCGAGCACCCACTCGGGATTGTCCTTGGTGATGTCGTTGAAATGGTTCGCCACCGATTTGCGCACGTAGAGGCTGTCATCGGCCTTGAGGTTATCGAGGATGTCGAGCACCGGCGTCGGATCGACCATCAGGTTCTCCAGCCGGAACGACCATGGCAATCGCGGCCGACAGCCTTCGCTGGCCAGCCGCCGAACATGCGGATTGTCGTCCAGCGACCAGCCGTGCATCACCTCGATGGCCCGCGCAAAGTCCTTGCGCAGAAAATGCCGGACGGCAAACTCCGATGAGCCAAACGAGGTGAAGAATTTTAATGCATCCATGGACCGCGCAAAGTCGTCCTGGCCGTAGAGCGCAACGTACTCCGGCAGAATCATGCTGACGAACGCGCTGTTCAGTCGCGGCGCCAGTGCGTACAGAATCTCCAGTGCTACGGCGTAGTCCTCAGGCAAGCCTGTATGCAGGCTCTGGCTGACCCGGTTCAGGCGTTGCATCACCGACAGCCCGTCCAGGCCCTGCGACGCCCTCGCCATGAACCCGTTGCGATCAAACGCCGGGTACACCGCCCACGTTTCATCGGCGATGTGCTGCAAGCGGTCGCGGTTGAAGATTTCCTTGAGGGCGGGGGAATCGGACATGAAGGCGCTCTGACAAAAAGTGAGTGCACGCAGAGTACACAATCGCTCGCCAGATATGCGCGGGGCAGGTGCTTTACCGGATGGCTGCTCGACTATTCTTGTTACAAAGCGAATCGTCCTACACGTTGCTCATCCACCGTCACAGCGCGAACCTACGCGCCTGATCGCCATCAAAGACCGGAATCGTTACCCATTCTTCAGAAGGTAAATGATGAACAGTTTTCTGCGACACTTCGCGCTTGTCTCGTTCTGCGGCGTGCTCAGTCTCAACGCAGCGCAGGCCGATGACAGCGCGCGTTCACCCGCCTCGCTTTCACCTCAGTTGCTGGCCTCTGCCAGCTACCCCAACCGCTCGAACAACAACAGTGACAATGGCGCCATTCGCCGGGCCAATCCCAACAGCCGCCAAGGCACCGAATCCATCTCGCCCACAATGCGCGGGCCCTACCTTGGGCCGACCCAGCAACGTCCGCCCACGCTGGAAAACGGCGGCATCGGTAACGGCTACCCTTCACGACAACCCGCTTCGCGACCTTCAAGCGGCACCGAACGCCGCAGCAACTGAACCGGCAACACGACAGCCAGAGTCCACTTTCCCGCCAAAAGGAACCGCCTATGTTGCATAAACCGACGATCCGCAAAACCCTGCTCGCCAGCCTGTGTGCCTCGGCATTGCTCAGCCTGTCGCTCCAGACCCTCGCCGCTACTTATCAAAGTGAGGAAGGGACGCTGACCGTGGACGAGGTGGTCGGCGGTCTGCAGCACCCTTGGGCCGTGGCGTTCTTGCCAGACAACAAAGGCATGCTCGTGACCGAACGCACCGGCAACCTGCGGCGCGTGACCGCTGATGGCAAGCTGTCGGCACCGATCTCTGGCGTGCCTCAGGTCTGGGTGCAAGGGCAGGGTGGTTTACTGGATGTCGAGTTGTCGCCGGACTTTGCCAAGGACCGCATGGTGTACCTGACGTACGCCGAAGTCGGCAGCGACGGCAAAACCGGTGGGACCGCTGCGGGGCGTGGGCGGCTGTCGGATGACATGACGCGACTGGAAGGCTTTACACGGATCTTCCAGCAGCAGCCGAAATTGTCGGTGGGCAATCACTTCGGTTCGCGCATCGTCTTTGATCGTGATGGCTACATGTTCATTGCGCTCGGTGAAAACAACAATCGCCCGACCGCGCAGGACCTGGACAAGCTGCAAGGCAAAGTCGTGCGCCTGTACCCCGACGGCACGGTGCCCAAGGACAACCCCTTCGTCGGTCAGAAAAACGTGCGCCCGGAAATCTGGAGCTACGGCCATCGCAACCAGCAGGGCGCGGCGCTCAACCCGTGGACCGGGACCCTGTGGACCAACGAACACGGACCCATGGGTGGCGACGAAATCAACATCATCGAACGGGGCGCGAATTACGGCTGGCCGATCTCAACCTTCGGCATCGACTACAGCGGCCAGCCGATTTCCGAATCCAAAGGCAAGATCGTCGACGGGGTGAAGAATCCTTTCCACGTCTGGGAGAAATCTCCGGCCATCAGCGGCATGGCGTTCTACAGCGCTGACCGCTTCAAGCCGTGGGATCACAGCGTGTTCATCGGCGCGCTGTCGGCTCAGGTGTTGATCCGCCTGGAGCTTAAAGACGACAAGGTGGTGCATGAAGAGCGCCTGTTGGGCGAACTGAAATCGCGCATCCGCGATGTACGCCAGGGGCCCGACGGTTACCTGTACGTGCTCACCGACGAGGACAATGGCAAATTGCTGAAGGTCGGGTTGGCGCAGTAAGTCCGCAGCGCGCAGTGCCTGTGTAGGCGCGCGCTTGCCCGCGAAGACAACCAAAGGGTTCACACATTGATGTCGGATGTACACAAGTCTTCGCGGGCAAGCGCGCTCCTACAGGTCGGCAGGGCGATCACGCATCGCACGCCCTTGCCGACACCGGCACATCGAACACCCGATCAAACGCCCACTGAAACACCAGTGCGTAGAAGAAGAAAAATACAAACAACCCGAGGTCGGTGACCAGCGCGGCCCACCACGAGATGTCCAGCCACCACGCCACGAGCGGCACCAGCAGCACGACCAGTCCACCTTCGAAGCCAAAGGAATGCAGCAGTCGCCGGCCGAACGTGCGCGTGCGCTGCGTTTGTCGGGATTCCCAGTACTCGAAAGCGGTGTTGTAGAGCATGTTCCAGATCAAGGCGCTGGCCGAGAGCATCAACGACAGCGCGCCCGCGTGCGCGAGCCCTGCCTCGTAGATCAGTGAGATCGCCGGTGACAGCACCGCGATCGCGATGGCTTCGTACAGGACGGCTTGAACCAGTTTGCGTGCGGGGCCTTGCATGACGTGCTCCGTGGGTTTGGACGGGAATGCCGCTCACGTTATCCGCAGCTTACCGCCCCGAAAAATGAGATAAATTGACCCCGCGTCAATTCAATTCATGCAGGTCGGTTCAAGCAGGGAGCTTCTGGTGTTCTCCAACCTTCCACTCAACGCATTGCGCACCTTCGAGGCTGCCGCCCGGCTGGGCAGTTTCAAAACCGCCGCCGAAGAACTCTCCGTGACCCCCGCGGCCATTTCTCATCAGGTGAAGACGCTTGAGGCCTGGTTGGGCGCCCTGTTGTTCGAGCGATCCGGTCAGGGCGTGATGCTGACGGAGGAGGGCGAACAGCTTTATCGGCAAGCCCATCGTGCGCTGCTGGACATCCGCCGCAGCCTGGAAAGCTTCTGTCCTGACACGGCCTCGCACACCCTCACGCTCTCGACCACACCGGGCTTGGCGGCCGCCTGGCTGATTCCCCGGTTGGGTGGTTTTTATCGGGCATATCCTCAATTCAACGTCCGTGTCGACACGCGTAACGAGCTGGTCGATCTGCTGAGGGATTCCAGCATCGACCTGGCCATTCGCACGGTCAGTCGCGACGATCCGAATCTGTTTCATCAAGACCTGATGAACGAGCGGTTTGCCGTGTACGCCGCGCCCGAACGGATCGACGCCATCGATGGTGCGCACGTCGAGCTGATCGACTTGCAATGGCAGATTCCCGGTGCGTTTGCGATCAGTTGGAATACCTGGTGCGCCGCAGCGGGGTGTGAGCATTGGCTGGAAACAGCGCGCTTGCGAGCGTTCGACGATGAGCATTACGCACTGAGCGCAGCGGTGGCCGGGCAGGGGCTGGTGCTGGCGAGCAACGTATTGGTGGCAGACAGTGTGAAGCGCGGAGAGCTGGTGGCGTGTCGACCGGACATCAGCCTGCCAGGACCGCGCTATGTGGCCGCTTGCGTGCCGGGACGCGAGCGCCAGGAACCGGTAAAAGCCTTCCTGGCCTGGATCACCGCAGAGGCTGCTGCCACCCGGATGGTTTGACGGCCTGATGGGTTGATGCCGCACTGTGGGAGCGAATTCATTCGCGAAAAATCGTTCAGGCGAAGGTGCTGTGTCGACCGTACGGACGTCTCGCGAATGAATTCGCTCCCACAGAATGCTGCAGCGCGCCTTGAGTTGACGCCAGCCTCAGGCGCATCGGCTCCTGCTGGCTGCTTATCAGGGCTTGCGCGGCAGCAGGCTCGGCACTGCGTGCATCAATGCGTTGATCGCAAAGCCGATGAACATCACGCCACACAGGCGGGTGATCGTCAGCTCGTGGCGTTGATACACCGTGCGTACGTGTCGAGCGCCGACGACGCCGATGATGATGCCGTAGGCCGCGATCCCGCCCAGGGTGCTGACCAGAATCAACAGCGGCAGCATCGACCAGTTGAGCATGTCGGCGCGGCTGGAGAGCAGGGCGGTAAAGGTGGCGACCGCCACCGGGTAGGCTTTCGGGTTGGTCAGGCCGAACATGATCCCGTGCCAGAACGGATGACGGCCTGGCGCTTTCGGCTCGTCTTCACTGCTGCGCTTGGCACGAATGGCGCGCCAGCCGAGCCAGAACAGAAACACCCCGCTGATGATGCCGAGCACGTCGAACGCCGTGGTGCCGATCACCCTGGCGCCAATGATCGCGGCCAGCGCCGTGCTGCACCAGATCACATCCCCCAACAGATGCCCACAAAGAAACGCGGCGCCAGCCCGGCGTCCCTTCGACGCACCGATGCCGAACACCGCCAGCACGCCGGGACCCGGGGAAATGGCGTAGATAAATCCTGAAGCGAGCACGGCCATGAGCAGCGAGGGCGTCATCGGAAGACTTCCTGAAAGGGTGAGCGCTGGAGTGTAGATGAGCCGCCACCTGTTTTTCGAGGGGCAAGACGCGAGATGTTTCCCGGGTTTATCAGGCATGTGTCGAGGTTGTAAAAAATCGGTGCAGAACGTAAAAGGGGCGCCGACAAAAATTCCCGCCTGGAGCTTCACCCCTGATGACCACCCCACATCGACCCGCCGCAGGCTTCACGCGACGCCTGTTGCCGCTGAGCATTGCGTTCGCCTCGCCCTGGCTGGCGGCGCAGGAAGCCGAGCCACTGACCCTGGAGGCAGTGAGGGTGTCGGGCGAACAGCCATCAAGCTACCAGGCCAGTAGCGCGTCGGTGGGTGGATTCAACGAAGCGCCGTTGCTCGACACGCCTGCCTCGATCTCGGTGTTCAGCGAAGAAAGACTCAAAAATCAGCAGGCCAAATTGCTCAGCGACGTGTTGCGCAACGATGCCTCGGTGGGCGACAGCTATGCGCCGGTGGGTTACTACGAAAACTTCGTGGTGCGCGGGTTCTCGCTCAACGCCGCCAACAGCTATCGCATCAACGGCCGCAGCATCACCGGCGAGCAGAACGTCGCGCTGGAAAACAAGGAGCAGGTCGAGTTGCTCAAAGGCCTGTCCGGTCTGCAAAGCGGCGTCTCGGAGCCGTCGGGCGTGGTCAACTACAAGACCAAGCGTCCCGAAGACGTGCGCTCGGTGACGGTGTCGACCAACGAACACGGCGAGCGCTACATCGCCACCGACGTGGGTGGCTGGTTCGGCAGCGAAAAACAGTTCGGCCTGCGCGCCAACGTCGCCCACGAAGACATTCGTTCCTACGTTGAACACGCCGATGGCACACGCGATTTCGCATCGCTGGCGTTCGACTGGAACATCAACGAGCAATCGACCCTGCAACTGGACGTCGAGTACCAGACCAAAGAGCAGCGCTCGGTGCCAGGCTATCAACTGCTCGGCGGTACCCAACTGCCGCACGATGCTTCGCCCCGCAAATTGCTGGGTTATCAGAGCGGGTCGAACCCGGTGGGCATTGATTCGCTGAACATGAACGGTCGCTATGAGTACCGCTTCAGTGATGACTGGAAAGCCAGCCTGAGCGCCTCGCGCAGCCGCGTGGTGATCGACGATTACAGTTCGTTCGCTTACGGCTGCTATTACCAGGCCGACTGCCCGAGCACGCCGGTCACCGGGCATTTCACGCCCGACGGCGGGTATGACATCTACGACTTCCGCAGCCCCGACGACACCCGGCGCAACGATGAAGTCGAGGCGTCCATGACTGGCCTGTTCGACACCGGCTGGCTGAAACACGAGCTGACCTTCGGCACCAGCGCGTTCCGCCGCACGGTGGACACCCGTCCGTATTTCAGCGAGTTCGTCGGTTCGGGCAACATCCATCAGACGCCGGACGCCTTCGCGCCGTCCGACCTGCCTGTCGGTCATACCGAACGGCGACTGGACAGCCGTCAGTACGGCCTGTTCGCCACCGATCGCATCCGCTTCAACGATCAATGGCAGACCGTGATCGGCGGGCGTCAGGTGCGTCTGGACGAGAAAGCGTACAACGAAGACGGCAGCGACAATCGTCACACCCAACGCTCGATCTTCCTGCCGCAGGCGGCGCTGATCTACAAGCCGATCGACAACGTTTCGCTCTACACCAGCTACAGCAAAGGCCTGTCGCTGGGTGGCACGGCGTCGGTGTTCGACACCAACGTGGGCGAAATTCTGGCACCGACGATCTCTCGCCAACTGGAAGCGGGCGTGAAGTACGACTGGCGCCGCATGAGCTTCACCGCTGCGGTGTTCCAGACGCGTCAGGCCTATCAGTACTCTCGGCCCAACGACGACGGCAGCCTGACCTTTGTCCAGCAGGGCCAGCAGAAAAACACCGGTCTGGAGCTGAGCGCCAACGGCTGGCTGACCTCGCAACTGCAAATCGCCGCCAGCGTCGCCGCCATTCGTGCGCGGGTGGAAGACAGCGGCACAACGGCCTATGAAGACCACCAGGCGATCAACGTGCCGAAGTACCGTGGCAGCCTGTCAGCCGACTACAGCCTGCCGATTCCGGGGCTGGCCTTGTTGGGCGGCATGCAATACAGCGCCAGCAAATACGCCAACCGCGAAGGCTCGGTGAAGGTCGACGACTACACCGTGTTCAACGCGGGTAGCCGGTACAGCACGAAGCTGGAAGGCTACGACACCGTGTTCCGCCTGACCGTCGATAACCTGTTCGACAAACGCTACTGGCGCGATGTCGGCGAATACCTGGGCGACGACTACCTCTTCCTCGGCGCGCCACGCACGGCACGCTTGTCGGCGACGGTGAGTTTCTAGGCAACAACCCTGCATTGTTGAATGGTGGGCCGCACTTCGGACGAATGCGGTGGGTCAGTGACATCAATGTCGCCTGATACACCGCCTTCGCGAGCAAGCTCGCTCCCACAGGTTAGACGTCAACCACAAATCATCGGAACGACGCAGTCCCTGTAGGAGACGTCCGAGGTTACGAGGGCAGCGAATGCGGTGGTTCAGTCGCCATAGATGCCGCTGACCCATCGCATTCGCCAGCAAGCTGTTCTGGTCAAGTAATCCCGGACACCGGTTACGGTAATCAAGCTGCCTGCTGCTCCATGGTTATTGGCGACAGGTAGTTGTTGTAGCTGTGGAGCCTGGTTCGGTTGTATCGCATAAAGAAGCTGGTCATGTCCCGTCTGGCTTCTTCGATCTCTGTATAGCCCTTGGCGGGTACCCATTCTGATTTGAGCGTGCCAAAGAATCGCTCCGTCGGCGCATTGTCCCAGCACTGGCCTCTGCGGCTCATGCTTTGGGTGATGCCATGCTCAAGCAGTCCAGCCTGGAAGCGTTGGCTGGTGTACTGGCAGCCTTGATCCGAATGAAACATCAGACCTGCATGCCTGCCTCGTACTTCTACCGCCATCCTGAGCGCTTTGGTGACCAGGTTGGCGTCATTGATCAGAGAAAATGCCCACCCAACGACTCGTCGGGCGAACAGGTCGATGACCACGGCCAAGTGGTACCAACGTTTCCCGACCATCAGACTGGTAACGTCGCCGCACCAGACCTGATTGATGGCTGCTGGCTGAAAATTACGTTCAAGCAGATTCTTGGCCACAAATGCCTCAACCCCTCTGGAGCGATACGGGTGGCGACGGCGCTGCCTGCTGGTCAGGTTTGCCTCTGCCATGAGTTTTCCAGCCAGATACCTTCCAACCCTGAGCTGCTGGGCCTTCAAACACTGAGAAATCATTCTCGCCCCCGCACTTTCTCTGCTTTCAGCATGCAATTGCACGACCTTTGCCCGGAGCACGTCACGCTTGGCATCCGGCGCTGAACGACGATGAAGCCAGTCATAGAACGCGCTGCGAGAAACGCCCAGCGCGTCACAAAGCTGGCAGGTCGGATACGAGCCTGACTCTCTCAGCTCCTCGATCAGGAAAAACGATCGGGATCCGACATTAAGAGAGCGGTAGCCTTTTTTAGGATTTCGGCCTCGGTCTCAAGGCGTTTGATCTTGGCGCGTAACTGCTGGAGTTCTCGCTGCTCATCGCTGATCGCCTTGGTGCCTGCAACGGGCTGTCCTTTTTGGCGTTCTTTACGAACCTGATCAACCCAGCGGCGCAGAGCCGTAGGACCGACGTCCATTGATGCGCAGACATCGGGAACCGAACAGTTATCGTCAAGAACCATGCTTGCAGCACGTTGCTTGAACTCGCGGGTATAGGTCTTTCGTTCTTGCATGGAACCTCCTGAATAGGCGAATCATATCGCCCTTAAGAAGTGTCCGAGATCATTAGGCCAGTTCAAGCCGGCTCCCACAGGTCTGAGGTAGGACACAGGCTCATGCATCAACCCTGTCCCTGTAAAAGACGTCCGAGGTTACGAGGGCAGCGAATGCGGTGGGTCAGTGACATCAATGTCGCCTGATACACCGCCTTCGCGAGCAAGCTCGCTCCCACAGGTTAGATGTCAACCACAAATCATCGGAACGACGCAGTCCCTGTAGGAGACGTCCGAGGTTACGAGGGCAGCGAATGCGGTGGTTCAGTCGCCATAGATGCCGCTGACCCGCCGCATTCGCCAGCAAGCCGGCTCCCACAAGGTCGGTGTCTGCCACAGATTCCCGGAACGACGCAGTAACTGTAGGAGACGTCCGAGGTTACGAGGGCAGCGAATAGGGTGTGTCAGCCAAAATCGATGTTGCTGACCCACTGCATTCGCCAGCAAGCCGGCTCCCACAAGATCGGTTTCTGCCACATATTCCCGGAACGACGCAGTAACTGTAGGAGACGTCCGAGGTTACGAGGGCAGCGAATAGGGGGTGGCAGCCAAAATTCATGCCGCTGACCCACCGCATTACTCCGAACGCGGCCCGTAACAAGTTGGCTCCCGCACATCTTTCACCCATGAGCTCAAAAGCGCATCCTGTCGCCCTGAGCCAATGGCAGTACGCGGACACGGCTGTCCGTGCGTTTTCGAGGGCGGGAGCGGCAAGATGATTGAACTGAGAACGGGCGAAATTCCCGAAATTCCTTTGCTGTGGTCGCTGCGTACGCGTGCGGTGCGGCAGCTCTGCGCGAGCCACTATTCTCCCGAGCAAATCGAGATCTGGAGTGAGTCACCGCCGCCTGAATCCTATCTGCGGCTGTTCGCCACCCGCTGTGCGCTGGTCGCGGAAGAAGACGGTCAGCGGCTCGGCTACGGGATTCTGGACCGGCAAAGCGGCGAGTTGGTCGCGCTGTTCGTCGAACCCGCCCAGGCGGGCAAAGGCATCGGCAAGCGTTTGATGGAAGGGCTTGAAGCCATGGCCGCCGACGAGCACTTCTCCCGGCTGTACTTATATTCGTCGCTCAACGCCGCTGACTTCTACCGGGCCATGGGGTTTGTGGCGGTCCGCGACGAAGCCTACGAACACCCGAGCGGGATCACCCTGCGCAGCCTGTACATGGAACGGGCAATGCCTGCCGACTCAGTGCACTGATCGAACGTGTTTGCGGCGATCCCGTTGGCTTGGTACCGTCGGCTGGCCTCTCAACAGGGAAACCGGGCCATGCCAGCAGAGTACCCGTTGCAACGCCGTATCCAGGATGGACGCCCGTTGCTGATCAACGCCGGGCCGTTGCAGTCGGGCAGCGACGACACGCTGCATCGGTATCGCGAAGGCCAGTTGTGGGCGGTCAAGCAGGGCGTGATCACGGCTGAGCTTGACACCGGCAGCTGGGTGGTCCCCGCACGGCACATCGGCTGGATTCCCCCGGGCGTTGCCCACGCCGCGCGCGTGCATGAAGCCGCGAAGGGCTGGATGATCTATCTGCGCCCCGACATATGCCCGCTGTTTCCCGTCAGGCCCACGGTGTTCGAGATGACGGCGCTGTCCAGCGCCTTGCTCGGACGCATCGCCGTCTGGGGCAATGACGCAGGCCATGAAAGCCCGGCCGAGCTCACGCCGCCGCAGCATCGCCAGCTCGATGTGCTGTTCGATGAACTGAAGATTTCCCCGGCAACGCCGTTATTCCTGCCCATGCCCAGCAGTCCGCACCTGGTCGGCATGACCCTGACCATCGTCGCCGACCCCGCCAACAAATTGAGCCTGGACGATTGGGCGCGCCGCGTGGGCATGTCCCGTCGCGGCCTGACCCGCCATTTTCGGGCCGAAACCGGCATGTCGCTCATGCAGTGGCGCATCGTCGCGAGGATGAAGAAGGCGCTCGAACTGCTGTCACAAGGGGACAGCGTCAATCGCGTGGCCCAGCGACTGGGTTACGACAGCGTCAGCACGTTCATCAGCGCCTTCAGCGCGCAGTTCGGCATGACGCCCGGCGTGTATGCCGTGTGATGTGACGCAAGCCCGGTGGTCTGCCGGCCACCCTCATGTCGCCAGCTTTGCTATCCTGCGCGCCTTTGTCGCACCTAACTGCCGTTTTCACCTGCCAAATGGGGTCTTTCATGACAGCCATTCTTCGACCACGTCCACAACCGATCAGCCGGGGCGACTACAAGACCCTGGGCTTGGCGGCATTGGGCGGGGCGCTGGAAATCTACGATTTCATCATCTTCGTGTTCTTTGCGCTGACCCTCAGTCAGTTGTTCTTCCCACCGGAAATGCCTGAGTGGCTGCGCTTGCTGCAAAGCTTCGGGATCTTCGTCACTGGCTATCTGGCGCGCCCGCTGGGCGGCATCCTGATGGCGCACTTTGCCGACAAACTGGGCCGCAAACGGGTGTTCAGCCTGAGCATCCTGATGATGGCCTTGCCCTGTCTGCTGATTGGCGTGATGCCCACCTACGCCGACATCGGCTACTGGGCGCCATTGATCCTGCTGGCGTTGCGCATCCTGCAAGGCGCCGCAGTGGGCGGTGAAGTGCCGAGCGCCTGGGTGTTCGTCGCCGAGCACGCGCCCAAAGGGCATCGCGGCTACGCACTGGGTGTTCTGCAAGCCGGCCTGACCTTCGGTTACCTGATCGGCGCCTTGACCGCGACCTGGCTGGCCAAAGTGTACAGCCATGCGGAAATCCTCGATTTCGCCTGGCGCATTCCGTTCCTGCTGGGCGGGGTCTTTGGCGTCATCGGCGTCTGGTTGCGCCGCTGGCTCAGCGAAACGCCGGTGTTCATGGCGTTGCACGCGCAACGCGAAGGCATGACCGAACTGCCGCTGCGCGCCGTCGTGCGCGAGCATCGCCAGTCCTTGCTGCCCGCCGCCTTGCTGACCTGCGTGCTGACCTCGGCGGTTGTTACGCTGGTGGTGATCACGCCGACAGTGATGCAGCAGCGGTTCGGCATGAGCGCCAGCGACACGTTTGCGCTGAGCAGCGTGGGCATCGTCTTTCTCAATATCGGGTGTGTGCTGGCGGGCATGCTGGTGGACCGCATCGGTGCCTGGCGCGGCGTGATTCTGTATAGCCTGCTGCTGCCGGTCGGCGTCGGCCTGTTGTACGCCAGTCTGGTGATTCAGTGGTTGCCCGTCAGCCTGGCGTACGCGGTCGCGGGACTGGCCTGTGGCATCGTCGGCGTCGTGCCGTCGGTCATGGTCGGACTGTTCCCGGCGACGATTCGCGTGTCGGGCATCTCGTTGACCTACAACATCAGTTACGCCCTGTGGGCCAGCACCACGCCGCTGGCGCTGATCGCACTGATGCCATGGAGCCCGTGGGTGTGCGTGGGCTACTGCGTGATCATGGGCGCGGTAGGGCTGATGACCGCGTTGTTCTTCGGCATGCGCAAAGGCATGCAGGTTGACGACACCGCTGCGGCGCACTGCGGTCACTGACCGTCGGGGCGTCGTTGAGCGACGCCCGATCCCCTACTACGCTTGGCCGACCCCTATCGGAACAGTCGTCGGCGAGTGTGGGCATGAGCGATAACCCTAATAAGAACGATCTCGGCGCCACGTCAGTCATCAGGGCGCACGTCGATAGCCTCTATCGTCAGGAATCACGGCGTGTCCTCGCCACGCTGATTCGTCTGCTGGGCAATTTTGAGCGGGCTGAAGAGGCGTTACAGGACGCCTTCATGGCGGCCATCGAGCAATGGCCGCACGCGGGAATGCCCGATAACCCGCGCGCCTGGCTGGTGTCCGCCGGCCGTTTCAA